>NZ_JBFELV010000156.1:0-10037 GCF_041551955.1 Desulfosarcina sp.
CAGATGCCGGCTGTTGAATGTACGCACTTCCACACGAACGGTGTAGGCAGCGGTTTGCTTTTCCGACCGGGCATAAGCGGTCATGCTCTTGATCATGGCTGTTCCCCTTGCTTTACATCCAGCATATATTTTTTCCGGACCAGGGTTAGAAAGTCAATCAGGTGCTTGTCGGCATAGTCCGGGTAGGTCCACGGCAGCGTGCGAAAGGCCCCTTTTTGATAGATCAGCGTCAGATCCGCATAGATGCCTTGGCCAATGTATATACGATGGGTAAAGTTTTTCCCGGTGGCCAGAACGAATCGTTCGGGCACTAGATATCCCGGATCGATATTAACCCGACGCTGCCCTTGCCGCTGGTAGGTTTGTTCCACCGCATTGGTCATCCGCTTGATCGCGGCCAGTTCGGTCTGCTCGACAAGCCTTTTAAAAACGATCAACCGCCGACTCAGCGGTGCCCCCATCTCCTTTTCATAGTACGTCGTAAAATCAAAATTGATCCAGGCGCTGATCATGTCGACGGGGCCCAACCGGTCCTGCAACGCTTGGGCGATATCCTCGGCAAGCGTCTTTTCCTTGACGAAAAAACCCACAATCAGTTTGGCCGGCGTAGGTGGCTGGGGCAGACTCATGGGTTAAGCGGCTTGGCCTCTTCGATCAGCATGATGGGGATGTCGTCCCGGATTTCATAAACCAGGCGGCACGCTTCGCAGATCAGTCCGTCTTCGGCGTCGTTGAGGTGGATTTCCCCTTTGCACTGGGGACAGGCAAGGATGTCAAGCAGTTCCTGGTTGATGGCCATGACGATCTCCTTTTTATCTTTGGGTTCCCTTGCCGGACAATTTGTTTGCAATGGCGGTGGTGCTGTGCCCCTGGAGGATATCCACCAGACGGACTTGGCCGCCATAAGACTCGACGATCGATTTGCCGACCACGTCGGCAGCCCGGTAGTCCGCACCTTTGACCAAAATATCCGGTTTGAGTTGTCCGATGAGATTCAATGGGGTGTCTTCATCAAAAAAAACCACCATGTCGACGTCTTCGAGCGCGCTGAGAATGGCGGCCCGATCTTGTCCCGAAAGAATGGGTCGCTGTTCCCCTTTGAGCCGTCGGATGGACGCGTCGGTATTCAACCCCACGATCAGCCGGTCCCCCAATTGCCGGGCCTGGTGAAGCAGGCTGACATGACCGGGATGCAGCAGATCGAAACAGCCGTTGGTAAAAACAATCCGCTGCTCCGCCTGCCGCCACCGGGAGAGCCGCGCAGAGGCCTCTTGGACGTCGGCCACTTTCCACAGCGTCGACGCCGGCTTCTTTTCCGCTTCATCCAGCAGCGCGTCGGCCAGTTCGGACCAGCGGACCGCCCACGTGCCTAGTTTCCCCACGACAATACCGGCAGCCGTGTTAGCTACACCAGCCGCTTCGGGAAAGCGCATGCCGCCGGCCACGCAAGCCGCCAAGGTGGCAATAACCGTGTCGCCAGCACCGGACACGTCAAACACCTCCCGGGCCCGGGCGGCAATCATCACCGGTGATGCATCCTCACTGAACAAGGCCATACCTTTGGGTCCCCGGGTGACCAGCAGCCAGTCCAGGCCCAACCGCCGTCGAATATCACTGGCGGCGGGGATAAAACCGCTTTCCCCCTTGACCTCGCTGCCGACGGCCAGCTCCAGTTCAGCTGTGTTGGGGGTGACGCAGGTGGCACCGGCATAACGACTCCAATCCCTGCCCTTGGGATCGATAAAGACGGGGATGCTCATCTTCCGACAGGACTGGATGATCGCCTGAACGAAGTCAATGGAATCAAACATGCCCTTGCCGTAGTCGGACAGTATCAGTGCATCCACGGAAGGCAGCACCGCTTCGACCGCCGTGCGCAGGCGGTCGGCCGACTGGGCGCCAATGCCGCTGCCGTCCTCTTCGTCGACCCGCACCACCTGCTGCTTGCTGGCCATAATCCGTGTCTTGGTGGTCGTGGGACGACTGGCATCGACCAGGCAATGGTCCTGAATGTTGGCGCCGGCCAGCAGGTCCTTCAGTTGGATTGACGCCGCGTCCTGTCCGATCAGTCCGATAACGGCGGCCGTGCATCCCAAACCGGAGAGATTGGCGGCGACGTTCCCCGCACCTCCCAGCCGAAAGGTTTTCTGATTGACGTTCACCTTGACCACCGGCACCGGCGCTTCCGGAGAAATCCGGCGCACATCCCCCCAATAGTAGCAGTCGAGCATCAGATCGCCGACCACGAGGACTTTGGTACGTGCCAGCTGGCCGGCAAGACGGCTATAGGAAGGATTGGCGCTCACACCTGATCTCCGGTTAATTGGGGCAGACCGCTCTCAATCTGCCAGGCCCAGTAGTGCAGGATAAAGATATGGATCTCCTGGATGCGGGCTGTGGCGGCACTTTCCACCACGATGGCATGATCCACCATGCGTTTAAGGTCGCCGCCGTCTTTTCCCAACAATCCCACGGTCCTCAGGCCCAGGGACTTGCCTCGCTTCACGGCCCTGATCACGTTGGGCGAGCCACCGGAGGTGGAAATGCCCAACAGGACATCTCCCGGTCGGCCGAGGCCATCCACCTGTCGGGCAAACACTTCATCGTAGCCGTAGTCATTTCCCACGGCGGTGAGAATAGAGGTATCCGTGGACAGTGCCACGGCAGGATAGGCACGCCGTTCTCTCTCAAACCGGCCCACGATCTCGGCGGCAAAGTGCTGGGCGTCACTGGCGCTTCCGCCGTTGCCGCAAATCATGATCTTACAGCCGTCGAGCAGGCACTGCAAAAGCATATCGCCCACCAGACGCAAGGCCGGTTCCATGGTTTTGAGGTTTTGCATGCATTGGACATGGGCGTCGATCATGGTGTTCAGCATGTTTTTTTGCTCTCCCATTTTTCGGTGACGGATAGGGGGTTGTGCCTGCTACGCCATGCTGAAAGGTGGGATTGAATACCATAGACAGGCATGATTTGCAGCACTTAAGTGATTTATCCGTTGTTTTCTGACCAAAAGAAACACGAATTCCAGGATTAGGGGCCTACATCAGGCGTCGGATTCCGCATACTCATAAATCGCTGCGGCGAGCAGGGGAATCATGATTTCGTGGTGGCCCGTAATCGCATAACCGCGGCCGCCTGCCAGCACCGGCCGCTGGACCACATTGACGCCGGGACGGTAGTGCTGAATCATGTCAAAATTGGCCGTGGTGAAATCTTTGACCGGATATCCCAGGTTGCGGGCCACGGCCAGGGCCTTTAAAAAGACCTCCGGCATAACCACCGCGCTGCCCAGGTTGAGGACCACACCGCCGCCACCCAGTTTGGAAACGGTCGACGCAAAAATGCGGAAATCTCTCAGCGAGGCCTCACCGATAGCGGCCCCGCTGGCCGTCGGGTGCTGGTGGACGATGTCGGTGCCCACGGCCACGTGGAGGGTGTAGGGAATCTTCAACCGATGGGCGTGGGCAATCAAGGCGCGCTTTACATGCGGAGCATTCTCTTCGAGCAGCAGGGCCCCCACCGCCTCACCAAACCCTTCCTGGCCGGCGGCTGCCCGTTTGGCTGCATGGTTGACCAGAAACGCTGTGTCCGACGCCATGCCGAAGGAGCCGTCTTCCAGCTGCGCAGCCACATCCTCCGACGTGTGGCCCAACCTTGCCAGTTCGGTATCGTGAATGGCCGCCGCACCATTGGACGCCAGGTGGGTGATGAATCCGTCGGCCGCCAAACCGGCCAGCACCGGTGCACAGCCGGTTTTGATGACATGACCGCCGAACATGACCAGCACCGGTTTTCCCAGGCGCTGGGCACCCACCACGGCTCGGGCGACGGCCTTGAGGTCATCCGCTTTCAAGACGGCCGGCAGACGATCCAAAAAGGCCGACATGCGCAAACCGCGTTGCATGGGGCTGCCTTCAAGCGCCGTCGTTACCTTTGAAGCCCGTGCCGATGCCTGGTATGTCTCAATTCTGGAAAGATCGATCTCTTGATAGGGCATGATTCTGCTTCCGCTGACAGTTGTCTCACCAAACAGGAAAAACCACTTTCCCGTGGTCGTGCTGAAAAAAATACGTTGGGTCGGTTCGTGATCGCCGCTTTTATATAATGCCGGTTAACGCTTGGCAATGGTTATCCTAAAGGAAGATTCCCGTCGCCCCACGCATAGCCTTTAAATCCAGGAACTTTTAAGCGAATTATTTACAAATGGCGTCCCATGGGTTAATTACGGGCACGTCAGATTCATAAATGTCGTGTGTTGAACGATGAAAAGGGAAAAACCGTGTGAAGCACTTTTTAAAGATGGAAATAAAGGACCGACATCGGCGGATCTTGTCCTTGATAAAAAAGAACAGCGGGCGCCTGGTTTTCGCCGCCGGCTGCAGCCTGATGATATCGGGGGCCACCACCGCGACGGGGTACCTGATCAAACCGGTGATCGACGATATTTTCGTCAATAAGGATACCACCGGTCTGGTGTTGCTGCCTCTGTTCGTCGTTGCCGTTTTTTTTGTCAAAGGGGTGGGCAGTTACGGCCAGGAGTATTTCATGAACTATGTCGGCGAAGATATCATTCGCCGACTGCGCAACCAGCTTTACGACCGTATCCAGGACCTCCCCCTGGCCTTTTTCCAGAAGGAACGCACCGGGACGCTCATGTCGCGCATCACCAACGATGTCAATATTCTCAAGGCCATGGTCTCTTCGGCCGTCACCGGATCCCTGCGTGACGCCTCGACGATCATCGGCCTGACGGCGGTGATCTTCTATCAAAACTGGCGTATGGCGATCATCGCCTTCATCGTCCTGCCGGCAGCTTTCTGGCCGGTCTTCTTCCTGGGACGGAAAGTCAGACGGGTGAGCACCGGATGCCAGCAGGCCATGGCCGAAATGAACGCGTTTCTGCACGAGACGTTTAGCGGCAACAAGATCGTCAAGGCCTTCGGCATGGAGCAGCACGAAAAACAGCGCTTCTTCGATAGAACCAGCCGGCTATTCTCTCTAGAAATCAAGGGGGTCATTGTACGCGCCCTCTCCTCGCCGATCATGGAGTTTTTTGGCGGGTTGGGCATCGCCTTCGTCATCTGGTACGGGGGGTCGGAAGTCATCGACGGCAAGACCACACCGGGCACGTTCATGAGCTTTCTGGCATGCGTGCTGCTCTTATATGACCCGGTCAAGAAGCTGAGCCATCTGAACAATTCGATTCAGCAGGGCCTGGCAGCGGCCGATCGTGTTTTCGATATTGTCGAAACCCCGTCGGACATCCAGGATCCCACCTCCCCCCATCCGATTGAAAGCGGTTCCCACGACGTGCAGTTTGATAATGTTCATTTCAGCTACGGCGACCAGGAAGTGCTCAAGGGCATCCATCTCAAGGTCGACCGGGGTCAGGTATTGGCCCTTGTGGGGATGAGCGGCGGGGGGAAGAGCACCATGGCCAACCTGATTCCCCGCTTTTTTGATGTCACTGCCGGCCATATCCGCATCGACGGTATCGATGTTCGCGAATTTGCCGTGGCCGACCTTCGGCGTCAGATCTCCATTGTCACCCAGGAGCCGATTCTGTTTAATGAAACGGTGCGCGACAATATCGCCTATGGCAGGCCCGATGCCACCGAAGCGCAGATCGTCGCGGCGGCAAAGGCAGCTTTTGCGCACGATTTCATTATGCGTTTTCCGAGCGGGTATGACACCATGATCGGCGAGTTGGGCGGGCGGCTGTCCGGAGGGGAAAAACAGCGGCTGTGCATTGCCCGGGCGCTGATCAAGGACGCACCCATCCTGATTCTGGATGAAGCCACGTCATCCCTGGACTCCGAAGCCGAAGCCGTCGTTCAAAAAGCATTGGAAAACCTGATGCACGGACGGACGACGGTGGTGATTGCCCATCGGCTCTCCACCGTTGCCGGCGCCGACCGCATTGCGGTGGTTGTCGGCGGCTGCATTGTGGAGGAAGGTACCCACCAGACGCTTTTGTCCCGCAAGGGTGAGTACGGCAAATTATATAACATGCAATACGCGGCCAACGCTGACCCGACGGAATCAAGAAAGCTCGACTGAGATCACTCGACGCTGCCTCGCTTTAATCGATCGAAAGGACCGTCCAGCGCCACAGGCCGGCGGGAAACCGTTCTATGAGACATACCAACAAGGTATCGGTTGCGGTCATCACACACAACGAGGCTGGTCGCATTGCCGATTGCCTCCGGAGCGTAGGCTTTGCCGACGAATTGGTCATCGTGGATTCAGGCAGTACGGATGACACGATAGCAATTGCCGAAGAATTCGGCGCCAAGATCATTTACCAGCCCTTTTCGGGATTTGGTCCGCAAAAGCAGTTCGCCGTCGACCATTGCCGCCATGATTGGATCCTTCTGCTGGATGCCGATGAGCGCGTCGACGAAAAGTCCGCCGAGGCCATCCATCAGGCCGTCCGTTTTCCCCCGGACGGGGTAGCCGCGTTTGAATTCCAACGCAAAAATTTCCTGCACGGCCGCTGGATCCGCCACTGCGGCTGGTGGCCCGATCCGCTGCTTCGCCTGGTTGACCGCCGGCAGGGACGATTCAGCGACGACATGGTTCACGAACAATGGCTGACCGACGGCAAGGTGCTCCCCCTGCCCGGCGTCATCGAGCATCACAGTTTTCGCAACTATGCCGACATGATCGACAAGCTCCAGCGTTACTCCACACTCGGCGCGGCCCAGATGGTCGCCCGCGGGCATTCCACCTACCCATGGTCTCCCCTTCTGCACGGATGGTGGACGTTTGTACAGGTTTACGGACTTCGGCTGGGGGTGTTGGATGGATTCGATGGATTCATGATCGCCCTGCTCAACGCCGGCGGCTCGTTCATGAAATACGCTAAATGTTTGGAAGCCTTGCGCCACCGGAGCAGGCCATCCTGATCCCGGGGTCGTGATTTTAGCGTGAACACCAACAACCCACCGTGTGGCGGGTTAGACTCGCCCCTTTCGTTTCTTGTCGTAAACATCCCAATAGAGGGCCTCATACTGTTCCGCAGCACGATCCCAGGTGTGGCGCATGGCAGTACGCCTTGCGTTCTGGCCGATTGTTTTCCTCAGGTTGGGGTCCGACAATCGCTCCAGGATCGCCTTGAGTTCCGCGGGATGGGAAAACACGAATCCGTTGTAACCGTTGTCGACGATAGACGCGACACCGGCGGCCGTGCTGACGACTACGGGCAGGCCACAGGCCATGGCTTCCAGGGCGGCCATGCCGAAGGCTTCGCGTAAGGACGGCAGGACCAGCAGATGAGCGGCAAGATAAAATGGGCGCACATCATCGCACAAACCTTCGAAAATGACCCGTTGGCCCAGCCCCATCGCATGCACCAGCTGTTGGTAATGGTGACGCCGTTCGCCCTTGCCCACCACGGTGAGGGTCATGTTATTCGGCAGTTCGCGCAGCAGCGCGTCCAGCCCCTTTCTGCGGAACTCGGAACCCACAAACAAAAGACGGATCGGTCCTTCTTCGCTTGGGTAGGATCGTCCGTCAGGATCGGCTTGCCTTTGGGTGTCGACGGCTACCGGGCTGAAGGCGTCCAGATCAACACCGGGGGTGACGACATGGATGCCTGTCGATCTGCCCGAATATTTTTTGATATCCGCTTGAACGATCCGAGAAACCGCCACAAGGGCCCGTGAGCGCATCTGTTTCCGTTCGAGTACCCCATACAGACGCCCCCTGGGGCTCAGATAATAATCATTTAGCTTCTTGAATACGGATCGTGTTTCCAGGTTGTGAAGGTAAGAGAAGGTGTGAATGGTTGCCACATCGCACGCACATCCCCTGTCATGGCTGTGGACAATATCGTAATCGCCGTGTTGAATCTGTTGGGTGATCTGTCGGGCATAGGCATACAGACTGAGCACGCTGGAAAAACGCAGGCGGTAGGGCAGCCGATGCACCGTCATGCCGTGGGTCAGGCCGGTGTCGACCTCGCGGGCATACACATGCACATCGTGTCCGCGCGCAACCATTCGGGTGGCAATCTCCACTGCGTATTTTTCTGCACCACCGGTGATGGCAAAATTTTTGATGGCGACGGCGATTTTTAATCTGCGGCGGGTGTCCATGTGATTTTCCATTGGTTTCAGCAGCCAAGGGGATGAATGGTCGGTTGAGAAATGGTCCCGAATCTGGCAGGATCATGGCTGACGGCGGCGCCCGGCCAACCCCAACCCGGATCCCGGGAAGCGGGCATCGGGAAAGGCTGCGCACCAGAGCGCTGCAATCATTGCCAGCAACGAGAAGAATATGGTGTCCAGGTGGTGAATGAACACCGGTTCGAACAACCCGCCGACCAGGAACATGACCATGGCCGCCACCAGGGTGGCGGCCATGGTCTTGGATGGATCACCATCTCCACGCAGAGCGATTTTAATCCCCATGTAGAAGAAAACCGCCAGAAGATATAGGTACAAGCCTACTCCCACGACACCCGTTCGGACACCGATGCTTAAAAACATGCTGTGTGGGAATCCCGTATAGATGTCTTTTCTGTAGACTTCCGGGATTCGTTGAAAATAGGTCTCACTGGCATATACGTTTTCATTGTCGAAGATGTCGATGGCATAGCCGATACCCATGACCGGATGATCCTTGAAAACCTCCAGGTAATAATAGGTGGCACCAATACGATGCTGGTTGCTGATGGATTTAAAATCCAGAAATCGATCTTTAATTGGCGAGACCATCAAGCCGACGCCGATCATCAATAATAGCGCAAAGAGTATTTTTATCTTCTTTTCCAATAGGAAAAGGCAGATCCCGGATGCCGCCAGTGCCAGGATCCCCCCCCGGGACTGGGTTAAGTATGTGGTGGCGATAAAGACCAAAGCCGAAACAACCACCAACGATTTTATGTAAAATGATTTCGTAACTTTGAATTCATAGATCGAGTAAATCACCGCCAGGTTGGCGCCAAAACAGATGATGTTGTGGGCCGCGGCACTGAAACCCAGCCTTGCTGACCATGGATTAGGTTGGATGGCGTAATAATACACGACAGCACCGATACAGAAAAACAGTGTGGAAACGATAAAAATGCGTGTCAACCACCTTATTTTCGCATGATTGTCGATCACATTTGCGGTGACAAATAAGAGAATCAGGTACTTGAACAGATGCGAGAAGAGACTGTCAAAACTGTCGCTTGTTTTGTAGGCAAACACCGACGTGATAAAGGCCCAGACCAATAACAGCAAGAGCGGCAGAGAAAGCGGGGAGGCAAGGCAGGGACGGATCCGTTTTTTTACGACCAATGCCAGAAAGCCGATGACCGCAAGTACAAAGGCGATGTCCCTGATCGCATTTACATGAGGGAACGCATTTAAAAAAAAGGAGAACAGGAGGAGGACAAGCACACCCTGTTTCAATCTTTTCCAAGTATGTTCCGGATTGTCCATCTTCTCTGATAGCGGTTCCATTGATTCACTCTGCCATAGGGAGTGCGGCGCAGGCTGCATCGGTTTACTTGTCGAAATACCCTTTGATGCGCTTTCTGTATTTTCGAATGAACAGCTTTATTCGAGTACCCGTCGTTCTTTTTTTAGGGGAGGCCCAATTGGACTGCATTACAATGCCTAGATAGTCTTTTGACAGGGAATGTTCATTCTGCCCAAATTCCTGCTCTCTGAAAAACTGTTCATCATAATGATAAACCTTAAACAGTGGTTTTTTCGTAACCATTGGAATGGCGTTGGAATAGTGAAGGTATTCGCCGTACAATTGCATTTCACATGGGTATTTCATCAGCAACGTGAAAATGGTTTGATGCTTCGGGACGATAAATTCTTCGTAAAGATGCTTCAGCACCTTGCATGACCAGATCAGCGGCGAGTAACCAAAGTTATAAAGCGGGCCGGTACGATTGAACAGACGCATGAACTTGATCGCCATCCGCTGAAAATCTTCGATGATCGAATCGTCATAAGTGGCGGCAAAACTAAAAAGCTCTTCCGATTCATGCCGGATGGTAAAAGGCACGCCCGCATGATCGAGGAAGTCAG
>NZ_JBFELV010000157.1:0-10018 GCF_041551955.1 Desulfosarcina sp.
TTACAGTCTCTATAATTGCATTTATATTGCCAATGTAAGAAAAACAATTTTTTGCATGGCAGGTTGGCGTACTTGATCCATTTTCGCGGTCCGGAAATGATGAAATAATGACTAAAAATGTCTCTTGTGGATCCCATTCGCTATCATTGTATCAACAGGTAATCAGATATTTTTCGTTTATAAATCTTTATGTTAGTTGGTTATAAAGTGATGATGGCGTATTTCTTGTGGGAAATTGGTCAATGGGAAAAGGCATATTTGAATTGACAATAAACATGCAAACGATTACATTTCTGCTGTTTGTATTTGGTTAAATATTAAGATAATCAGGAGTTTGATTCTAAAATGTTCAAGATAAAAGACGTTGCCGATGCAGCAGGCGTATCAACAGCGACCGTGTCACGCGTGTTGGCGAACAAGCCCCACGTGCGCCAAGAAGTTAAAGCCCGTGTGATGAAAGTGGTGAAAAAACTGAACTACCGTCCCAACCGCGTTGCCCGCAGCCTTCGATCCCAAAAATCAAGCATTATCGGACTGATTGTTTCCGATATTGAAAATCCATTCTTTCAACAGGTCGGTCGGGCTGTGGAAGATGCCGCACACGAGCAGGGCTATAGCGTGATGCTCTGCAATAATGATGAGGATCCGGATAAAGAACGGCGGTATCTGCATCTGATACGCGATGAAAATCTTGCCGGTATTATTTTATCTCCAACCCGTCACACCGCTGATAATTTTTCAGAGACCGCCGAGTTGAACATACCCATGGTGGTTATTGACCGACGGGTCAGCGATGCAGAAGTCGATAATATAATGATCGATAATGTGCAGGCGGCCGAGACCATCACCACCCATCTCATTGAGCATGGTTACCGCCGCATCGGCGCCATTTTTGGCATAGGCAGCACCACCGGCCGGGAACGACGGGAGGGCTTTGTGCAGGCGTTAAAAGCCCATGATCTGCAGCCATCCACTGACTGGGTCAAGTATGCCAACCCCAGGGAGGATGACGGCTTCGACACGACCCTGAAACTGTTACAGCTACCCGACCCCCCCGAGGCCATCCTGACCAGCAACAGTCTCTTGGCGGCCGGGGCACTGCGTGCGCTTCGGGAAAGCAAAAAAACGATTCCAGAGGAAGTCGCCTTTGCCAGTTTTGACGAAACCACCTGGGCCAAACTTGTCTTACCGGCCCTAACGGTAATCAAGCAGCCCACCTATGAGATCGGCCGAACGGCCACCGAATTACTCATAAATAGAATTCAGGATCCAACTCGCTCAACGCGAGAGGTCACTCTGAAAAGCAAATTAATTATCCGTCAGTCCTGCGGTTGTCAGAAATAAGAAGTATTGAGGCTCAAATACGGATTCGGTCGGTCCGCTTTCTATACACTTCTTGGAGGTGGTTTTCTTCTGTAGAGAGGTCGAGGAGACTTTTATACGGGTCACGGATATGCCAACAAAGGGGGCATAGGCATTACCCGGCGTATGCCCCCTTAATAAATTTCAGATCCGGTCGAAGTCTTAGACAACCGTCACGTTGGACGCGGACGGTCCCTTGGGACCCTGAACGATCTCAAAAGTGACCCGGTCGCCCTCGTTGAGAGACCGGAAACCGCTTGAATTGATACCTGAATGATGGACGAACACATCCGGCCCATCTTCCTGCTCAATGAAGCCGTAGCCCTTGCTGCTGTTGAACCATTTCACTACGCCGTTGATCATGCTGGCACCCTCCTTTCAAAAAAATTCTCTTGCTTCATACATAAAGGGTGCCACTGGACGAACATGACCAACACCTTCATAACGAAACCGGCCCGCCAAACTGAAACGGACCTTCGATTGACGCAATAATAACACTACCATAAGAGAAATCAAGACCCTATTTTTGATTTCGCAAACCTTCTCGAGCCTCGCCACCGTTCACATAACAGACTGCATTTTTTTTCAACTATATGAGGCCTGTTACATGGAAAAATACGGGATCCGGAAGGATTTCAAAGGGGAGTTGAACCATTTATTTGATCGGAATGTCATCTGCTCAAATGCGGGGAAGCCGCCGAGTCAAAGCCTTGGAAAATACCATCTGAACATTGCCGATATAACGCTCCAGAAACCCCCCTTCGCAGTAGCTCAGATAATAGTCCCACATGCGGATGAAGGCCTCTTCAAAGCCCAGTTCGCGAACCTGGTCCAGGTTGTCGAAAAACCGCTCGCGCCACGTCCGCAGCGTGGTCGCATAATGGGGGGTGATGTCCTCCATGTGAAACAGCCGCAGATCGCTTGATCTGGACATGGCCTCGAGCAGTGCCGTCACCGAGGGGATGCAGCTTCCCGGAAAGATGTAGCGTTTGATGAAGTCCACCGAATTCTTGTGCTGTTCAAATGCGTGATCGGCGATGGTGATGGCTTGGATGGCCATCAGGCCGTCTTCCTTGAGGTGCTGTGCGCAGACCTTGAAAAACATATCGTAATAATGGTGGCCCACGGCTTCGATCATCTCGATGGAGACCAGCTTGTCGTACTGACCGGTCAGTTCCCGGTAGTCGGATTTCAGCAAATGGACGCGCGCGGATAATCCTGCCGCCTCGATCTTAGCCTTGGCAAAGTCGTACTGCTGCTGCGAAATGGTTGTGGTGGTGACCTCGCACCCGTACTTTCCTGAAGCGTGAAGGGCAAATCCACCCCATCCGGTGCCGATCTCCAGCAGGTGATCGTCGGGACCGAGATCCAGCTTTCTGCACAGGCGGTCGTACTTGGCAATCGATGCCTCCTTCAGTGAACTCTGCGATGTCTCGAAAATGCCGCTCGAGTAGGTCATGGTCTCGTCCAGGAACAGTCGGTAAAAATCGTTTCCTAGGTCGTAGTGGGCCATGATGTTCTCGCGGCTGCCGGAGGGTGTGTTTTTGCGCATCAGGTGGAAGATCTGATGGACGGGACGCGAGAGCATGGTCCATCCCTGGTCCATCTCCCCAAACACCTGTTGATTTCGGACAATGATGCGCACCACGGCGGTGAGGTCCGGTGACGTCCAGTGGCCGAGCATGAAGGCTTCACCCGCACCGACGCTGCCGCCGAAGGCGCAGAATCGGTAAAAATCATCCCGGTGGACCCGAATGGTGGCTGAGAGGTCGAATTCGGGGGTCTTGCGGCCGAAGGTTTTCACCATCCGGCTGTCCTTTAGGGTCAGCTGGCCAAATTGAAGCTTCTCCAGCAAAGCCAGGACCAGTCGACGTCCGACGCCATTTAGTGAGACCACAGGGCCGGATACGGACGTGCTTTTATTTTTGGGTGTAATCGCTGTGTTGATCATGGTGACGCCTCCATTTTTTTAGTCACTCGCATCTTCTCGCCTGGGTGATCATAAAACGGGGTCTGTTTGAGCTTCAGCTTGAGTGCCTGCCAGTAGATCATAGCGACGACCTTGAGGGTCATCGCCGGGTAGAGAATCAGCATCCGTGTGAGGTTCTGCCGGTTCATCGGTCTGCGGTAAAGATTCAAGGTGGCATCGAAAACCGGCTCCCCATCTTGGAAATTCATCAGGTGCACGTTGAGGCGATCCGACGGAACCGAAAACCGCCAATCATAGTCGATGTTCATGGGCATGAAGGGCGAAATGTGAAATTCCTTGGAGAAGCGGAACCGCCGCCACCGGCGGTCCGGATGCACGTTGCTTGCAGCATCCAGAACGTACAGGTGGCGCTCCCCCCAGGGAGTGTTGGCGATCTCGGCCACAATGGTCTCCAGACAGCAGTCACCGCTGTCGTAAAGGAAGTAGAACGTCACCGGGTTGAAGCAGTGGCCGAAATAGCGCAGGTGGGTGAGCATGCGGATGGGGCCCGTCGGCCGCTGGCCGGCTTTCGCCTCAACGTGGTTTCGCAACGCCCTATCCAGGGATATCATAGGATCCCCGAAATGGTCCCGACGGCGAAAATAGGCCAGATTCACCCGGTCAGCCGACCATAACGGGTGAAGGGTCGACACCTGTGACATTTCCGCCAAGTCCAAAAGCATGAAGAAGATGCGGTATTGAAAGGCATTGCCAACCGGCGTGAAGCGACGGTGACGGATGGTGCCCCGGTAGATGGCGCTGTTCATGGCAGCTCCTTTCCGAAGGCACGGCACACCGCCAGTGCGCTGTTCACCCCATCTTCGTGAAACCCGTATCCCCAATAGGCCCCGCAGAAGGAAGTCCGGTTCACCCCGCTGATCTCAGCGTGCCGGCGGCGGGCGGCCAGGCTGTCGGGCGTGTAAATGGGATGGTGGTAAACGAAATGGCGGATGACCTTGGCCGGATCGATGCGTTCGCCGATGTTCAGGGAGACGCAGAAGGTCTCCGGGGCATCCAGGTGTTGGAGCATGTTCATGTTGTAGGTCAGGGCAACGCGGTCCGACGACCGTTCGGGGGTCAGGTAGTTCCAACTGGCCCAAGCCGGCCGTTTGGCAGGCAGCACCGATGTGTCGATGTGCAGCACCACTTGGTTTTCCTGGTAGCCGATACCGCCCAACACGGCGCGTTCGGTCGCCGACGGGTCAGCCAGCATGGCCAGGGCTTGATCTGAGTGGGCGGCGATGACCACGTGGTCAAAGTTGTCGACGCGGCCATCGACAGTTTTTATGCTTACCTTGTCCGCTGAACGCGTGACGCCTGACACCGGGCTGTTCAGGCGGATGCGGTTGGCAAAGGGCCGGGTGATGGGTCCGATGTAGTTCCGGGAGCCGCCCTTGATGACCCGCCATTGCGGTTGATCTGAAATGTTCAAAAATCCGTGGTTTTCAAAAAATTCGATGAAATAACGCGCCGGAAACTGCCTGAACATTCCAGGGTCCGCTGACCAGATAGCCGCACCCATGGGGATCAGCAAGTGGTCGATGAAGCCAGTGGAGTAGTGATGGGCTGATAGATAGGTCTCTAATGTTGTTCGATCGTCGCCTGAATCGAGAAGCTTGCGGGCCCCTCGCCGGAAGCGCAGCGCGTCGAGCAGCATGCGGTGAAAAGCAGGGCGCAGCAGATTTTTTCGCTGGATGAACAGTGCATCAAAACCGCTGGGGCAGAACACCAGTCCGCTTTTAAGGTCTTGGAAACTGAAGCTCATTACCGAGGGCTGAGAGGCTACCCCCAGATGGTCCATCAGCCGCGTAAAGTGGGGATAGGTTTTGTGGTTGAAAACGATGAAACCAGTGTCCACCGGCCAATTGCGACCATTTAATGGAACATCCACGGTAGCGGTGTGCCCGCCGATCGTGCTTTTGGCCTCGTAAACCGTCACCTCGTGATCTTCGCTCAGCAGGTAAGCAGATGTCATCCCGGATATACCGGTGCCGATGATGGCGATGCGCATAAAATCCTCCCCGTCTGAAGCGGAAGCGAAATTCCCTGCCCAAGACCATTCTATCCGGATCGGAGCCTTTCAGGCAGCGGTCGCAATTCCCAAACAATGCCGACCCTGGCCATGATCTTGAGCAGCAGGTAAGTGATGTCAATTTCCCACCAGCGAAAGCCCTGGCGGGCAGACACCGCATAGTGGTGATGGTTGTTGTGCCACCCCTCTCCCAGGGTGATCAAGGCCAGGAGCGCATTGTTGCGGCTGGTATCCGGGGTATCGAACCGTCGGGTACCGAACATGTGATCCAGGCTGTTGATGGTACAGGTGGCGTGAAAGAGCGCCACGGTGGAGATAAAAAACCCCCATACGACCATCTGGCCGCCGCTGGTTCCCATGTGCGGGGCTTCCCGTTCCAAAAACGCTCCGATCAGGAAAAGGCCTGAAACCAAAAGCACGGGAACAACCGTGTCGAAACGGTTGAGCCACACCAGTTCGGGAAAACGGGTCCACTCTTTGACATACCGATATGGCGTCGCAAAATTGGCGCGGGAGGTGAGCCACCCCATGTGGCTCCACCAGAACCCATGCTGCGAGGGGGAGTGGACATCCTTTTCCGTATCCACGAATCGATGATGATGACGATGATGGCCCGCCCACCACAGCGGCCCCCGCTGGGCCGATGCGTTGCCCAATACGGCAAAAAAGAATTGCCATCCGCGACCTACCTTGAAGGCTTTGTGGGAAAAATAGCGGTGATAAAAGCCGGTGATGGCAAACATGCGCACCAGGTAGAGGAGAAGGGACGTCCACACCGCCACCGGGCTCCAACCGACCCACACGACCCCCAGGCAGGCCAGGTGCAGCACGATAAACGGAGTGATTCTCGGCCAGTCGACGATTTTTGGAGATTCGCCGGACTCGATGCCCTCGATTCCTGCCTCGGAATCAACCCACCGCAAAAAAGCATACTTTCGTTGCCTGCCCATGGTGTCTATGCTCGCCTGTGATCGTAGGGAATTTAAATGGTGAAAAGGAGTGACGAGAAAAAAATAATTTTCCCCGCACCCTTCACCGATTATCGGATAACCAAATACCCCATGTCAATGGTAAGGAATGGGTCCGCAAAGGCAATGAGGATTCATCGACGGCACACTGGTAGGCACGACCTATCAATCAAACGGTTCACGTAGAAAGCTGCATAAAGACTCCCGGCGGTCAATTGACAAAAACATTGGGGTCGATTAATAGTCTGAACAGATTGTCTCCCATTGTCCCTTTGCCGAATCCAAAAGCCGACGGAACACCACCGTGACCATCAATGCCTTTACCTGCCATTGCATCGGCGACACCCTGGATGGCCTTCGTGACGGTCTGTCTCACTTCTCAGGCCCCAGCCGGGCGGCCCTGGTTTTCGCCTTGGGGTCGGATTCCCCCATGTTTATCTTCGACCCCCAGAATCTTCTGTCCGGCCACGAGCCCCGGCTGAAGGAATTGTATGTCGATAACCAGGAATGGCGCAACCGCCCGGCCATCCACCGCGGCAGCCTGAAATACAGCCATATCATGCCCGAAAAGAATCTTCAGATGACGGGTCTGATCTCCTACGGCGGCCGATCCGGATCCGTCTATTACCAGATGTGGTTTACCGAGCATCACCCGGACATGTGCAGCATCGGGCCCACCGAGCGCTGGCTGGAGCACGCGGCCTGGCGGTTTTCCCATGACATGGCCAGTGAAAGTACGTTCTACACCGGCATCTCGGGCAGCTTTCTGCGGGAATACGCCACCCATGCGGTCCGCGACGATGTGGTCGACCGTATGAACGTCCTGCTCGGCTGGGATACCCGGCTGCGCATCTACCCTATCCTGGATGCGATCCTGGAGCTCTCACGAACCCGTGAAGAGGGTGCCTGGCCGCGGGGGGATCTGGTTTTTGTTGAACCCCAGACGCTGGCCCACATACCGTTTTTGGCCTATTTTTCCCCGGCGGAGCAGCCCACCATGGGAAACATCAAACACGTACGCAAGCTGCTGGCCGCCGTTGAACAGACGAACCTCAAGCTGATTTCCGACGGCCGCTGCGTGGCCGGAATCGCGGTCGACCGTCTGCCAGCGTTTAACATTACCGCCGATTTCAGGGGTGGGCACGGATTTCTGAAGGTTGTCGACGACAGGGTATGCAGTTTTGCCGATGGCACCTACCAGTCCACCACCCGGCGGGCCAACCTGGTGCACCTGGAAGAGGCGCTGCTGGAATCGACCCTCGATCCGGAAACGGGCACCACCATTTTAAAAATCGTTGCCGCCCTGGTTCATCAGGCCGAAGACCAGAAACACGGCGCCACCCTCGTACTGGACCTCAATCCCTCGCCGATAATCATTTCAGGCCAGTGCTTCGACCGCGCCCTTGATTTACGGGAAACCAGCATCCTCGACCTGGCCAAATCCCTTTTCAGGGTGGACGGCGCCCTGCATATCGGCGCCGACATGCACCTGCACGGATTTGCCTGCCTGTTGGATGGTCGGTCCATCGTGGGCGAAGACCGAGCCCGCGGCGCCCGCTACAATTCGGCCCTGCGGTTCACCGCCGAACACGCGGATATCATCGTCGTGGTTGTTTCGTCGGACCGGCCGGTATCCATCATCCAATCTGGGGTTGAAGTCAGCGCCGCCTGCCAGTGGAATCCCATGTCCTGCGGCATCGTACAGCCGATCCATCTGGACCATTGGGTGGACGGCAATGGCGCGTAGACGCCACGATCGGGCAGCGGGATATAATTTTTGGGTTGAACATACCCGGTGACATCATTTGGACCCTCTGCGGTTAAAGATCAGCCGGCAATCAGCCGATGAGGGATTCACAGGCTATGGGAACACACCATTTTACTCCGAGAATGGCGAGACGTGATGAGCGAAACCATCGAGAAAAAGATTTCCAAGTACGAAAAACAATATAGAATAATAGAAAAATCCATCGTCGACGTGATTTGGGTGGTGGACATCGGAAATATGTGTTTCACCTACATCAGCCCCTCCATCGAAACCCTCAGCGGCTACACCGCCGAAGAGATTCAGCACCTGCCCGACAAAAAACAGCTGGCGCCCAATTCCTACCAGAAGGCCCTGGCGTATTTGGCCGAAGGGCATCGCAAATACAGGATGGGAAAAAGCATCAAGCGCAAGGCAGAGTTTGAACTGCAGCACAAAAATGGCTCGGTCTATTGGGTCGAGATCACCGCCAAGTTCTTCAAAGACGATGACGGGCGAACACTTCTGTTTGGTGTCATGCGAAATGTTTCCCTTCAGCACAAGGTCGAGAAGGAGCGGGCTGAACTGCTCCTGAAGCTTGAAGCATCCCTCAGCCAGCAGAAAGTTCTGGAAGCGGAGAACGAGATGCTCCGGGGACTGTTACCCATCTGCTCCGGCTGCAAGAAAATCAGGGATGAAGACGGTAAATGGTGGCATGTTGAGGAGTATGTCTCCATGAATTCTGAAGCCGATTTTTCGCACACCATTTGCCCGCCTTGCCGAAAAACAATCTACCCGGAAATCGGATGATACAGCCCCGTTTCTGTGAACGTCGCTCCACTTGCCGCCATAGGGCACCATTCGGCAACCGGTCCCATCCGTGCCTGCCCGTTCGAGCAAAACCAATTCGGATTGATTGACCCTGCTGGGGCTATGTGTTAATTTGAGTCAACGTGACCTACCATTTCCTGCACGGATGCCATTTAGTCCGCAGATCGCCTGAACACTCACTATTATTCCTTTCGGCATCATGGCGTCAAACAAATCGGCTCCCGGTTTTTTTTGAACGCAAAGGCGGTATATGAAATCCATCACATGGATCTTGGCAAGCCTATTGGTCCTGTTTTCGCCAACCGATCCACGCCGACAATCTACTTTTTAGGAAACCGCCAAGCAAATTTCAATCAACATTTATTCGGATGGAGGAAGAAAGCAATGAAACAGTTCAAACGTGGTCTTCTGCTGGTACTTGTCCTTGTTTTTGCCACCGCGTGTGCCCATACCAACAGCGGCACCATGCCGTCCTCGAGCTTGGACCGGATTGCCCAAAGCGGCATCCTTCGCGTGGGCACGGCAGCCAATATGCCGCCGCTGAACATGCTGGACAAATCCGGCGTGCCCATGGGCCTGGATGTGGATCTGGCCAGCTACATCGCCGGCGCCATGGGGGTCGAACTGAGCCTGGTGATCAAACCCTTTTCCGAGTTGCTGCCTGCGCTGGAGGCCGGCGAAGTCGACATGGTCATTTCAGGCATGACCATCACTCCCGAACGCAACATGAAAGTGGCCTTTGCGGGTCCGTATCACATCTCCGGCAAGGCCCTGCTGACCAAGTTCAAGTCTCTGGTAACCTCCGAAGACACCTCAAAGCTCAACTCCGAGGCGTTTGCCTTCACAGCCCTGGAAGGTTCCACCTCCGCTGGCCTGATCAAAACCATGATGCCCAACGCCCGGCTGGTCACCGCCAAGGACTACGACGCAGCCGTCGATATGGTTCTATCAAACCAGGTGGACGCCCTGGTGGCCGATTACCATGTCTGCGTGCTCTCTTTGCTTCGTCACCCCAATGAAGGACTGGTTTCGCTGATTACCCCGTTCACCTATGAACCGCTGGGTATCGCCATGCCGGCAGGAGACGCTCAGATGATCAACTGGACCACCAA
>NZ_JBFELV010000158.1:0-9996 GCF_041551955.1 Desulfosarcina sp.
AATCCCTCAATCCCTCAATCCCTCAATCCAATAATCCAATAATCGCATAATTCGGAATTCGGAATTCGGAATTCATTCTTACCCTCAGCCCTATGCACAAGACAGTGTGCTTTCATAAATGGTGAATTGCGATTCAGATCAAGGCCGCAGGATTTTTTAAACCGGAGGCGTAGCAGCGCTACGTCGAGGATTTCAAAAATACGAGAACGCAGAGCTGGGCCGCAAGTCGCCGTTTAGGGAAGAACACTAGGAGATGTCGTCGTAGTTTTTCACCAGCACCTCCCTCGGCTTCACCCCGTCCTGCGGCCCGATGATCCCCTCCTGCTCCATCATCTCGACGATCCTGGCCGCCCGGTTGTAGCCGATGCGCAGGTGCCGCTGAACCATTGAGATGGAAGCCTGGCCGGCCTGGGTGACCAGGGCCACGGCATCGTCATAGCGTTCGTCGTACTCCTTTTCTCCGGCCTCTTCCGCCGCCTTTACCGGAGCCTGGACGACGCTCTTGTCATAATCTGGCCGCTGCTGCTTTTTAAGGAATTCGACAACGCGAGTTAATTCAGCCTCGGAGATGTAGGCCCCGTGGATACGCTGGAGCCGGGCCGTTCCCGGGGGCAAAAAGAGCATGTCCCCGTTGCCCAGCAGGCTCTCGGCCCCGTTGGTGTCAATGATGGTGCGCGAATCGGTCTTGGAGGAGACCTGGAATGTCAGGCGTGTGGGAAAGTTGGCCTTGATGATGCCGGTGAGCACGTCCACCGACGGTCGCTGGGTGGCCAGAATCAGGTGGATGCCGGCGGCCCGGGCCATCTGGGCCAGGCGGGTCAGCGCCACCTCTACGTCCCGGGAAGCCACCATCATGAGATCGGCCAGTTCGTCGATGATGATGACGATGTAGGGCAATGGTTTGGCCGGTTCCTTGGGGTTTTCCTCGTCGTCGGCAGGGGGGGCGGCCGGCTCTTTTTCGATCTTGCGGTTGTATTGGTCGATGTTGCGGGTCTTCTTCTCCGAGAGCAGTTCGTAGCGGTGCTCCATCTCGCGCACGGCCCAGAACAGGGCGTTGGTGGCTTTCTTGACATCGGTGACCACCGGCGTGATCAGGTGGGGAATACCGTCGTACATGGACAGTTCGATGCGCTTGGGGTCGATCATGATCAGCTTTACGCGGTCCGGGGTCAGCTTGTACAAAAGACTGCAGATCATGGTATTCAGGGACACACTCTTGCCCGTCCCTGTGGCGCCGGCGATAAGCAGGTGGGGCATCTTCTCCAGCCCGGCGGAAACCGGGTTGCCCACGATATCCTTCCCCAGGCACAGGGTCAGGGTATTCTTGACCTGTTCGAATGAGGGCGACAGGATCATCTCCTTGAAGCGGACCGTTTCCCGATCGGTGTTGGGGATTTCCACACCGATGACAGCTTTGCCCGGAATGGGCGCCACGATACGAATGCTGATGGCCCGCAGGGCCAGGGCCAAGTCGTCGGTGAGGCTAACGATGCGGTTGATCTTGACGCCGGGGGCCGGTTCGTATTCGAACGTCGTGATCACCGGCCCCGGGGTGACGGCCACCACTTTGCCGTTGACGCCGAAATCCTCCAGCTTCTTTTCCAGCAGCCGGGACTGCATACGCAGGTTCTCTTCACTGGTGGATTGGGGTCGCGCCTTGGGATCGTCGAGAAAGTTGACCGACGGCAGGGAAAAGCTTGACGCGCTCTTCATGAATTCGAAAACGGCCTGTTTGGGCACCGGCTTGACCGGCACCGGGTTGGGATCGGGGGTCTTGATTTCGATCTTCTCTTTTTTCTTTTTCTTCTCGGCCCTGAGAATCCGGCGCCGCTTGAAACTTTTCTGGCGACGCTCCTTCCACTTGATCAGAATGGTGGCGATACGCTCGAAAAGCACGGAGTTGGCCGTTTTGCATCGGCGGTAGAATGCAACCACGGAGAACCCCGTGGCCATGATGAAGCCGATGAGCCACACCAGCATCAGGATGATAGACCCCCCGGCCGGGTTGGAATAGTCGACGAAAAAGGACTTGAGGGGAATGCCGACGATGCCGCCCGCTGTGAACCGGCTGCCAAACAACACATAGTGGTCCTGCCTGAAAGCCAGCAGGCTGCCCGTGGTGACGATCAGCAGAATACCACCGGCGGCCAATGGCAACAATGCCCGCCCCGTGTCCTTGCCGAAGAAAAGGATGCTGCCCAACAGGAAAAGCAAGGGGATCCAGAAAGCGCCGATGCCGAACAGCCCCACGAGAATGCCGGCGAAGTTGGCGCCGAACACACCGAAGAGGTTCTGGACCTTGCCGTCGCCGCCGGCATTGAAGAACAGGCATGGGTCGCCCGGGTCGAAAGACAGCAGGCTGATCAGGCTGAACACCACCATGAAGAAAAAAAGGATGCCGATGATTTCTTTTTTCATTTTCAAACTTCCACCAGAAATGGGAGAATCACTGGCCGACGCCCGATGGTATAAAAAAAGTACTGCCGCAAGGCGGTTTGGATCCGGCTGCGGATCCGAGCCACCCGATTGGGTACATCCGGAGTGACATCCTCCACAATTTCCAGGATCACACACTGGGCATCCTGGAGCAGATACCCCGTCTCCGTTTCGAAAACGAATCCCCGGGAGACGATATCGGGGCCGTAGACCACGATGCCGGTCTCCTCGTCAAAGGCCATATTGACCACCACCAAACCCTCCTCGGAGAGCACCCGCCGCTCCTTGAGCACGCTGCGTCCCACGTCGCCGATGCCCTTGCCATCGATGAGCACCCGCCCGGAGCAGATGCTGTCCCGAATCCGGAAACCCTTTTCATCCAGCTCTATGATCTGGCCGTTCTGGGCCAGGATCAGGCGGTCGTCGGGAATGCCCATCTCGCGGGCCAACCGCTTGTGCAGCACCAGATGGCGGTATTCCCCGTGCACGGGCATGAAGAAGGTGGGTTTGGTCAGGTTGATCATCATCTTGAGCTCTTCCCGGAAGGCATGCCCGGACACGTGAATGTTCGAAATCTTCTCGTAAACCACGTCCGCACCACGCCGGTAGAGGTTGTTGATGATGTTGGCGATGGCCTTCTCGTTTCCTGGAATGAATTTGGAGGAGAGAATGACCGTGTCTTCCTTGTGGATCTTGATCTGCTTGTGGGTGCCGGCGGCCATGCGCGCCAGGGCTGACATGGGCTCGCCCTGGCTGCCGGTGGTAACCATGATGATTTCGTCGTCCGGGTAGGCGTTCAGCTCATCGATGTCGATCTCCATCTCCTTGGGGAGGTCCAGATAACCCAGGTTGCGGGCAATGGCGACACTCACCTCGATGCTTCGGCCGTTGACAACGATCTTGCGGCCGCGAGCCTTGGCTATGTTGACGATCTGCTGAATGCGGGCGATATTGGAAGCAAAAAGGGCCACGATGATTCGTCCTGTGGCCGCATCGGTGATCCTTGACAGTTCGGCGCCGATTTCCTGCGCAGAAATGGTGTGTCCTTCCTTCTCCACGTTGGTCGAGTCGGACAACAGGGCCAGCACGCCCTCTTCCCCGCACTGGGCGAACCGGTTGACGTCGGTGAGCATGCCTTCCACCACCGTCTGGCTCATCTTGAAGTCGCCGGTGTGGACCACCATGCCCACCGGTGTGCGAATGGCCAACCCCACCCCGTCTACGACGCTGTGGTTGACCCGGATGAACTCCACCTCGAACGGGCCGATCTTCAACCGCTCCCGCGGCAGCACCTCGTGCAGCGAAGCCGTGGCGAGCAACTCGTGCTCTTCCAGTTTGTGGCGGACGATCCCCAGGGTAAAGGGGGTTCCGAAAACCGGCACATTGATCTCTCTGAGCAGAAATGGCAGCGCGCCGATATGATCCTCGTGGGCATGGGTGAGCACAATCCCCGATACCCGTCTCCGGTTCTGGCGAAGGTAATCCATATCCGGAATGACGTAATCCACCCCCAGCATGTAGGCTTCAGGAAACATGAGACCGGCATCGATGACGAAAATCGTATCGCCGTATTCCACTGCCATCATATTCAGGCCGATTTCGCCCAGGCCGCCCAAGGGGATCAGTTTCAGCATGGCCCTAAACTTCCCGCTTCTCATTTTCAAAATTGTCGATAAGGATAGACCGGATGTGTTCCAGCAGCGCGTCCTTGGTTTTGCGGGTGTAGCCGGACGTCTCCACCGGATCCAATATCTGCATGGTTATCGGCGCCGGTCGGATCATGAAATGCCCCTTGGGAATGATATCCCGGGTCCCCCGGATGATGATGGGTACGATGGGAACCCCCGAGTCCACGGAAAGAACGAAGCCGCCCTTCTTGAACGGCAGGATATGACCATCCCGACTGCGGGTTCCCTCGGGGAAAATCAGCACACTGGTACCGTTACGAATGGTTCGGGCCGCCCGTTCCAGGCTCTCGAAGGCCGACTTGCGATTGGACCGGTCGATGCTGATGTATCCCACCCCGCGCATCGCCCGGCCGAAAACGGGGATCTTGAACAGTTCGGCCTTGGCCAACCAGCGAAACTGAACCGGCAGCCGTCCCAGCAACAGCGGAATGTCAGCATTGCTCTGGTGGTTGGGCATGTATATATAAGACCGCTCAGGATCCAGTTTTTCAATGCCGCTGACAGTGATCTTCGCCCGAGCGACCCACAGGATGGAATTGGCCCAGAACCGGGCAAGCAGATGGGGGCCGTTGCCTGTTCGGCTAAAAAATGAGCAAATAATGACAATGGTCGCAACCCCCCCCGTCATCACAACGACCCACAGGACAATGATCAGCGTCTGTATCCGATAACCAATTGATTTTAACATTGCCCGTGAAGCCCCGTCCGATCAGACCATGATTTCCAGTTTTTCAAAAATGGCATCCACGGTCCGGACAAGCCAGTTAAGCTGGCTTTCATCGGCGTAGTGGATACAGTCACAGCGCACCCGGTTGCGGGTTCGCACCAGCAACTCGGCGGCCAGGCGGTCCGGCCCCAGTTCGAGAGCCATGAAAAATGGTGCACAGCCATGATGCGCCTGCTGCACCCCGGAAAGCCATGCCTCGTCAACCGGCACCCAGTAAAGGCCATCCACACCTGCGTCGCCGTATGTTGCGTCCAGGTATCCTTTTAATTTTTCAAAATCCTGGGGGCGAATTTCATCGATCACGTATTGCTTCATGGCGGTATCGTCCCTAGCATAAAATGGTTTAAATCTCAATATATATGTTGCAACCGAGACCTGGACAACAACCGGTGGGGGTTAGTTTATCCCACCATGTAAGTTCCGGTTCCCACGGCCACCAGCAAGGCATCCTCGTTGTGCATTTCCATGCGGACCACGGCCACCTTGCGACCGGTGCGCATGATCCGTCCGTTGGCCGTAAACCGCTCTCCCCTGCCGGGCCGCAGGTAATCCACCCTGAGGTCGATGGTCCCCACCTGGGCAAACATCGCCTTGACTTTTTCCTCGGATAGGCCGGCGGCACGCACCATCAGGCTGGCCGAAGCCGTCAGGCCACCCACGGCATCCAGCACCGAGGAGATGACGCCCCCGTGAAGGGTGCGATGGAATACGTTGCCGATGAGATCTTCACGCATGGAAAATGACATCGTCCCGCCGTCTGAATTCAGAGAAGTGACGCTCAGTCCCAGCAGTCGGTTGAAAGGCAGTCGTTCCTGGTAGAGCCGGCGCAGTCGTTCATAAAACCCTCGGGCCGTTTCCGTTTCACTAGTCATTCGTTGATCCTTTTGCCTCGGACTTGAAAAGCCCCCTGGAATGGGATAATGTTAATAATATTCGTCACCTTTCACCCCCCCGCCGGTTCATGCAGGGGAGCGGGTGACGGCAGGAAACCGATGGTTGCGTCACCATTGAGAACGAAGCGGACACAGCCGACCCTGAGAAGGAAAATTAACCTGCATCTTGCCGCCCATGAACCCTGACGACGATCGACCACCAACACCTCACCTGCATGAAGTGGTCATTCCCAAAGAAAAGGCCGTCTTCTGGATGGACGGCCGGGGCCGGTGGCAAAATCGCCACGGCCGCTTCGAACACAAGCGCATCATCGACCATTTCAACCGCTCGATCCGGCGGGACGAAGATGGCTACTTCGTCACCCAGGTGCGCGGCGAGGTTCGTGAAAAAGTCTATTTTCCCTATGAAGACACCCCGCTGTTCATTGTCCGGGTCAGCCCGGAAGTCCCCCTGCGGCTGGACCTCAACACCGGCGAAACCATTCCACTCGATCCGGCGGCGCTGTTCGTCGAGTCCGACCAACTATACCACAAAAGCGGCGATGCGCGCATCAAATTCACCGACCGTGCACTGCTGGCCATTAGCCCCTACCTGGAAGAGAGAGCCGACGGACTGAGCATCTGCATCGATGATCACACCTGGCCGATTCCGGACCGCTGCCCCGCCCCATGATGCAACATATGTTGCGCAACACTATGCAACACTGATCAAGAGATTAGATAACACAATCTTATCAATATATAATTTGTGTTATCAGCCCCCAACCTCGACGCACGAAGACGTTGCAAACATTGCAACATAACGTGTCAAGCAGCACCTTTGCACCAGCAAGAAAACTATATTTTCCTATTAATTCCTGTTGGTTACAAACTCATCCGCCAAATGGCACAGTCCATGCTATTTTTTGGGCATCTACCCGGCAACGCACCATCTACGGAACCATCGACAACTGCGCACGGCCAGGGCGACCCACACCGCACCAAAAACCGACACCCGATGGTAAACCGTGTCCCTATCCTGCCGCGGGGATGTTTCACTGACGATCCGATTGAATGTTAGCAGCGGAGGTATCGGTGACATCGGATAGACCGGCCAAAACGATTCTGGTGGTGGAAGACGAACCGGACATGAGCATTTTCTTGTCGAACCTGCTCAGCGCCAACGGCTTCTGCCCGATCTGCGCCGGTTCTCTGACCGAAGGGCTCAAACAGGCGGTAGACGGTTGTCCCGACCTGATCATTATTAACGCCATGCTGCCCGGGGAAGCGGGAATCCGCCTCTACCAGAGCCTCCGGACCAACCACCGGCTGTGCCATATCCCGGTGATCATGTTGTCCACGCTGGACAGCAGCACCTTTTACCGTTGCCCGGGGGCCAAGCGGTCGCCGACGGGCCGCCATCTTCCGGCGCCGGAGGCCTATCTGCAGAAGCCGCCCGAAGCCGATGAACTGCTCTCCGTCGTCAACCGACTGTGTGCAGCACCATGATTGGGAATTTAGGAATTGAGGAATTAAGGAATTAAGGGAATGGGTTTTCTTTCTAATCCCCAAATTCCTGACTCCCTCAATCCCTCAATACTACCCGCATCGGGGAGGAGATCGATGGCCATCAAGATTGGATTCTACATCTGCCACTGCGGCATCAACATCGCCCACCGGGTAAGAGTCACCGAGGTGGCCGCCTTCGCCCGCGGCCTGAAAAACGTCGTCGTCTCCCGTGACTACAAGTTCATGTGCTCAGACCCCGGCCAGGAGATGATCGAAAATGACATCCGCAAGTACGGCCTCAACCGGGTAGTGGTGGCCTCCTGCTCGCCCCGACTCCATGAAAAAACCTTCCAGAACGCCTGTCAGCGGGCCGGGTTGAACCCCTATCTGTTCCAGATGGCCTCGGTGCGCGAACAGGTCTCCTGGGTCACCAGCGATGAGGACGAAGCCACCCGTAAGGCCATAACCCTGGCCGCCGGTGCCATCAACCGGGTCAACTTTCACCAGATGCTGGAAAAGCGGTCTGTCAGTGTCCACCCCGACGTCATGGTGGTGGGCGGCGGCATCGCCGGCATGCAGGCGGCCCTGGACATCGGCAACGCCGGTCACACGGTTTATCTGGTGGAACGGCAGACCACCGTGGGCGGCCACATGCTCCAGTTCGACAAAACCTTTCCCACCCTCGACTGCGCGGCCTGCATCGGCACCCCAAAAATGGTCGAGGTGGCCCAGAATCCCAACATCCGCTTGCTGACCTACAGCGAGGTGACCGATGTCTCCGGCTATATCGGCAACTATCAGGTCACCGTCACCCGCCAACCGCGCTACATAAAAGAGGGCGTCTGCACCGGCTGCGGGGAATGCGCCGAGGTGTGCCCGGTCTCCCTTCCCAGCGAGTGGGACGAAGGCCTGACCGATCGCAAAGCCATCTATCGCGCGTTTCCCCAGGCGGTTCCCATCACCTTCACCATCGACAAGAAGGACCGCGCCCCCTGCACCACCACCTGCCCGGCCGGCATCAACGTCCAGGGCTACGTGCAACTCATCGGCCAGGGTAAGTATAAGGAGGCCGTCGAACTGATTCAAAAACGCCTGCCCCTGCCCGGGGTGTTGGGACGGGTCTGTCCGCATCCCTGCGAATCCCAATGCCGACGACAGGAGGTGGACGCTCCGCTGGCCATCCGCGACCTGAAACGCTTTGCCGCCGATCAGGTCAAGCCTGCGGACTTGCCGATCCCGGCCATCCAGGACCGGCCCGAACGAGTGGCCGTGGTGGGCTCCGGCCCCGCCGGGCTGACCGTCGCCTATTATCTGCGGCTGCGAGGCTTCCAGGTCACCCTTTTCGAGGCCCTGCCCAACCTGGGCGGCATGCTTCGCGTGGGTATCCCCGACTATCGGCTGCCTCCGGAAGTTCTCGATCGGGAAATCGATTACCTGCTGCGCCACGGCATCGAAACCCGCACCGGCACCCGCCTGGGCACGGATTTCGATTTGACCGACCTGACGGAACAGGGATATGGCGCCGTTTTTCTGGCCATCGGCGCCCACGCCTCCATGCGGCTGGGCATTCCCGGCGAAGCCCCCCCCCGGGGTGTGGTCGACGCGCTTGCTTTTTTACGTGCGGTCAACCAAGGCGACCGGCAGCGGCCTGGTGAACGGATCGCGGTGGTGGGCGGCGGCAACGTAGCCATCGACGCAGCCCGGGTGGCCAAGCGGTTGGGTGCCGGAAAGGTCACCGTGGTCTACCGCCGCTCCGAGCAGGAGATGCCGGCCTATGCCGACGAGATCCAGGGCGCCAGGGATGAAGGTATCGCGTTCGCCTATCTCACGGCGCCGGTGCGCATCCTGGCCACGGACGGCCGGGTCAGCGGATTCGAATGTATACGAACGGAATTGGGCCCGCCGGACAATGGCGGCCGACGGCGACCAGTGCCCGTGGTAGGGTCCGAATTCGTCATCGACTGCGATGCGGTGATCCCGGCCATCGGCCAGCGGACTGACGTGGCCTGGGCGGAAAAGGTGCCTGCCCTGAACCTGACCCGCCGCAACACCCTAGCCGTGAATCCCCGGACCATGCAGACCTCCATTCCCCATGTGTTTGCCGCCGGTGATGCGGTCAGCGGACCGGCCACCGTCATCGAGGCGGTGGCAGCCGGGCACAAGGCGGTAGCAGCCATCCAGCGGTTCCTCGAAGGAGCGGATCTGGACGAATTCGCCCGTGTTCTGGCGACCCGGCCCGCACCGGGAAGCGACTGGGCCGACATCCCCGAGGGCATCACGCCGCTGCCCCGGGTGCAGCCCCTCCACACCTTCGATTCTGCCCGGGCGCTCACCTTTGACGAGGTGGATCCGGGCATGAGCGAGCAGGACGCGCACCGGGAAGCATCGCGCTGTCTGAACTGCGGGGTGTGCAGCGAATGCATGGCCTGCGTGTCGGTCTGTGAGGCCAAGGCCATCGATCACACCATGACGACCACCCAGGAAACCATCCCGGTGGGCAGCATCATCCTGGCCACTGGATACGACCTGCTGGACCCGTCCCCCATGAAGCCCCTTGGCTACGGCCGCTACCCCAACGTCTTCACCAGCCTGGAGTTCGAGCGCCTGAGCAACGCCACCGGCCCCACCGGCGGACGCATTCTCATGCGCGACGAGGCCGGCGGATTCACCGATCCGCCCCAAAGCGTGGCCCTGGTCCACTGTGTGGGCAGCCGTGACGTCAACTACCACCCTTACTGCTCCCGGGTCTGCTGCATGTACGCCC
>NZ_JBFELV010000159.1:0-9946 GCF_041551955.1 Desulfosarcina sp.
AACAGTATTTTGAGTTAATATGCACAATGTTTAGAATTCTAAGACAGACTTCAAAAATGTAATTTTATTTTTAAATAAATTACAAATTTGAAATTAAAGGATTGAAAGCCTTATTTATTGCCGCTTTGGCGATGTCGACTGAAAATGCACCTTGAGGCAGCGGAACCAGCCGCTTCAAGGTGCATTCAGGAAAGGAGCAAAAATTATCGGGTTTTTGAAAAGCTGCCCGCCGGTTTGGATCAGGATTGGGTTGCTGGGCTGGCGGAACCAACGTAGCTGGGATGCCCTGATGAGGGCGGCCCGGAAATGGAAGAGATGCCGCCGTGTGTGGACACACCGAAGTCCGGATAGGCGATACCGCCGTGTTCGGCGTAGTCCAATCCCTCCAATTCTTCTTCCGGCGAAACCCGCAGGCCGATGGTCTTGTCGATCAGTTTGAACATCACGAAAGCCGCGGGAAAGGTCCAGATAAAGCACGCGGCGATGCCCAGCAGCTGTACCCCGATAATGCCGGCGGATGTCCCGCCGATGTTGAAGATGCCGGCGGCCAGGGTGCCCCAGGCGCCGCAGACGCCGTGAACGGATACGGCGCCGACCGGGTCGTCCACCTTGATTTTGTCGAAGAACATGACCGAGAAGACCACGATGACGCCGGCGGCGGCCCCGATAATGATGGCGCTGGAGGGCGAGACATTGGCGCATCCAGCGGTGATGCCCACGAGACCGGCCAGGGCGCCGTTGAGGCTCATGCCCACTTCGGGTTTGCCGAATTTCATCCAGGAGACGATCATGGCCAGGACGGCGCCGGCAGCGGCGGCCAGATTGGTGTTGACGAAAATCATGGCAATGCTGGTGTCTGCCGTGGTGGTGGAGCCGGGGTTAAACCCGAACCATCCCAGCCAGAGGATGAACACGCCCAGGGCCGCCAGCGGAATGTTGTGGCCCATGATGGGTTTGATTTTGCCGTCTTTGGTGTACTTGCCCAAACGGGGGCCGAGAACGATGGCGCCGGCCAGGGCCGCCCAGCCGCCGACCGAGTGGACCACGGTGGATCCGGCAAAATCGATGAACCCGAAGCCTTCCAGCCAGCCGCTGCCGTTGAGCAGGCTGCCCCAGGCCCAGGAACCGAATACCGGATAGATCAGGCCTGAGACAATGATGCTATAGAGGATATAACCCGTGAATTTGGTGCGTTCCGCCATGGCGCCCGACACGATGGTGGCGGCGGTGGCCGCAAACACCACCTGGAACATCCAGAAGGCCAGCACCCAGGGATCGCCGTCGGGTGTAAAGTCACTGAGAAAAAAACCGGTGGTACCAAACCAGCCGGTGGAGGATGCACCGAACATGAGGCCAAAGCCGACTGCCCAGAAGGCGATGGAGCCGATGGAAAAATCCATCAGGTTCTTCATCATGATATTGATCGAATTCTTGGCCCGCGTGAAACCCGCCTCAACCATGGCAAAACCGGCCTGCATGAAAAACACCAGGGCGGCCGCTACCAGCGTCCACAAGTAGTTGGCGTGGGTCTGAACCAAATCGATGGCATCCTTATTGGTCAAAACGGTAGGCTCGGGATCGGCGGCCAAGACCATGGGGACGGCCATCAGGGCAACCAGTATCAGCAGAATCAACGCTTTCAATTTCATTTTTCTCTCCTTGTTGGGTATGAGTGGTGACAAATTTAAATCGCTGAAGTTTTAAACCGCATCCTTGCCCGACTCGCCGGTGCGGATGCGGTAAGCACCTTCGATGGGCATGACGAAGATCTTGCCGTCTCCCACACTGCCGGTATTGGCGGTTTCAGTGATCGTGGAAACCACTTGGTCCACCATGTCGGAATCCACAATCAGGTCGATTTTGACCTTGGGAACAAAGTCGGTCTGGTATTCAGCACCCCGATAGATCTCCTTGTGGCCGCGCTGACGCCCGAATCCTTTGACTTCGCTGATGGTCATGCCGGAAACGCCGATGCGGTTTAAGGCGTCCTTGACATCATCCAGTTTGAACGGCTTGATAATCGTCTCAATCTTTTTCATTGATGGCCTCTCCTGTTAGAAAATAGGTTGATTGCCCCTGTTAATCGCCTGCTGTTCGCTTGGCTATTGAGCAACCGCTGTGCCATCACTGTTGCAGTATTTTGTAATGCTTTGTAATAATTTAAATTTTTAACCATTGTGCCGGCAGGTTGTCCGTGATGCTGCAAAACATTTATGTAATATATAGGGTGTTAATAATACAATTATGCTAATAAAGTATTTAAAAAATACAAATATGTTATTTTTAGTTTTTCGCTATCCAGCATTGTTTCACGAAAACGTATCCGGCGTTCAAAGATCGGTAGTCACTGCCTCAGGGGCGTTGACACCCGGCACGATGCGACCCGGATAGTCGCCAATCTCCAGCGCCTGAGCCGCGAAAACGAGCGCATTCCCCGCCGTGTATCGGCGGGAAGCAGAGGTACCGAGCATCGGTACGTCGGGGTTCGCGGGCCAACTGAAAATCGATGTTTTTTGCTTACGGTGCCCCCTCCCCGCGGCAAACCGCGGGGAGGGCGTAAATTATGGCTTGAATTTTCTTCAGGATCTCCATAAGTTATTTACTCGTTATGCCTCAAGTATACGGCGTACCCGTTTTTGGCACCCATGAAACCCGCCGTAGGAACAGGAGAAAAGACCGATGACCGTTGCACATAAGATCAACGACATCATGGCCAAATCGTCATGGATTCGAAAAATGTTCGAAGAAGGGGCCAGACTCAAGGCCGAGCATGGTGCGGACAAGGTGTTTGATTTCAGCCTGGGCAATCCCGTGCTTCCGCCGCCGGAAAAATTCAATGAGATTCTCAGGGACACGGTGGACTCGTGTGGACTCGGCGATCACTGCTACATGCCCCAGGCCGGCTATCCGCAGGTATGCGTATCCATTGCCGAGTATTTGACCAAGGAGCAGGGCGTTGCCATTAGCTGCAATGAAATCATTATGACCTGCGGGGCTGCCGGTGCACTCAATGTCATCTTCAAAGCCCTGCTGGATCCAGGTGATGAAGTGTTGACGCCGTCGCCGTGTTTTGTGGAATATCGGTTTTATGCGGACAATCATGGCGGTGTCTTGAAAATGGTGGGCACCCGGGCGGACTTCACCCTCGATCTCGACGCGCTGGGTGACGCCATTACCGAGAAAACCAAAGTGGTGCTGATCAATTCCCCCAACAACCCCACCGGTCAGATATACAGCAAGGCGAGCATGGATGCGTTAGGGAGGCTGCTGGTTGAAAAAGGCCGCGAGTATGGCCACATCATCTACCTGGTCTCCGACGAACCCTACCGCAAGATCGTCTTCGACGATGCTCAGGTGCCGTCTATTTTTCAAAGTTACCCTGAGAGCATTATCGCCACCTCCTATTCCAAGGATATCTCCATTCCCGGCGAACGCATCGGGTTTGCGGCGGTGAATCCGACCGCCGCCCACAAAAAGGAGTTGATGGCTGGCATGGCGCTGACCAACCGGATTCTGGGCTTTGTCAATGCGCCGGCCCTGATGCAGCGGGTGGTGTCCTGCATGCAGGGGATGAGCGTAGACATCGGCGAATACAAACGTAAAAGAGACTTGCTTTGCGATGGCCTTGCCGATGCCGGCTATGATTTCACTAAACCGCCGGGGGCGTTTTACCTCTTTCCGCGAACGCCGGTCGCCGATGACGTGGCCTTTGTCAGAGACCTGCAGCAGGAGTTGATTCTGGTGGTTCCGGGCAGTGGTTTTGCAGGCCCGGGACATTTTCGCATTGCCTTTTGCGTTGATGACCAGACCATCATCAATGCATTGCCGGGGTTTAGGCGGGTCATGCAAAAATACAACTAGTGTCGATTCGGAACCGGCATCTTGTGGCCCAGGCCGGCGTTCTCACGTTTTCGCGCACGTAGTGAAGCTTCAGCGCTATCCTCAACGCAGCGCTGCTGCGCTTCCGGTTGGGAAAACGCTGCGGCCTTGCCCTGAACCACAAGCCACCATTTCCGGACCGACACTTGGATCGACCCGATTTAGATTCACATGTTTATGAAACGTAAAAAAATGGAGGATTGTTAGATGAAGATTTTAAAGATCGACCATCTGGGCATTGCGGTAAACAGTATCGACGACGGCAAGGATTTCTGGTCAGGTGTGCTGGGACTTGATTTCGAAGGTGCGGAAACCGTTGCCGAACAAAAGGTCACCACGGCTTTTTTTCCCGTGGGTGAAAGCGAAGTGGAGCTACTGGAATCCACCGCTCCGGATGGCCCGGTGGCCAAATATATCGAAAAGCGGGGGCAGGGCATCCAGCATGTGGCTTTCCGTGTCGAAAACATTGACGAAGCTTTGGCCGAGTTGAAAGAAAAGGGGGTCCAGCTGATTGACCAGCAGCCCAGAATTGGTGCCGGGGGCGCCAAGATTGCCTTTCTGCATCCCAAGGCCACCAACGGTGTGCTGGTGGAGTTGTGCCAAAGGGATTGATGTATTGTTGATCCCGAAGGAAGGGCCTCCCGCCGATGATCTTGCGATTGCGAGCGAAAGGGTTTGCGGTGGGAAGCCCTTCCGGCTTCCTTCTATATTGCCAACCGTCCCCCGCATCGATTTTTTTTCTGCAAGACTGATATTGTCAATCTTTACGGCATTTTTTTTGCACAAAGAATTTGGGTGGACCGTGTTGCATGACATGGGTCATGCCAATTCTCGACCAAGCCATTTGACTGAATCGCCATATTAAAAATATCAGACCAGGAGCACCACCATGGAAAACAAATCCCCCTTGTCCGCATCCGCACATCCCATGCTATCCAACTTGCCTCCGGACAGAGCCAAAAAAGGAAAGGTTGTGTCCGCTGAAGAGGCCGTTCGCATAATCCGGGACGGAGACACCATCGCCACCGGCGGCTTCGTGGGCATCGGGTTTCCCGAGCAGATGGCCATCGCCCTGGAGTCGTATTTTCTGGAGCATGATCGGCCCCGGGACCTTACCTTGGTTTATGCGGCCGGCCAGGGAGACGGCAAGGAGCGTGGGCTGAATCATTTTGGGCATTTGGGTCTGGTCAAGCGGGTTGTCGGCGGCCATTGGGGCTTGGTGCCCAAGCTTCAGCGGCTGGCTCTGGACAATAAAATCGAAGGATACAACCTTCCCCAGGGGGTCATTTCCCACATGTACCGGGACATAGCCGCCCATAAGCCGCGCACCATCACCACCGTCGGCCTGGGTACTTTCGTCGATCCGCTCAATGGCGGTGGAAAAATCAACGACATCACGACCGAAGACCTGGTGGAGCGGATTCAATTCGATGGCAACGACTACCTGGCCTACAAAACGTTTCCCATCAATGTCGCCATCCTTCGGGGAACCACCGCCGATACCGACGGCAACATTACCATGGAGAAGGAAGCCTTGACCCTCGAAGCGCTGGCTATTGCCACGGCAGCCCGCAATTCCGGTGGCTTCGTCATCGTCCAGGTGGAACGGGTGGCCGGCAGGGGGACCTTGAATGCCCGTCAGGTCAAAATTCCCGGAATCATGGTGGACTGTGTGGTGGTTTCCAAGCCCGAGCACCACTGGCAGACCTTCGGCACCCAGTATGACCCCTCGTTCAGCAGCGAAATCAAGGTGCCGATTCAATCCCTGCCGCCTATGGAGATGGGCGACCGCAAAATCATCGCCCGGCGGGCGGCATTTGAACTGGTGCCCAACAGTGTGGTGAATCTCGGGATTGGCATGCCCGAAGGGGTGTCCAATGTGGCCAACGAGGAAAAGATCATCGAATTTTTGACCCTGACGGCGGAACCGGGTGTCATCGGCGGACTGCCGGCAGGGGGCCTCAATTTCGGTGCCGCCGTCAACACGGAGGCCCTCATCGATCAGCCGTCCCAGTTCGATTTCTACGACGGCGGCGGGCTGGACGTTGCCTTTCTGGGCCTGGCCCAGGCTGACGAAGCCGGCAATCTCAACGTGAGCAAGTTTGGACCCAAACTGGCCGGTGCCGGCGGTTTTATCAACATCAGTCAGGCCGCCAAGCAAGTCGTCTTCGTGGGAACCTTTACCGCCGGAGGCCTGAAGATTTCCGTTCTGGACGGAAAATTGGTCATCGACCGGGAAGGCAAGGTGAAAAAGTTTGTCAAACAGGTTGAGCACGTAACCTTTTCCGGTGCCTATGCAGTATCCAAAAACCAACCCGTGCGCTATGTCACCGAACGATGTGTCTTCCGACTGACACCTGACGGGATGGAACTGACCGAAGTCGCTCCGGGGATTGAGATTGAAAAAGACATCCTGGCGCACATGGATTTCAAACCGGTGATCAAGGGCACACCGGCGCTCATGGACGAACGGATTTTCAGTCCCGGGCCCATGGGGTTGAAGGAGGATCTGTTCGCCGTTTCCCTGGAAAAACGCCTGGTCTATGACCAGCGCGAAAACCTGTTTTTCGTCAATTTCGAAGGATATGCGATTCGCAACGCCGGGGATATCGAGGAGGTCCGGACCGCCGTCGGAAAAGTGTTGGATCGCGTTGGCCACCGTGTCTATGCGGTGGTCAACTATGACAATTTCAGCATCTTGCCGGAATTGGTGGGGCCCTATACTGATATGGTCAAAGCGTTGGTGGATCGATATTACACCGGCGTTACCCGCTACACCACCAGCGCCTTTCTGCGTATGAAAATCGGTGATGCGCTCAAAGAGCGAAAGATGGCGCCTCACATCTATGAAAGCCGGGAGGAGGCGAAGCTTGCCCTTAAGGGGGTAGGGAAACCATCAGACGCTTGATAGGCGCACTTGTATCTTTTTTGATACAATTATTCCCATCCGCTTAGCGGCACCCCGTGCTTTTTCATTTTTTTGTAAAGCAGGGTCCGGTGAATGCCCAGCAGGGCAGCTGCACGCGCCTTGTTGTTGGCGGTCTTTTTCAGCGCGGCCACAATCACCGATTTTTCCGCATCGGCCTGAACCTCGCGAATGGGGGCAACGTCAGTGACTTCCGGTGTTTCAGGATGTCGCCTTTTGGGTAGCGGCAAATCCGTCAGTTTGATCACATCTCCATTCATGGTGGACAGGGCACGGTCCAGCATATTGGACAGTTCGCGAACATTGCCCTGCCAGGAGTGGGTCAACAGCGCGTTGATCGCCGCCGGGCTGATCCGAATTTCTTCGGCGCTGGTGACGTTCGGATTGGCCTGTCGGAGCAGATGGCGGGCGATGGGGATAATGTCTTCGGTTCGCTCTCTCAGCGGCGGGATATTCAACGAAATGACATTGAGCCGATAATACAGATCCTTGCGGAAATGCCCGCTCTCAATTAGCCGTTCCAGGTTCTGGTTGGTCGCGGCAATCAGCCTGAAATCGGATTGAATCACCGTATTTCCGCCTACCCGCTCAAACACTTTTTCTTCCAAGACCCGCAATAACTTGGGCTGCATATCCAGGGGCAGATCTCCTATTTCATCCAGGAATATGGTGCCTCGATGGGCCAGTCCGAATTTGCCGGGCTTGCCAGCCGACCGGGCGCCGGTAAACGCGCCGCGGTCGTATCCGAAGAGCTCCGATTCCAGCAGGTCTTTTGGAATGGCCGCGCAATTGATCTGGACAAAGGGATGAATCCCCCTTGAACTGGCGTGGTGAATGCTCTGGGCGAAAAGTTCCTTGCCGGTTCCACTTTCACCGACGATCAGCACCGGGTAGGTGTTGGCGGCGGCCACCAGCGTCTCCTGTTTCAGTTCAGTGGTCGCCTGGCTGTTTCCGATGATGCTGTCCAGCGTGTATCGGGTGGAACGAAGTGTCATCAGTTCCTTTTTGTATCGTTTGACCTGAGACTCGAGATGGCGCAGTTTTTTGGCCAGTTTAACCACTTCGCCCACATCCTGAAACATCACCAGGCCGAACACGGCGATGACGCGGTTTTCCATTTTTATGGGAATGCGGTGCACGACGATATTTTGGCCCCGTATGGTCTGAGTGTGGTTGATTTCGGGTATGCCCGTCCGGGCCACGATGTGCATCCTGCTGTTTTCCACGACCTCGGTGCAGTGTTTTCCAATGCTTTCTTTGGCATCGAGGCCGAGGAACTGAGCATAGGGCTTGTTTAGATGGGTCACGAGCCCATCGGCATCCGTTACCATGGCGCCGTTGTAGATGCTGTCGAAAATTAGATGAAATAACTCCAACTGTTTTTCTACCCGCCGGATATCCGCGTCTTCGTCGGTGTTTGGCTTTTTCGTCATTTGGATGTGATTTTCCAGTCAGCGATTGAGGAAAAGACCCTGTGGGCGATTTATGTCGCAAAATTGATTCATGTCGTTATATAGATACACCTTGATCGAACCTGCGTCTACCAAAAAAAGAAACCGACGCGCCCCCTCCGAAATGGCAATAACACTTTGATAATATAAGTATAAATATAATATCCGGTTTGATAAGCAATGGGTGTTTTTTTGCAAACCGGTTAATAACTGTTGGTTCTTTTTACAAATTACTACCGCCACCGACCTTTTAGTTCCTGATCGGCGGCTTGATATAAAAAATGAACGTCATTCAGCGAATATATCCAAAAATTATTCTTGACTTGGTCCGGCTTATAGAATATCCAAACCTATTATTGGTATGACCAATGAATCCTTAACCATATAGACCATACAAAAAGAATAGCCAGATGCCCGTGGAAGGAGGTGAGCGGCTAAACTGTCGGCAAGTGTTCAATTTTCTGTTTTCAACTTGAGATGTTTTCAATCCATTCGAATTAGCAGGGAGGAACCCATCATGAAAAAAGCGTTAACCACCATTTTTTGCATTGCCCTGGCCCTTTGTTTTCTGACCAGTGGATCCTTTGCCGCTGAAAAGCGTGAAAAATTCGGCAGCGACAAACGCCACGACATCGCCAACCGGGTAAAGTTCAAACCCAGTACAGAAAAAATCCGCTGGAAAATGGTCATGCCCTGGAGCAAGGGACTGCTGTTTTACGATATCGCCGTTCATTTTGCCGATAGCGTGCGTCTGGCTTCCGCCGGCCGCCTGGACATCAAGGCCTTCTCCGCCGGTGAACTGGTACCCGCCATGCAGAGTTTCGATGCGGTAAGTCAGGGGTCCGCCGATGTCGGCCATGACTGGCCCGGTTACTGGAAGGGAAAAAATGAAACTTTCGTGGCCTTTGCCTCCGTACCCTTCGGGCTGGATGCCGAAGGCTACAACATCTGGCTGTATGAAAAGGGTGGCCTGGAACTGATGCAGGAAATATATGGTCAGTTCAACCTTTTTGCCCTGCCCGGCGGCCAGGTGGGCCAGGAGATGGGTCTGTCCTCCAACAAACGCGCCACCAAGATGGAAGACTTCAAGGGCATGCGTGTGCGTACCCCGGGCTGGTACATGGACATCATGAACAACTTGGGCTCGTCGGTCAGTCCCCTGCCCGGTGGCGAAGTCTACCTGGCCCTGGAGCGTGGCGTCATCGATGCGGCCGAGTTCTCCTCCCCGGCGATCAATTACCCCATGGGTTTCGACGAAATCACCAAATATGCCATCCAGCCCGGCGTTCATCAGCCCGGTGTCCAGTGCGCCTTGTTTTTCAATAAGGATGCCTATGAAAAACTGCCTGAAGACCTGAAATGGATCATCGATATCTGTGCCAAGGAGACCCAGCTGTGGAGCTACAACTGGATCAACAGCCTCAACGCCGAAGCCATCCGTCGTTTCAAGGAAAAAATTGAATTCGTCAAGATGGACAAGGAAACCCTTATCGAATTCCGCAAAAAAACCAAAGCCTATCTGGATGAAGTCAAAGCCAAGTACCCGGATGTTAAAAAGGTGCTCGACAGCCAGGAAGCCTTCACAGAAAGCTTTGCCGACTGGCGTGATGCCCGCTCCGGGGCGGCCGCGTGGCCCTATGAAACTTACATCGGCGGCCGTATTACCGAATAGTGACCATGTGCATTTGAT
>NZ_JBFELV010000160.1:0-9906 GCF_041551955.1 Desulfosarcina sp.
ACGCTGACATCCACCCCCAATCCCGAAGCACCTTGGATGACGGCCTGTCGCCATGTGTGGGAATCGATTTTCAAAAGCAGGATCTCAAATTTTCAGTTGGATCAGTCGGGTTTAACACCCCGGATCAAACCGGAGTCATTGGGCCCTGTAAAATCCAACCGGTGAATCTCAACAAAACCCGCCGTATCGAGCATGCCGGCAAGCTGAGCCTGGCTGTATGCCCGTCCACCTTCGGTTCCCAGCAGCATGTTCAGGGAAAAAAGGGCGGGAAACAGGGGGCTGTCCAGGGTGTCGTCCAGAATGAATTCATGGACGATCACCACCCCGCCGGGTTTCAGGCACCCGAATGCCTTTTCGATCATGCGCAGGCACGCCTCTCCTGCTTCACCGTGCAGGATGTGGGACATCCATACGGCATCGAAGCTGCCGGGGATGTCATCCTGCAGATAATCGCCGGAAATGAAGGCGACCCTGCCCTCCATACCCATTTTTGCGATGGTCTTTTCTGCAAAGGGCTGCGTGGTGGGCAGATCCATCACGGTTGCGCTGAGGTTCGGATGGTGCCGGCAAAAGTGAATGGCATAGGTGCCGGGGCCGCCCCCCAAATCCAGCAGCGTGCTGCAGTTGGAAAGATCCACTGCCGGCACCAGTTGTGGCGCCAACTGGTTGGCCAGGTTGAACATTCCCATGAGAAAGGCCTCCCGCGCATCAGTGCCTTTATCCCGAACGGGCAACCGGATCGGTTTTCCGGTGAGGATCGCTTCCGACAGCTTTGCCCAGGACTCCACCAGGTGGTGGTGGTGCCGGATAATAAAACCGATGTATCGGTCCGAATCCATCGACAGGTAGGTCCGGCTGGCCTCGGTATTGGCATAACTCCCGGCCGCTTTGGTCAGCAGCCCCATGGCGGCAAGGGCATCCAACAGCCGACCGACGGCGTCAACCGACGCATCCAACTGATCAGCCATATCCTGACCGCCCACCCTGCTATCCCCGATGCGGGTGAACACGTCCAGAACCACAGCGCTGTGAAGCGCGCAGGTGGCCCAATAGGCGCCCGATGTTTTCAGGATACGATCCGGTGTCCAGATTTGCGGGTCCATCACCACCCCCTTGGATTGTTGATTGAAGCCATCCGATATGAGGTATCCTCCATTCAATAGGTAGGAGATTGTGCTCGCCTTGTCAACGATCATGCACCATCACACGGGTATAGTGGTTTTTATCCACTTGCCAAGCCCGATGTTTTTTTGTTAGGGTCGCGAAGAGAATTAAATGGAAATATCGAATGACCGGACAAAACGGCAGTGAATCGACCTCCCCCCCCCATAATACCAGGTTTGCGTTAGACCGCTACCGCATCCTTTTCGAACGCTCCCCCGATGCCGTCATCGTTACGGCCCCAGACGGCCGCGTCATCGATTTCAATCCAGCCGCGTTGGACTTTTTCTGCACGTCGCGACCCGAGCTGATAGGTTCCAACATCACCGCTTTTTATGCCAACGCGGCGGACCGGGCGCGCTTGATCAGCCAAGCTGGCAAAACGGGCCTGGTTCACCACGCGCCTGTCATTTTCGTAGGCAGCGGCGGGGAGCTAAAACACAGTCTCGTGACCACCATGCGCCTGGATGAGGCGGACGGAAGCATTTATGGATACCAGTGTGTCATCCGAGACGTCACCCAATACCGCCGGGCGGAGAGAAAACTGCACAGTCAGAAAAGCTATGCCGAACAGTTGATTGACATCGCCCCGGAAGCCATTGCCATCCTGGATCTGGACGATCGGGTGATACGCATCAACGAAGAGTTCTGCCGGCTTTTCCAATACACGGAAGCGGCGTGCATCGGCCGTCGGATGGATAAACTGATCGTCCCTGAGCATTTGAAGGCCGAAGGGCTCTCTCTTTCTGCACGGGCAATGGGCGGGGCCTGCTTTGAGGTGGAAACCCGGCGAATGAGAAAAGACGGAACCCTGGTGGATGTCTCCATCCTGGCCAAACCGATCGCAACGGAAAAGGACGAGCCGGCCATTTATGTCATCTACCGGGACATCTCTGCGCGAAAACAGGCGCAGGAGGCCTTAGAGAAGAGCGAGGCACGCCACCGCACCGTTTTGGAAGCCGCTCCGGACCCCGTTATCGTCAGAGACATGCCCGGGCGAGTCATCTACCTGAACCCCGCCTTCACCCGTGTTTTCGGGTGGCGCTTGGACGAATGCCAAAACCAGGCCATCGACTTCGTCCCCCAGGAAAACCAGCCCGAAACCCAACAATTTCTGGCACAGATTCGCCGAGGGGATTCCTTTTCAGGGGTGGAAACCCGCCGGTTTACCAAGAGCGGGCAGGTGGTTGACGTCTCCATCAGCGGCGCCGTCTTTTTCGACGCCGAGGGCAACCCCGAAGGTTATGTCAATACCCTTCAGGATATCAGCGAGCGACGTAAAAAAGACGAGGAGCTCAGGTATGTCGCCTATCACGACATACTCACCGGGCTACCCAACCGCAAATCGTTTTATATGTGCATCGACGATCTGCTTCAACATTCGAGTCGCCGGAATTCAGACCGGGCATGGGCGCTGATGTTCCTGGATCTGGACAAATTCAAACAGGTCAATGATGCCCTGGGCCATGATACCGGCGACCAACTGCTCAAAGGCGTTGCCGAACGCCTCGAGGAATGCCTTCGGGAGACGGACCATTTGTTCCGCCTCGGCGGAGATGAATTCACGATCATTCTCACCAATTTGAACCTTGATATCGACGTCGCACGCGTGGCACGAAAAATCCAACGAGCCATTACCCGGGTTTTCCGATTCAACGGCCACGAAATTTTTACCTCCACCAGCATCGGCATCAGCGTTTTTCCCAACGACGGGTGGGAGGTGGAAGGCCTGGTAAAAAGCGCCGACATGGCCATGTACGCCGCCAAGGAAAACGGCGGTAACGATTACCGCTTCTTCACCGAAGAGATGAATCGCAAGGCCCTGCACCGCATGAAAATGGAGAGCAGCTTGAGGAAAGCGATGGACCAGAGCGAGTTGGTGCTCTACTACCAGCCGCTGGTGGATGAAACCGACCAGATCATGGGCATGGAAGCCCTGATCCGATGGAACCACCCGGAACTGGGCCTCATCCTTCCCGCTGATTTTATCCGCATCATGGAAGATACAGGAATCATCGTGCCCGTGGGGCGGTGGGTGCTGGAAACTGCCTGTACCCAGACCAAACGCTGGCATCAAATGGGTTATTCGGACCTTTTCGTAGCGGTGAATCTGTCCGCCAGACAGCTCCATGAGCCTGATTTTGTGGAAATGGTGATCGACATCATTCGTGAAAGCGGTCTGCCGCCGGCGTGTCTCAAGCTTGAAGTCACCGAGAGCAGCGTGATCCAGAACCCGGAAGTATGCATCGCCAAAATGAGAATGCTGAGAGCCCAGGGAGTTACCTTTTCCATTGACGATTTCGGCACCGGATACTCCTCCCTGAGCTACCTGAAGCGGTTTCCCATAGACACCTTGAAGATTGACCGATCCTTTATATCCGATGCAATGAGCAGCAAAGGGGACCAGGAGATCATCAAAACCATCATCGCCATGGCCCGCAACCTGAACATCGATGCCGTCGCCGAAGGCGTGGAGACCCAGGAGCAGAAAGATTTTCTGGCCAGCTACGGGTGCAACAGCATGCAGGGTTTCTTTTTTGCCCATCCCGTTCCCGAAGAGCAGTTCAAGAAACTGCTCCAGCGTCAGCAACGGCCAGCGCTACCTGAAAAGGACGGCATCGCTGCCCAAGGCCAGGCAACGAATAGGGTGCAACCTGAAAAAAAGTCTCGGAGGACGACCCCTTGACCCTTCGAATTCGCTAACCCTTTTCGGTTGATATCGCAGCCCAGCATTGCGGAGTTTTTCATGCGCTTTCGCCCCTGCATCGATCTTCACGACGGCATGGTCAAGCAGATCGTCGGTGCCACCTTGTCCGACACCGACCACCACGGTTTGCAAACCAACTATCAGGCGGAAAAACCCGCCGAGTGGTTTGCCGACCGCTATCGCCTGGACGATCTTCCCGGCGGCCACGTGATCCAGCTGGGTAAGGGCAACACGGCGGCTGCCCGGTCGGCCCTCTCGCGATGGCCAGGCGGAATGCAGGTGGGCGGCGGCATCACCGCAGACAATGCCGCAAGCTGGCTGGATGCCGGCGCCAGCCATGTCATTGTCACATCCTGGGTGTTTCACCACGGACGCATCCACATGGAGCGCCTGAAGCAGCTGACCCGAAAAATCGGAAAAAGACGCCTGGTACTGGACTTGAGCTGCCGAAAACACGGCGACACCTACCTGGTGGCCACCGATCGATGGCAGACATTCACCACCGAGGCAGTCACCTACCCGCTCTTGGACCGCCTCTCCGATTACTGCGACGAATTTTTGATCCATGCCGTGGATGTAGAGGGACGATGTGGGGGTATCGAAACCGCCCTGGTGGCATATTTGGGGAGATGGGAGGGTCTGCCGGTCACTTATGCAGGCGGCATATCCAGCCAACAGGACATCCAACTGATCGATTCGCTGGGAAACGGGCGCATCGATTTTACCGTGGGCAGCGCCCTGGACATCTTCGGCGGCAGCGGGCTCCGTTATGCCGATCTGGCCGGACGCTATGGACCCACCACGCGCCAGGTATAAACCCGAAGGAAATCATGTTCGCAGCCCATTCGATCATTTTCTCCTATCTGGGTTGTCGATCTCGCCCGGACACCGAAGCGGGGTGCCCGGACGAGGGCCTCGACGATCGATCAGGCCTGGTCATCGACTTGTGCGTCGGGAGCATTCTTTTTGATCGACTCGATGGCAGACAAGACGGAACGCTTCTGCTTGTACCCCTGGCTGGCAAACATGTTTTCACCGTTTGATGCCTTGAAACGGAATCTGAATGCACCGCCATTGTCTTTGTAAACTTCGAACGTGTAGGCCATTTTAATCTCCTTTCCTTAGAATGCGTGCTTCCGATAATTTGAACTGCGCATCGCCAGCGGACAGGTTTGAATTCCACCCGTCTGTTGCGTGCACGGCCCTCCCTAGATGGTGTCGTTAAAATTATTGATTACCCCCCCGTGCGAGGTCCAGTTTCTGGAATCCCCGGTGAACCTCAGCCATGGAACTGGAGGCATCCAGAACAAAGCAAAGGGGAACGCGCTCGTTTTCGCGATAGGATTGGTTCGAAGGTGAAGCAACCGGCTTGCCAACGTCCTCAAGTAAAAGAAAAATATAGCTAACTAACAATTATTGTTATAAAAATTTTATAATTTTATCCACATTCGCCGAATAGCTGTGCGAAAAAGGGTGCCAAATCCGCAAACGGGTGCGTGATATCACTCAAAGCCACGCTGACGTGAATACGGCAGCCACGAGGGCGTCGAGATGATCACCGATTTTTTTCCGCCCCCGGTTGATGACCGGACGGTCCTGATTGGGATCAGGGTCACGATCGCGGCTGCTATTTTCGCCCCCGGTCGGTTCGTCGGGATACTGTTCAGGGCCGGCCCTCGCCGATTTGTCGCCGGTTGCGTACTCAGATTCAAAAACCGTTCCGGTTGAGCGATACCCTTCAATTCACTATAAAGTTTGACAGTCGGCAAAGGTTTGGATATCTATAGGAAATTTTGAAAATAGGATTGACGTTCTGGACCATGACCGATCGATGTCGATGTCCGCCACGCCCATGCTTTGAGCTGATATGGCAAGTTAGCCGGTGCTTGGACCTGTTGTGGAATCCATCCAGTTGACGGTATAATTCACTATGGGCGTTATCAAACGGAAAATATGCCTGCTGGGCACTTTTGCCGTAGGCAAGACCAGCCTGGTTCAGCGATTTGTCAATGATCGCTTCAGTGACAAGTATCTGACTACCATCGGCATCAGCATCAGCAAAAAATTGATGCCGCCGGTCCACGGCGGGCATGCGGGCAGCGCCGCACAACATGAGTTTTTGATCTGGGATATCGCCGGGCTTGAAAAATTTGACCCGGTGGTGATGAATTACTTTCGCGGCGCATCGGGTGCGCTGGCCGTAGCAGACCTGACACGGCCGGAAACCGTCGACGAACTTGCGACCATCGGCGACCAATTCCTTTCTGTCAACCCCAGGGCCGCCTTAGTCATCATAGGCAACAAATTCGACTTGATCGAAGACCGGAGCGACACCTTCTCCGACTACCAACTGCTGGCAGCCGATTTTGGATCCGCGTTGATCCTGACCAGCGCAAAAACCGGTGAACGGGTGGAGGAGGCTTTTCATCTGCTATCCCAAAAGATCGAGCCGCCAAATGGCTGATCCGCTGGACAGATTACTGGAGCACAAGGGCTTCGGTGCCATATTTTTCGATGGACGTCTGCAGGTGATTGAAGCCAATCCTGCCGCCCAGCAATTGCTGTCTCTGCCCCCCTCACCACCGCCGCATACCCTCATCACGGACATCTTACCTGAACTGGTGGGAATCGAAGCCGAATTGCAACGCATCGTTGCCAAACAGGAATCCGTCTATCACCTGGATTATGTCAACCGCAGCGACAAGCAGGGACAAACGCGTTACCTGAACCTGCTCCTGCTGGCATACACCGAAAAAGATCGCGCCCTGCTGGTACTGGAGGATGCGACCCATACCGCACTGGCCCTGCAAGCCGCCAACCAGCAGCGATATGACATGTATCTCTACCGCACGAGCATCGAACATCGGCGCAGCCAAATCGGACGTTCGATTCTGGGACAATCACCTGCCATCCAGCAAATCCTCCAGACCGTTCAACGGCTGAGCCATGTCCCGTCGGCAACGGTGCTGCTGATGGGTGAAACCGGAACCGGCAAGAACCTCACCGCCCGAATGATTCATGAAAGCTCGATGACCGCTGATGCTCCCTTTGTGGAGATCAATTGCGCGGCGCTTCCTGAGCAACTGATCGAGGCTGAATTGTTCGGCTACGAAAAAGGCGCCTTCACCCATGCCATATCCGCCAAGCCCGGCTTGTTGGAAGAGGCTCACGGTGGCACCTTGTTTCTCGATGAAATCGGCGAACTGCCCCTCAACATGCAGGCCAAACTGCTCTCCACCATTGAATCAAAAACGTTTCGACGCTTGGGCAGCACGATTCTGCGGAAGGCCGATGCGCGCATCATCGCCGCGACCAATCGCGATCTGAAAACGGAAATTGCCGCCAAAACGTTTCGTGAAGATCTATTCTATCGCCTGAATGTGGTGTCGATAACCCTGCCCCCGCTCAGGCAACTCGGAGAAGACATCGCAACGATTGCCCAACACTTCGTAGAACTGCTGAACATCCAGTTGAACAAAAAGGTCAAGGGCTTTTCACGCGGCGCCCGCAAAGCCCTCTTGGCACACCATTGGCCGGGAAACGTCAGGGAATTGAACAACTGCATCGAAAGAGCCATGATCTTTATCAATGGCGATGAAATCGATTTACACGATCTGGTTTTAATGACACCCGCCGCAGTCCCCCCCAGCTTAAACGAACACCCGTGGACGGTGCCGTCCACGGGAATAGAACTGGAGGAGGTCGAGCGCAGCCTGATTCTGTCGGCGCTCGAACAGGCCGACAAGAATAAGAGCAAGGCCGCACGACTGCTTGGCCTCACCCGCCATACCCTGCGATACCGCATGGAAAAGCACGGCCTTGAATAGGTGCTGAGATCGGGGCAGGCGGTGATAATGAGCAGGCAGTTCATCAACGAACTGAGTCATCGTGACGGCCGATGGATCTCCGTGAAACGGCGCGTCGAGGCAAGCCCCCACCTGATTGAACCGGGTCCACGTGTTCTCTCCGGACCGGCTCAATCCATGGGCAACAGCGCATAGCCCCTTGCCTGGTAAGCCACAATTGAAATGTAGCCGTTCTGAACGACAGTCACCGCCGGTAAAAAGTCCGCCGGATCGACCTTTTGCGCCTTGGCTGCTATCGCACACTGCTCGATGCGAAACCCGTGCTGGTTGAATTGATCGACCCAGCCTTGAATTTCCCTTTTCGTTTTCGCGTCCCCGGGGTCAATGTACTTCGCCCCTTGGGTGACAAAAAGGCTGGCCCCGCCGCGAAAAGCGACCACAACCGTCGGTGTGACCCCGGCATCGATCAGCTGGCTGTAAGTTTCATCGATCAACTCAAGTCGGCGCAGCAGCAGTTTTGCCTCCCCCACGTTTACATCGCAAACCATTTTCAGCGATGTCAAATTACCCAGGGCCTTCTTGTCGTCCACGTTGCCAGCCCATGCCATTGAAGGGAACAGGACCAGCACCGCAATCAGCATATGTTTCATCGTGACATCCTCATGCAGGCGGGTTGGGCACCAAACTAACGGTTTGATGCAGGAAACGGTCATCTTAAAAATAAAGACAGGATTCCTGGATGGTCAAGGCATCCCCTGCCTTTTTTTAATCGGACCTGGCGTCCAGACGTTGATGAACAGGCGGGTAGGCGACCGGGTGGGCATGGGTTCGAAAGGGTATTGGCCCTCTCGGGGAGATGGCGGTGGCCAACTGGCAGGGTGTACGAAAAGGGTGGCTAAGCTTCGGAGGCGGAAAAAAAAGAAAGGGCCGAATACGATGATTCAGCCCTTTGCGTTCGGTAATTTTGGAGGCGGCATCCGGATTTGAACCGGAGAATGGAGGTTTTGCAGACCTCTGCCTTACCACTTGGCTATGCCGCCCGTATAAAAAAAAATGGAGCGGGAAACGGGATTTGAACCCGCGACTTCGACCTTGGCAAGGTCGCACTCTACCACTGAGTTATTCCCGCTCAGTTGAAGTGGCACTTTTATAAATTTATGGTTTCAATGTCAACAGAAAATTTCAGCCGCGAAGTAATTTCCTGAACCGCAGGAAGTAATCCGTCCCCGACCAGAGCGTGAATATCAAGGCTCCCCAGAGGAAAAACATACCGACGGCGTGAAAATCCAATCCAAAGGCCGGAAAATGGAACATCAAAGGAATAATGGCCGCAATCTGGAAACCGGTCTTGTATTTGCCCAAACTGGATGCGGAGACGTCGATTTTATTCTGGGCGATGATGTTCCTGAGCCCCGTGACGGCCAGCTCACGACCGACGATGATGCAGGCAATCCAGGCAGGCATCCATCCCAGGGCGGTGAGCATGATCAGGGAGCAAGAGACCAGCAGTTTGTCCGCCACCGGGTCCATGACCTTGCCCAGGTTGGAAACCAGTCCGTATCGGCGTGCCAGGTATCCGTCGAAATAGTCGGTGATGGCGGCGGCGCTGAAAATAAGGCCGGCCAACAGTGCCGTGAATCGGTTGGGCACCATCAGCAGCAGCACGATGATCGGCACCGAGATGACCCTGAACAGCGTCAGCGTGTTGGGATGGGTGAGAAGTGAGTTGATTTGCTCGTTTTTCATTTGATTTAGATTGATTGTCCACTCATCATGGGGGGTTGCCCGTTATTTTTGGACGAACCCGTCATTTTTGGGCCTTGTCCCAATCGGCCAAAAAGGCACTGATGCCCTTGTCCGTCAACGGATGAGCCGCCAGCTTGCTCAGCACGTTGAATGGGATGGTTGAGATATCCGCCCCGGCCAGGGCCGCGTCCAGCACATGCAGGGGGTTGCGGATGCTGGCCACGATGATCTCCGTATCGTAGGCGTAGTTGGAAAAAATCTCAACGATCTGTTCAACAAGCTGCATGCCATCCTGAGAAAGGTCGTCCAGCCGACCGACGAAGGGACTTACGTAGGTGGCCCCGGCCTTTGCCGCCATTAACGCCTGAAGTGGTGAGAAGATCAGGGTGACGTTGGTTTTGATGTTCTCTTGGGTGAGCTGACGGGTAGCCTTGAGACCATCTACGGTCATGGGCACTTTAATGACGATATTCTTGTGAATCTTGG
>NZ_JBFELV010000161.1:0-9869 GCF_041551955.1 Desulfosarcina sp.
GCTGAGGGTGATCTTACCCAGACTTTCACCGGTGCTCTTTTTTTTCAGGTCGAGCCGTTCAAAAGCCAACCGGATATCGTTGGCCAGTTTCATGGCCCCATCAACAGGTGTGTCTGGCAGCAGAATGGCGAACTCTTCTCCGCCGATGCGGGCTGCCAGATCCTTGCCCTTGATGGAGTCCTTGAGGGTTGCGGCAACCATGCGAATTACGTTGTCGCCCACCAGATGGCCATAGGTGTCATTGACTTTCTTAAAAAAATCGATGTCGGCAATGATCAGGCAAAGGGATGTCCCGTCAGCCTGGGCATGGGCGATGTTTTCCGATAGGGCCTTGTCAAATCCACGACGGTTACCGATCTGGGTCAAGGGGTCTTTGAGCGATTCCGTGCGGTAAAGCGCCATCTTGTTTTTCAATTGTTCGATTTCGCTATTCGCCTGCTGGAGTTGTTCTCGGAAGGATGAACTGGAGCCTTCCAGGCTGGTTATTTCATTTTTAATTTGCTTGACAATCGTCTTCAGCTGGTCTTGAGGCAAATTGGGTACGATTGCTTCATTGATGGCTTGCATGTTGTTTGCCGACTGGGAATAAAACTGGTCGGCGGTATTCATCGTACCGATGATTTCGGCAAAGACCTTATTCAGCTCTTTGCGAACCAGCGTGGTCAACCTTTCCTGGTCCGTCGCAATATATTGGCTGAAGAACTGCTGGTTAATCTCGGTGGAGAACGTCTCCCCCTTTTCAAGGTGGTTGTCTATGGCTGCCTTCAGTTCCTCGTTGTGGCCAGACACATATTCGTACCAAATGCAGTAGTTCAACGGGTCTGTGGGAAGCCCATGTTTGCCGATCAGTTCAAGGGTAAGGCGTAGGTACCGGCGTGAATCTTCAATCCCGTCATTGTATTGCATGATGCGGTTTCCTTTCTGCACAGGTATCGAGGCACGGGCAGTGGCTCGGACAGATTTCTACCTGTTTGTCCATTAGGAATCTACTCATATAATTATTTTTGCAATTCATTTTTAATTGCCAGGCCAACGGTTTCCATCGTGTAAGGCTTTTTGATGAATTGGCTGGCGCCTAACCGAATCACTTTGTCGACACGAACGGTTTTCGCATATCCGCTGGCGATGATGGTTTTTTGATTGGGTTTAAACCCGATTATTTTTGTAAACGTTTCCAGACCGTCGAGACCCGGGTCCATGATCATGTCCAATAGGACCAGGTCCGCCGATCCGGTTTTTAAAAATGCAATCGCTTTTTCACCGGACTCGACCGAGATGGGTTTGTAATTGAGCATTTCCAGAATATCCGTCGCGATCTCTCTTTGCTCCTCGACATCATCGACGACCAATATCACCTGACCGTCTCCCCTATACTCGTCCGCGGGAACCGATGCTTGCGCTTTTTGCGCGATTTCTCTAGTAGCCGGAAGGGTGATGCAGAATGTCGTGCCTTCATCGGGTTGGCTGGTGACATCGATATACCCATGATGATCCTGGACGGTCCCCCAGACCACGGCCATTCCAAGGCCTGTGCCGCTCCGCCCCATCACCTTCTTGGTAAAGAATGGCTCATAAATCCGATTTAAATCGGATTTAGATATTCCGCACCCCTTATCGGATATCTCGAAGGCCACAAATTCACCTTCACGGACGGTTTCAACACCCATTTCCGGTGGGCTGAACGTGTGATTGTAAGTCGAGATGGATATTCGGCCGCCATCGGGTTGGGCTTCCGCTGCATTGGAGACAAGGTTCATGATCGTTTTTCGAATATGGATCGGCGATCCCGTGACATTGAGCAGATCCGGGCTGAGATTGGTTTCAATGGAAATGTGTGGATGATGAGAGACGAGCTTTTCATGCTCGGGTGAATTCAGGTAGTCCAGCACAATTTTATTTATATCGATCACTTTTTTTACACTGACCCCCCTTCTGGCCAGTGTCAGCAAGTCATTCACGATCTCGGCCGCGCGTTGCCCTGCCTGTTGAATGGTAAGAATCGGTTTCCGCAAGGGGCTGTCGCTGTCCAATTTACACAGCAGCAATTCCGGATAACTGATGATCGCCGACAGCACGTTGTTCAGATCATGGGCGACACCTCCCGCGAGGGTTCCCAGTGCCTCCATCTTCTGGGCCTGGACCAGCTCATTTTGAAGCTGCCGCTGCGCGTCCATCATTCGCACGGCGCGCATCATGAAGCGAACCCGCTCAACTAGAATCACCCAGTTAATCGGCTTGGTAATGAAATCCGTGGCACCGACTTCGAATGCCCGGTTGATTGACTCCAGATCATCCAGCGCCGTCATGATCAAAATGGGCACTGATGCAAAACCTGCCTTCTGCCGAACGGCTTGGGCGGTGTCAAAACCGTTCATTTCCGGCATCATTACATCCAGCAGGATGACATCGGGCCGGAGGTCGTCCAACGCCTCCATTGCCCGGAGGCCATTTTCGGCTTGCGACACCTTAAAACCGGCCGCTTTGAGGGATCCGTCCGCGGCATCCCGCATGATCTCGTCATCGTCGACGATCAGGACGTGACCGGATGGCTGCTCTGTTGGTTGCGTCATAAAGACCTTTGAAAACCTAATTTCGCGTAAGCGTTCACAGGGCACCGCATCTGCTTTGTTTCCGGGCGATTGAAGTACGGATAGTACGTCTGCATGCCCGGCGCCGCGCATCTGCATCACCCTGCAAACACTTACAATACGATGTGTTACAAAACATTTTTCATTTCAACTCCGTAATCGGGTACAATTTCCCATACATTCTTGAAGCGTTTGCGACCCGGACGCACCATTCGTATCAAGTTGTTGATCGGCAACCCAGCCTGTCGCTTTAGCCCTTTTATCGGTTGCATCTGATTTTTTATTAATTGTTTTTTTTTCGGATACTTTCGGTTGGATGGAACAGGTTTTGGGTTCTGGGTTCTGGGTTCCGGGTTCCCTGGAAACCGGCAACTGTACACCTGTCGGTATTCACCGCGCATAGTGACCTCACCCAGATCTGATATCGAATCTAAAATAGCAACCTTCAAATCCCAATTTCTAAACAAATCTCAGATTCCAATTTTTAAACAAGATCAACTACCAACTGAGGTTTAGAATTTTGAGTTTGAGTATTGTTGATTGTTTGTCTTTTGTTATTTGTTTTTTGAAATTTCGTAATATTTTTCTGGTTCACCGTTCACCGTTCACCGTTCACCGTTCACCGTTCACCGTTCTGCGTTCCGACCTCCGACCTCCCAACGCTTAACCTCTGAACCTCCCAACCACGAACCTTTCAACCCTATGCAGGCTAAAGAAAAGGCCGTCATCGGCCGATAACAGCCAAGGATAGATCCATTGTGGGAGATCTGCGCTGTTTTGTATATTTCGAAGCGGGCAAGAGATCGGCAATTGCAAAAGAAACCTAAAAAATGTGTAGGGGATCAGCACCTGTCGAAAGCCGGCATCTGTTTCGAGGCCCTCGAGCCCCGACTGCTGCTCTCCGGAAGCTGGGGAGCCATCGTCGATGGTTCCGGGCCAGACACCCCATCCGATTCGCACGGCGGCTTCACCCGCGCCTCGATGGTGTTCCATCCCGACACTGGTATCAATACCATCGGAAGCGAAAACCGCAGTTTAACGCCTGGTAGCGGGCGTGTCGACCTGCTGTCCCGGGCCCCTGCATTGAACACCCTGTTCAACCCAATTCCCGCTCTCGATGTGTCATCAGCGTCGATTCCGGCCGCACCCGATACCGAAGCCACCATCTCATCGACCATTGATGAAAAGAAGGATATCGCGCCGCCGTCCGCTACACTGGATGCGGCCGTAAGGCGCGAACTGGTGCTGGTCAATGACAACGTAGCCGATTTCGATTGGTTGATCAATGGTCTGCGTGAGAGCGATACGAACCGGACCATCGAGATCGTGGTGCTCGATGCCGACCGTGACGGTATCCAACAGGTCAGCGACATCCTTACCGATCGATCGGACGTCTCGGCCGTGCATGTCATCGCCCACGGGACCGACGGTCAGATCAATCTGGGCAACGGCTGGCTGAACAGCGACACCCTGCAGGAGAACAGCGATGCCGTGGCCGGCTGGGGCAGTGCCCTGACCGTCAACGGGGATATCCTCTTTTATGGCTGCAACCTGGCAGCCACAGAAGACGGGCAAGCGTTGACCAATACCCTGGCTCAACTAACAGGTGCCGATGTGGCGGCATCCGATGATATTACCGGCCACGAGAATTTCGGTGGGGATTGGGAACTCGAGTACAACACGGGGGGCATTGAGACGCAACTATCCTTCACTGCCAACATCCAGAACAACTGGTTTGGTGTGTTGGGCGTCTCCCCCGTACTTGATCTGGACGCTGACGATAGCTCCGGGCAGAGTGGGGCCGATTACGCTACCACTTTCACTGAAAACGGTGGAGCGGTAGGTATCGTCGATGCGGATGTGGCCCTCTCAGACTCGGATACCGAGACGGTCTTGGCAGCCGTAACCTTCGTAAACGAGACAGCATCCGGGTGGCAAGAGCAGGGCCTCTCCACCCCGCTGGCCATTCCCGCCAATACGGTCTTCACAGTCACAGTCAACACCGGCGACACCTACTACGCCGTCGACGACTACGGTTTGTCTACGCCCGTGAACAATGGTCCTTTAAGTACGGTGGACGATGCCGGGCTGTATGGCCCGGTGGGGTCCTACCCGACAAATACCTGGTTAAATTCCAATTACTTCCGTGATATTGTCTTTAACGGGGGGAGCATCTTCACGGCCCAGACCCCGCCGGATTTGCACTTGACGGATGCGGTTAACCTCGACTTGGGCGTCCGATTCCAAAGCAGTGTGGCAGGCGAGATCACGGCCATTCGTTTCTGGAAGGACAGCTACGAGACCGGTACGCATACCGGACGAATCTGGGTCGATGGTGCCTACCTGAACTCCCTGACAGTCAGCATCACGAACCTTTTGGATGGGGCTGCGGAGAACCTATTGGCCGACACCACGGGGACCTCGATCACGGCCAGCTACAACAGTGGAACGGGTGTGTTGACCTTAAGTGGTGCAGACAGTGTGGCAAACTACCGGCAGGTCCTGCAAACGGTCTCCTACAACAACACTTCGGAGGCCCCCGATACCACTGCCCGCTCGATTTCTTTTGTGGCCAACGATGGGATCAACGATTCCAACGTGGGGACCACCATCGTCACAATGGTAGCCATGAACGACGATCCGGTCGTTACCTTGCCCGGTGCACCCGTCACCTATTACTCCGGTGGGTCTGCGGTGGTCGTCGATGCGTCGGCAACCGTTTCCGACGTGGATTCGACAAACTTTTTTTCTGGTGATTTGCGGATCGGATTCATGAGCGGTGGCACTGCAAACGATGTCCTGGCGATCCGCAACCAGGGGACCGGAACGGGCGAGATCGGGGTGTCTGGCAGCACTGTAAGTTATGAGGGTGTGGACATCGGCACCTTTTCGGTAGGGACAGGCCTGATACGGCTCGACATCGACCTGAACGCCAGTGCCACCCAGCCAGCGGTACAGGCGCTTGCACGCAATATCACTTACGAGAATATTTCGGCCACACCAGCGACCGGGCTACGCCAAGTGCGCTTTGCCCTGAGAGATGGCGACGGTGGGGAGAACGGGATTGTCGCCCAGACTGTGGATGTGGTCATCAATTCGGCACCATCAGCGGACATTGGCGGAGCTTACAACATTAACGAAGGCGACAACCTCACCCTGAATGCCTCCGGATCCTCGGACCCGGAACTAGACGCGCTGACTTATCATTGGGACCTCGATAATAACGGTGTATACGATGATGCGGTTGGCGTTAACCCCACAATAGACTGGTCCGACCTCAAGGCATACGGGTTTGATAACGATCGGGTCAACACGATCGGCTTGGAAGTCGACGATGGAAAGGGAAAAACTGACACGGCCACCATCGACGTTGCAGTAAGCAACGTCGCACCGACGTTGACGGTTACCGGCAACCCAACCGTCACGGCGGGTAACAGCTATACACTCAATCTGAGCAGCAGTGATCCTGGTAACGACACGATCACCGGCTGGACGATCAACTGGGGTGATGGCACCATCGAGGACGTCGTTGGCAATCCATCCAGCGTGAGTCACACCTATGCGATGAATGTGGCAGGGCATACCTTCAATATTTCAGCCAGTGCCAACGACAGTGACGGCACCTATTTCAACGCTGACCTGATTGCCACGAGTTGGGCCGGTAGTCTCCTGTACAGATTCGACGGCGATTCGGGCGCTTTCGAGTCCCAATTCGGCAGCGGGGATGGCCTGAACGCGCCTGACGCCATCACCCTGGGGCCCGACGGCCTGCTTTACGTGGCAAACTTCAATGGTGACAACATTCTGCGTTATGATCCTGGCACGCTGACGCTGGTTGACACCTTTATCACCACCGGGCTCGGGGGGCTGAACGGCCCCACAGACGTCTTGTTTCTGGCCGACGGATCGCTGTTGGTTTCCAGTAACGATTCGGGAGAAATTTTACGATACAACGATACTGGTGGTTCTTTAGGTGCCTTCGTTACGGCGGGAGCCGGCGGTTTGATTGGACCGAATGATCTGCTGATCGGCACCGACGGAATGCTTTATGTCAGTGACTACGAAGGTCATCGGATCCTGCGCTTCAATGCACTGGATGGCACCTTCGTCGATCTGTTAGCCGACAGCGGCAATGGGCTCAACAACCCTGAGCAAATGGATTTCGGACCCGATGGCCGCCTTTATATAGCCAATGGAGGTGGCGGTAATGTGCTATCCATCGATACAACCACCAAAGCGATTAACGTGTTCGTCTCATCTGCCAGTGCGCCTTCAACCCCCACCGGTTTGCAGTTCGGTCCGGACGGCAATCTTTATGTAGCCGGTTTTGGATCCAGCGATATACGAGCATACGACGGTGCGACCGGTGCATCGCTGGGTACACGTGTCATCGGTGGAAGCGGTGGCCTGTTAGGCCCCTATCACATGACTTTCCTGGCTGACCAGCAGGTAACGATCGTTAATACGGCGCCCGAACTCATCGGCGCTGGTCTACATCTCACTTCGATCAGCGAAGATCCAACGGTAAACAATGGTGATCTCGTCTCGTCAATCCTGGCCAGCACAGGTGGTGACCCCATTACCGATGTAGATGCAGGCGCGGTGGAAGGCATCGCGATTTTTAACCTCTCGAACAGCAATGGAACGTGGCAGTACGATACCGGCTCCGGCTGGACCGCGGTGGGTTCGGTCTCGGTGGCCAGTTCCCTCTTGCTGCGCGATACCGACAGTTTACGGTTTGTCCCCAACGCCAACTGGAATGGCACTGAGTTCTTTTCCTTCGCCGCCTGGGATCAGACCTCCGGTGCTGCCGGAACCAAAGTGGACACGTCCAGTTTTGGCGATACCACCGCTTTCAGTACTGGAACCGCCATCCCCAGCATCACCGTCAACGGGGTTAATGACCCACCCACTGCAGCTGATAAAACCATTACCACTCCCGAAGAACAAATTTATACATTTACCATCAGCGACTTCGGATACAACGATGTTGAAGGTGATCCACTCGCACTAGTTAGAATATTACCGATTCACGTTGGAAATTTTATTCAGCTGGATGGGACTGTTCTCGTAACCACTGTCGTGCATGACATTGCAGTAGCTGATATCACCGACGGTAAGCTGACCTTCCATCCACCGCCAGACCTCTTTGGCGACGCAGATATTTTTTACTTTGGCGTTAATGACGGCACATCGGATAGTGCCGCCTACACCATGTCGGTAACCGTAACACCGGTCAGCGACGCACCCACCTTGAACAACGGCACACTCGCCTCCATCAATGAGGACATCGCGAATCCGGCCGGAGAAACCGTCGCTGCCATTTTCAGCGGCCAGTTTTCGGATGTGGATGGCGACGGCTTTGGAGGAATTGCCGTCGTGGGTAATACAGCCGACGCAGGTACACAAGGAACATGGCAATATTCAACCAATGCCGGCGCCAACTGGTTCGCCATAGGTACCGTCGCTGATGACAGCACCGCGCTGGCCTTGAGCAGCAGCAGTCTGGTTCGCTTTCTGGCGGTAGCCGATTACAACGGTACACCCCCCGCCATGACCGTGCGTGGATTGGACGACACCCACGCCGGTGGCTACTCGACCACCGCGGGCAGCGAAACCCGCATCAACGTCGACACCAGCAATAATGGCGGCATCACAGCCATTGCCGCGGCCACCGCCAGCCTTTCAACGTCGGTCACCCCGGTCAACGATGCGCCGGTCGGGCTGCCGACGATTACCGGAATCGTCACCGAAGATCAAATCCTCGGCGTGGACACCTCCGGTATCAGTGACATAGACGACCTGGGCGCTTTCAGTTATCAATGGTTACGAAACGGTGCAGCCATTGGTGGTGCGACTGGCTCCACCTACACGCTGGGCGATGCCGATGTGGGCGCACAGATCAGTGTGCAGGTGAGTTATACCGACGGAGACGGCACCGCAGAGAGTATTACCTCTCTCCAAACCGCAGCGGTGGGCAATGTCAATGATGTGCCGGCCGCTCGGGACGATCGGATCAGTTTGGTGTTCGATGGCATCGATGATTATGTGACTATCGGTGCATACGCAGGCTTGTCCGTATCGACCAATTTAACCATGGAGGCTTGGATTAAGCCCACAGGTTTAGGTACCGGATCGCAAATCGTCATCAACAAAGAAGGCGAATATGAATTGGGCATCACCGCTGACACCGGCGAGGTCATATGGGCATTTGACAATATCAACCCTGACTGGTCCTGGCATAACACCGGTTATTTTGCCACGGCAGGGGAGTGGACTCACCTTGCTGTGACCTACAACAACGGTGTGGTGGATACATACGCCAACGGCGTGCTCGTGGACTCCTACAGTGGTTCTGGTACAATCGCGGACCAATATCCTGCGATGAATGAACTCCAGATTGGTGGTCGCGAAAATGCAACTACACAGCGATTCGACGGCGCCATCGATGAGGTTCGAATCTGGAATACGACACGCACCCAGATTGAAATCCAGACCACCATGAATACCCTGTTGACCGGGGCGGAGTCGGGTCTCATCGGCAACTGGCGTCTTGACGAAGGCAGCGGTACCACGGTTGCCGACCAGTCTTCATTAAATCACCACGGTACTCTGGCTGATGGCGTCGTGGCTGCCGAGATGCCTGTCTGGAAGGGCTATGTCGTCCTCGAAGACGGAACGCTGACCGTCAACGCCGCCAACGGTGTTCTGTCAAATGATTTCGATATCGACGGGGACATCCTAAATGCTGTTCTCGACAGTGGCCCTGCCAATGCCGATTTCTTTACCCTGAACCCGGATGGCTCCTTCACATACACACCGAATGCAGACTTCCATGGTGTCGACGCTTTTACTTACCATGCAAACGACGGAAATGCCGATTCGAATATCGCGACCGTCACCATCCGTGTCGATCCGGTCAACGACGTCCCGCTGGCCGCCGGCGACAGCTGCTCGACGAACGAAGACACGGCGGTCACCACCGGCAATGTCCTCACCAATGACGCGCTGGGAGATCCAGCGACGACGATCACGGCCTTCGATGCCGCTAGTGTCAATGGCGGTAGTGTGGTCAATAACGGTGACGGGACGTTTACCTACACGCCGGCAGACAATTTTAACGGCAGTGATTCATTTACCTATACGATTACCGACAATGACGGTGAGACGAGTACGGCCACGGTGGATGTGACCGTCAACCCGGTCGTCGATAGTGTCGATGATACGGCGAGCACGGATGAAGATACGGCCGTGACCACCAACGTTCTGGCCAATGACAGC
>NZ_JBFELV010000162.1:0-9858 GCF_041551955.1 Desulfosarcina sp.
ACTCTTAAATAACCGTTTTTTTCTAAAGAAAGAATCAGGATTATAAACGGCTCAGATGGCAATTCATCTCTTGCGGTTATAGTCGATGCAGACAATGCAAATCCGGCAATCATCAAGGATTTCCGCAAGAAAACAAAGTCATGCGCTTAGCTTATTATTCAGCTGAGACAGGTCCTTGGGCGTCATAAAATGCCGCCAAGCGATACCGGCATCTTGCGCAAGGTCGTCGGCCAGATCCTCGACATTAATAGTTCGTTTAGGATTTTAAATGGCGTATCGAATGGAGATAAAACATGTTGTCTATGGCACTTATACCGATCATTCTCGTTTTCGCCAGCCTGGGTATCACACTCGCAGCGATAAATTTACTGAAAGCATACCATGGCCTAAAGAAACGGCGTACACCGTTCACCTCTAAATTTCTCAGGTCACCCGGTCAATCATTGTTCGAGAAACTGGACGCCATCAACGATGATTTGGTGGCCTTCATGGCCATGATGATTACCATGCCCGTCGCGTTTTATGCGTTATACATCTCGGATCTCTATTTTCAAAAGCAACCGTTAACCCTGAGTTCAGCCATTGTTTACATTATCAGTGGTGGACTCATCATAGGCTATCTTATTTTCAAAATGGTTCGACTTTTCAATCTCCGCCGCAGCACGCGTCTCGGATATGAGGGTGAGGTGGCCACCGGCCAGGAACTCAACCTGATGATGCTTCAAGGCTACCATGTCTATCACGATTTCGCAGCCGACCAATTCAACATCGATCACATCGTCGTGGGGCCGGCCGGGGTGTTCGCCGTGGAGACCAAGGCCAGGGCCAAGCCTACCTCGGATGATCGAACAGCCGATGCCAAAGTGACCTACGACGGTCACTGCATTCATTTCCCCAAATGGAAGGAAGTCAAGCCGTTGGAGCAGGCAAAGGCTCAATCCGTCTGGCTTGAACGCTGGCTCTCTTCAGCTACCGGTGAGAAAACGGCGGTTCGACCGGTGGTCGCCCTTCCCGGATGGTATATCACCCGAACCGCTTCAGAAGGTATTCTGGTTATCAACCCCAAACAATTTCTAAGGATTGCCAAACCAATCAACGGAAACACACTGGACGATCGCCGGATTAAAAGCATCGTGCACCAGATCGACCAGCGCTGTCGAAATATCGAGTCCAAGGCCGTGGAAGGGTTGGGTGGGAGGAACTGAAAGCCTCGATTAAAGCCGCAAAGAGCGCCAAGGGAAAACAAAGACAGTATCGAAGCAAAAATGGATACCGATGATCTGTCGGAAAATGCACACGGCATGATATTACGCGCAGCAAACACAGCAGAGGTGTGCGATTCCTTGAAAACGTTTACAGGCCCAGCAAGCATCGGAAACCGTTAGTTTTCTTGACAAAACAGGTAATCGAAGATACCTTTCATTAATGCATGAAACAACGCCATTTCCAGGATCATGAAGAAACCGGATCCATAAATTTTGTCAGGGCAAACAGATGACAATGGCCAAGATCAAGATTTCAAAAGAACGGCTGGCTGAATTTTGCCGCAATAACGGGATCCAAAAACTGTCTTTGTTTGGCTCCGTGTTGAGCGATGACTTTGGACCAGACAGCGATGTTGACGTCCTGGTGGAATTCAAGCCTGGGACCAGGATCGGTTTGATCCGGCTAACGCGTCTTGAATTCGAACTCAGTGAAATTGTCGGCCGAAAAGTCGACCTGAACACGCCAGGATTCATAAGCAGCTATTTCCGTTCCGATGTCATGGCTCAAAGGGAAGTCCAGTATGCCGAGGCATGATGACAGCGTTCCTCTTTTGCACATGCTCGACCATGCCCGGGAAGCCGTTGCCATGATCACCGGGAAAAGCCCGGACTCGCTTGAAAAAGAAAGGATGCTCGAACTATCCTTGATCAAGTTGGTGGAAAATATCGGTGAGGCTGCGGCACGGGTAAGCCAGGAAGGGCAGAAGAAATACGCCAAGATTCCCTGGCGCGAAGTGATCGGCATGCGGAACCGGCTCGTTCATGGATACGACAGTGTCGATCTCGCCGTCTTATGGGATACGATCGAACTCGATCTGCCACCCCTGATTTCTCAACTTGAACAAATCCTGCCAAGCTAGATCCATCACGCCTTGATTGCCCATTGTACAACTGCGATCAGGCCGAACGCTGGAAACCATGGCTTTCGATGTTCCGAGGTGTTCCGAGGGACGGAGGTGTTCCGAGGGAGGGTTCCGAGGGACGGGCCAGGATAACTTCCGAGTGACGGGCCAGGCCACGATAACCAACTTGAATGAAACAAAAAAGACTTTTAAAGACCCTCGATTTTGGGACTATATTCCGATTTTTGGGGTAAAAAATCGCGATATAGTGCCAATGTCGACCAGGACATATCGCTTGGAATGTTCATCAAAGATGTTCCTGGATGGTTTTTGAGGGGGGCAAATGGAGCGCAGGTATGGCCCAAGGTCCTGCAAGCGGCGTGTACTGCTTTTGATCCGCTGGAAATGAAAAAACTTGTCTCACGCAAAGCCGCGAAGAGCGCGAAGGGAAGGCAAAAAAAGTATAGGCGGAACAAAAAATGGATACCGATGATCTGTCAGAAAAAGCCTACAGCATTATCGTTCATGCAGCCAGGGTTTGCGATACCCTGAAAGCGGAACTCGGCGCACTTAGTTTGGAATGCGAAAATGAAGATATGTGGCTTCGCCGTGTACAAAGCCACCTAAGAAAGATCGTCGAAGATCCGGATGAGTATGTGGAATATTGGAACCTGGAAGAGGAAGACGGAATTAATGTGTCACAGATTAAAAAGCTTGCCCTTGACCTGTCTCGACAGGTAAATGAAACCAGATCTCCCTTCATGAATACCTGAAAAAATTCTGCTTTTTCGACCCCGAAAGAGGTTGTCGCCGCAGGTCGACCGCTACTTAACCCTTGATCAACTCAAATGGCTGAAGAAGATCCTGGACCATATCGATTCTCTATTATGCGTTCTACATCGCGGCGTTTTATGTTAAGAGATACCCTTATGAAAATAATCGATTTTACGGTGGTCAGCAAAAGCAAATTCGTCACCCTGGTAGCGGTGGCCTATGAGGACCAGCGGGGTAACCGCAAGCACTGGCAGATGGTCAGCCGGGGGGAGCGGCCCAAATGCATCACCGGCCGGATTCATCACCCCGATGCGGCCATCATCGTGCCCTTCCACCGGCAGGCAGACAAGCTGGTGGTGATCAAGGAGTTCCGCGTCCCCGTGGGCGGCTACCAGTACGGCTTCCCGGCCGGGCTGCTGGACCCGGGCGAGGAGCTGGCCGCAGCCGCGGGCAGGGAACTGCGCGAGGAGACCGGGTTGGACCTGGTGCGCGTCTACCGTCAGAGCCCGGCCATTTTTTCCTCCGCGGGCATTACCGACGAGTCCATTGCCGTGGTTTTCGCCGAAGTCGAGGGCCGGCCGGACACGCGCCTCAACGAAGATTCGGAAGACATCGAAGTCATCATGCTGGATCGGGATGCGGTGGGGGCCCTGCTCCAGCGCAGAGACATCGTCTTCGGTGCACGGGCCTGGCTGGTCATGGACGCTTATGTCAGCCTGGGCAGCGACTATTTGACCGGAGGCGGATAAGGCCTGCCAACACTTTCAAAAAAAGGAGAAGCGCATGTTTTACGAATTCAGGCAGTACACTCTGTTTCCCGGCAAGCGCGCCGAGTGGGTGAAGTATATGGAGAGCGTGGTCATTCCATTCCAGGTGGCCAAGGGCATGGTCGTCCTGGGCAGCTTCGTCGACGAACAGGACGAGAATGTCTACTACTGGATCCGCCGGTTCAAAAACGAGAAGGAGCGCGAGCGTCTTTACAAGAAGGTTTACGAGAGCCCGGAGTGGAAGAACGAGATCGGCCCGCGTGTCGGCGAACTGCTCGACCGCAAGAAAATCGTGGTCAAACGGATCGTGCCGACCCCGAAGTCGGTCGTTCAGTAGATATCAGCCCGGTTCGACGGCATCACCGGCTTCCTGAAGAGGCATTCGGGATTGCTTCAAACGGTGTGCACCAGCGACACCAGGACGAATCACCGGCTCGGGTGCAAATAGACAGACCGCAACAACGGGTCGGAGCAATCCGATGCCCCCTTGAACGAAAGCGGAGTCGGACCAAGCTGGATGAATTACATGGCTCTTCGGTGTGTTCGGGAGCAGCCGGATGCGTTTTTTGGCAAAGCGCGTGACCGGCATATGATGGGTCACCCTTAATTAATCGTCAGGTTCAATCAGGAAAACGAAACCGATGAATGATCACGCAGGGCTTTACGCATTTGAGAAAGAAGTAAAGAATAAGTTTGATGTCTACAACAGCCTGTTTTTGAATCTGCCTTTCCGAACGGTCAGCAACATTGGCATGTTCATTCCCTTGCTGCACCATGCGTGTCAACAGGGCCTTGACGCGGACAGGGATCCACTTGCGATCCTGGATTCGTTTTTCAGGGTTCACACCGGCATAAAAACGGAAAAAGAGAAAATTGATTTTATGTTCAATGTCATCCAGTATGTCGAGCGGCAGGTCGTGCTCTACGACAGTGCGGAAGATGCCGCCTTCGAACGACTGGTGCAGCTGGACGATCACCTGTCGCTCAAGGACTGCATCACTCTGCTGAAGAGCAAAGACAAGACCTGCAGCCTGACTGACGACCTGTCCTGTTTCAGTGCCCGCCTCGTATTTACGGCGCATCCGACCCAGTTTTACTCGCCTTCGGTCTTGAATATCATCGGCAAACTGAAAACGATGATAGCGCGCAACGATATCGATGGAATCGACCTGACATTGCAGCAACTGGGATTGACCTCCCTGATCAATGTCCGGAAGCCGACGCCCTTTGACGAAGCCCAAAACATTATCTACCTTCTGCGCCATGTGTATTATGAGGCCGTGGGCGAGCTGTATGCGAGTGTTAAAAAGACCCTCCGCGACAGCTGTTTCGATTGCCCTGCGATCATCGAGCTCGGATTCTGGCCCGGTGGCGACCGGGACGGCAATCCTTTTGTCACCGCCGCCATCACCGCGGATGTGGCCGATGAACTGCGCATGAACCTGATGAAGTGTTATTATCGCGATGTCAACCGGCTGGTGCGTAAACTGACCTTCAGGGGAGTGGAAGAGGCCCTCGAGAAGTTGAGGGGCAGGCTCTACGCGACCATGTACGACCCGGCCCAAACGATCCGCTATGAAGAAATTATGGATCCGCTCGTCGATATCAGGGCCTCCCTCATGGAGAACTACAACAGCCTGTATCTTGACGAACTGGACACCCTCATCGATAAAGTCAACATCTTCAAAACACATTTTGCGACCCTCGATATCCGGCAGAACCATAATGTCCACCGGGAAACCGTGCAGGCCATCCTGAAAAAAGAGAACCTGATCGCCCAACGCCTGGACGAGTTGGGAGACGTCGAATTAATCGCCATTCTTCTGCGCGAAGACATCGCGGTGCACCCCGATCAGTTCGAGGATGCGCTTATCAGGGATACGATTCAAACGATTGTCGAGATGAAGCGCATCCAGCGCAAAAACGGGAGCGAGGGGTGCAACCGGTATGTCATCAGTCACGCCGAGGATATGTTTTCGGTGCTGTATGTGTTCAGTCTTTTACGGTGGTGCGGGTGGGGAAAAGGTGACGTGCCGGTCGACATCATCCCCCTGTTCGAGTCGATGGAAGGCATGAAGCGCGCCGGATCCATCATGCAGGCCCTCTTCGATATCCCCCAATACAGGGCGCATGTCGCGCAGCGCCGGAATCGGCAGACCCTCATGCTGGGATTTTCCGACGGAACCAAAGACGGCGGATTTCTGCAGGCCAACTGGTCGATCTATACGACCAAAGAGACGCTGTCGGCGGTTTGCGATGACTACGGTATCAAGGCCATATTCTTTGACGGCCGGGGCGGTCCCCCTGCGCGCGGGGGCGGCAAGACCCATCGCTTCTATGCCTCGCATGGCAAGAACATTGCCAATCATGCCATTCAACTCACCATTCAAGGTCAGACGATTACCAGCATGTATGGCACCAAAGCGCATTTCAAACATAACTGCGAGCAGCTGCTGACCGCCGGGTTGTCCACGCGTTTGTTTGAAAAAGAAAATACGATTACCAGGAAAGACAGGCAGCTTATCGAGAAACTGGCGCAGTTGAGCTTTGAAAAGTACACGGCCCTTAAAAACCATGCTATGTTTATCCCCTACCTGGAAAACAAGAGCACGCTGAAATATTATGGCAAAGCCAATATCGGCAGCCGGCCCGACAAGCGGGGCACCAAGGAAAAACTGGACCTGGATGATTTGAGGGCGATCCCTTTCGTGGGGGCATGGAGCCAGTTGAAGCAAAATGTTCCTGGGTACTACGGCGTCGGAACGGCCGTCCAAAGCCTGGTCGCTGAAGGCAAGACCGAGCATTTAAAACAATTGTTTAATGGTGTGCCGTTTTTCAAGGCCTTGATCCTTAACAGCATGATGGCGCTATCCAAATGTAATTTTGAATTGACCGCCTATATTGCCAAAGATGACGCCTACCACGACTTCTGGAACATGCTGTTGGACGAATATCGGCTGTCAAAAGAGATGGTCCTGCTGATTTCCGGATACCGCGTGTTGATGGAAGAGGAGCTGACATCAAAAAAATCGATCGAGATCCGGGAACGCATCGTATTGCCCCTGTTGGCCATCCAGCAATATGCGTTACAGAAAATTGAGCGCAGATCTACGCACCAACCGCTTTATGAAAAAATAGTCCAGCGGTCTTTGTACGGTAATATCAACGCAAGCAGAAATTCTGCATAGCTAGTGCCCATCCATAATTATGAACAGGGGTACGTGGTCGTTTATCCGACCGATGCTTACGAATTGTTCTCGATGATCGAGTCAGTCACCGCGATCGGCGTGTCGCTGTGCATGGATATGCCGTCGTAGGCCGGGTACCAGAAGCCACCGATGTTGTTCGTTATGGTGGAACCATCGATGATGATATCGCCCGAGTGGTCATTGGAAACAAAGAAGATGGCCGAGCCGTGTTCATTGACGTCGTTGTATTCGATGCGCGAGCCGAGAACGGTCAGCGTCATGGTGTTGCCGTCATTGTAGACGGCGCCGCCGCTGCCGCCGCCCGGCGTACCGGATTGTGCCGGATTGGCGCCGTACCCAACGGCGCTGTTGTGGGAAAACAGGCTGTTGATGATGGTCCATGAGACACCGATGCTGCTGATGGCGCCGCCGTTGGAACCACGGTTGCCGTAGCCTTCGGCACCGCCGAAGGTGCAATTGACGATGTAGACGGGCAGGCCGTCGTATTGGCTGAACACCCGGATGGCGCCGCCGCCCACATCAGGGCCTTCATCGGCGCAGACATTGTTGAAAAAGCGGCAGTTGACGGCCTTGAATCGTCCCCCGCGCACCCAAATGGCACCACCGCCGTCATATTCGGTTTCAGCGGTGGAATTGCCATTGGCAAAGGTGATGTTCTGCACGGTCAATCGCGGGTGATCCTGGTTCTGGCAGTGCGGTGTGGTCCAGACCTGATCCGAATCGCAAGTGTTCATGTACAACATGCGGGTTTGGCCCCCTCCGCTGAGCGACACCAGGCCGCCGCCGTCGATGACGATGTCGGGGTTGGCATCGTTGAACACATTGGCCGGTCTTGGGAGCGTTATCGTGATCGGATCAGGACCGCAGTCGAATACAATGGTTCCCCCCTGGGCGACAGCATCGATAAAGGCCTCGGCGCTGCAACTCTGTGGCGTGCCGTTGCCGACAATGTGATCAGGGAATGTCACATCTTCGAGGTTCGCTTCGGCAGGTATCGATGCGGTTCCGGCCGAATTTCCGGCAGGTGGGCCGGCGTCCGGATTGACGGTCGGGAAATGACTGGTTTGACCGGCTGGCGCCGCCGTTTCTCCGCCGCCGGAGCCGCAGCCGGACACTATCATGAACATCGCTGCCACGCACAATGCGCAGAATAAATACAGGGTCCATCGTCTCAACATGTTCTCCTTTGTGGACGGTTGTTGTCAGGCGGTCTTTTTGGGTCTCAATACATAGCAAACAACAGGCCAAGGTGAACCGAATATGCCGACAGGCGGAATTTTTTTATTTTCATAATGTTGATGAACTCGTAAAAAGTCACATTTCCGACGGATTCGTAAAAAGCCCGAGATCAAGGCTTGCGAATCCTGAGGAATGAGGCGTACTTAAGGTACGCCGCAGTGACGAAGGTTGAAGCGTAACGCAGATATCGGACTTTTTACGACTCCGTCAATGTTGAGGCCCTGACCCGTAACCGAACAAAGAGTGAAATAGACGTCAAGACAGATCAACCCCGACGTTGCAAGAGCCGGAGGAATTCAAATTTGATGAATTCTTGTGCGTGCAAAAACGATCATTTTCTATAAACTATTTCGATCAGCAACGCATATTTTCATATGTTTTTTATACAACTATCGGGATAAATGAACCTGTTTCGTCATTGGCGGATGCACTTTTTGTCACATGCCCTCATCCATGCCGTGTCTTTTCGCGACATCTGACTAGCCCACCCAACCATGCGAAAAAGGATCTGGAGCCAGGCCAAGACGGATGATTGATTGCGCAACGAAGGTCTAGTACCCCGCTGCTTGCGACGGGTAGTTCATTTTACTTTTGGGTCGTTGTCCCCGTACAACATTATTATCATGTTGCGTCGCCGGTTGCAGAAAGCGAAAAGACCTCCCCCCAAAGGATTTAAAACCATGGCCTGTTCCACCAGCACCGACAACCCATTGATCGACTTGCGCATGTCGGTGCTGCCCACGGCCAAAAAAAAGACGCTGTTGGAATGGTCAGGCAACATCATATGCCCGCCACCGGTTTTCGGCGGGCCCAGAGACGGGCCTTGACGAGGTGATCGGGCCTGCGGCGGTTATCCTGGAGGTCGTTTGTCCGCAAATCTGCCAGGGACTTGACCGGGCCGGACTCCGTGGTCGAATCATTCGGGTACTATTGGCTGTAATTTCAGCAGATTGTCAATCTTCGTCGGTAAATCTGTGGATATTTTTCATTCACTGAATGAGGCTATCTGTATTCGGGGTTGAGTAGTAATTGTGGAGATATCGACGTTTTCATCCTGGTTCCGTCCCCCCCCATTTATCGTATAGACTGAAAATATTGAAAGTGAGGTCCCCCATTTGGGTTAACATCAACCTCCGTCCCCGGATCTATCCCCGGATCTTGATCTAATGAAATCCAGCACACCCGAATAAGACTTCTTGGTAAAGTCAATATCAATTATGCCGATATCGATATGGCGATACAAAAAAAGATAGCATGATCGACGGAAATGAGGACATCAACGACAGGGGATGTCCGGGTGAGGACCAAACCGATTCCAACCGAAAATCGGTGAATGTGTTGTCGCTTATTCCGGTGTTGATGCCGAGTTATTGATCTTGACCAAAAGGTCTTCTTCTATGAATCAAATCATATTTATCATTACCGCTGTTTTGTTAGGCTATCCAACCATTGGCTATTCAAATCAGGACCCTTGTAGGTTGTCATTCGAAAAAGGGAATTTCGAGGTTGCAAGAATTGTCTGCGGAGAAGTTGCGAGTGTAAACCCTTATGCACAATTCGTTTTAGGAGAGATCAGCCTCGATAGTTCAGGCCATCTGACACCCAAGTCCATGCATTGGTTTTTAAAAGCCGCTGAAAAGGGTTTAGTCGAGGCCCAGCGAAGACTTGGCGAAATATCCCTTACAGGGATGATGGGCGCAAAAAATTACAAAGAAGCTCGCAAGTGGTATGAAATGGCAGCCATGCAAAATGATCCGGCGTC
>NZ_JBFELV010000163.1:0-9857 GCF_041551955.1 Desulfosarcina sp.
TATCCAGCCCCAACCGCGTCTGGGTGTAGTGCAGGATGTGGGTGAAAACCTCGGAGTCGCTCTGGTAGCCCGAGTCCCCGGGAAAGTTGCGCGACAGAATAAACTCCCGTATAGGGGTGAATGCCGTGCATTCCCCGTTGGTCATGGAGGCATAGCCCTGGATGAAAAACGGGTGGCAGGCATACAGGTTGATGGCATAGTTGGTGTTCTGCCGGCCCTGGGCCATAATGACCCGGGCGTGCAGTTCCTTGCGGTCCAGCTTCAGGTAGTTGGCCACCTGAAGCGGGTCGCCGATCTCCTTGAGCATAATCACGTCCGGCCAAAAAGAGAAAACGATCATATCGTGCTTCTCCTCACCCATGGCCCGCAGCCGCAGGCGAATCTCCAGTAGCTTTTCATAGAGCGCCGTCTGGGTATAGTCATCCCACTCTTCGGGGTATTCATAGGCGCGAATCAAGTAGATGTCCCGCTTGGGAACCCCTGGGGGTGGGTTTTTGGGGACCTTGATGGTAATTTTGTATTTGGTCATGAACCCGATATCCATCATGAAGGCATCCAGCCGCCGCAGGCCGGCTTCGCTGAATATACCGGACAAAATGGGTGCGTCCTTGATCTCCTCGAAGGGCCCTCCCAGGTCACGCAGAAACAGACCGACACCGGATCCGTCGTGGCCCTCCCGCATGACGTCCATGGCTTCCAGGGCAATCATGGGAGAGACGGGGATCTCACTGGTCATGGCAAACAGTCGGCACATGGTTGATACACTCCTTTGGCTGCCGTAGTAAAAAGGCCGTCATTGACCTGTCAATGACGGACCGGGGTGGAACAAAAAAGCAAATTATGTACCATAATATAGAACTCACTGAAATCCAATCGCATAATAGATAAGCGAATCGGCCTGATCAATGCCTGTAAGGCATGTTTTTACATTAGTGCAATTTTATTGCGCATCAAATGACAATATTGTAAAATTCGAGACTGTCGGTTAGAGGGAATCGTAACCTATCGAAAAAATACTGATCTTGGCAAATTTTGGCAAATCTGGTAAGCATTCAGGGGATGTCGATGAAGACCTCAACCGCTGAACGCTGAACCGGTGAACGACTGGGAAAGTTGCAACCCTTCGGCCATCGTTGCCGCAACCCAATACAGGATATCTCCCATACCATGGAACCCCCCCCCACCGAATTCCTGGACCCCCGTCAGCAGGAACAATGGCTCACTTTCTGCCAAGAAGCCCGGGCCGCCGACATGCGCTTTTCCCATGCCTCGGTCGGCGCACGGGCACTGGCAACCGCCTTTGACTTCAGTGAATTCGTTTCCGCCAGCTGCATTCGTCACCCGCACATGGCCTTGGATCTGATCGACAGCAAGGATCTTTTAAACCCGTACGCGGGCGGCCGCATGGCCCACCGCCTGGCGGCGCTGCTCCTGCCGCTGGCAAAGGCAGCTCCGGACATCCCCATGGACGGCCTGCTGGCAATGATCAAAACCACACTGCGAAAATTTCGACGACAGGAAATGGTGCGCATCGCCGTGCGGGACTTGGCCGGTCTCTGCGATCTGGACGACACCATGGCCGATCTGTCCACCCTGGCCGCGGCGGCCATCGATGGGGCCCTGAGTCTGCTGTTCGACCGCATGTGTGCAATCGATGGGGTTCCCGAGGACGACGCCGGCAACTGTCAGCGCCTGGTGGTGATCGGCATGGGAAAGCTAGGTGCCGGTGAACTCAATTTTTCCTCAGATGTGGACCTGATATTCACCTTCCCAGCCAGGGGTGAAACACGGGGCGGCCAACGTCCCCTGTCCAACGAAACCTTTTTTACCCGGCTGTGCCGATACCTAATCCAGGCCATCGGCGAAAACACCGCCGACGGCTTTGTCTTCAGGGTGGATACACGGTTGCGGCCTTATGGCGACGGGGGTCCGCTGGTCATGAATTTCGATCATATGGAAGACTATTACCAGTCCCAGGGCCGTGAATGGGAACGCTACGCCCTGATCAAGGCCGATGTGGTAGCCGGCGACAAGGACGCAGGACAAAAGCTGCTCCGCCGCCTGCGGCCGTTCGTTTATCGGCGTTACCTCGATTTCGGCGTGTTCGAGTCGCTGAGGGAGATGAAGCAAAAGATCACTGCCGAGGTGCGCAGGAAAAAACTGCACGACAACATCAAGCTGGGCAGCGGCGGCATTCGGGAAATCGAGTTCTTTGGACAGATGTTCCAGTTGATCCGGGGCGGCGTTCTGCCGGCGCTCCAGGAACCGGCAATCCAGACCGTGCTGACCACGCTGGGCAAAGAGGGGTTTGTGCCCCTGCCGGTTTGTCGGGAACTCACCCAAGCGTATCGCTTTTTAAGAAAAACCGAGCACCGCCTCCAGGAGGCCAACGACCAGCAGACCCATGCGCTGCCGTCGAACCCGCTCGCCCGTTTGCAGCTTGCCCGGTCTATGGGATTGGACACATGGGACGACTACCTGCAGGTTCTCGATGGCCATCGCCAGGGGGTTCGGTCGCATTTCGACGGCCTGTTGGAACCCGTGGCCAAAACCACCGCCAATGGCGGTACCAGCCAGGCGGTTGCGGATATGGCCGATGCATGGTCCTCTTCCATGACAACCGGTGAGCGTCGTCGGCTCCTTGAAACGGCAGGGTTTCAGGACAGCGATGCCGCCGCCAGCCTTCTGGAAGCCTTTAAATCGGAACCGGCCACCCGATCCCTGAGCAGCTCGGGAAAGCGCCGTCTGGACCGTCTGATCCCGCGGGTATTGAAGGCAGCCGGCGGTTGCGACGATCCCGAGACCGTATTGGATCGCGTGCTGCAGCTGCTTAAGCGCATTCAGCAACGGATCAGCTACCTCTCCCTGCTTCTCGAATACCCCGACGCAATGACCCATCTGATTCGACTGGTCAGCGCCAGCCCCTGGATTGCCGACTTCCTGAGCCGTCACCCGGTAGTCCTGGATGAGCTTTTGGACCCTCGCACCCTTTACGCTCCCCCCGGACCCGATGCGCTGCGCACCGGGCTATCCCGTCAGTTGGCCACCGTGCCGGATGACGATCCGGAATACCAGATAGAGGCTTTGTGCATCTTCCGCCAGATCAACACCCTGAGAGTAGCGGCGTCGGACATCACCAATGTGCTGCCATTGATGAAGGTCAGCGATCATCTGTCTTGGATTGCCGAAACGATCCTTGACAAGGTGGTGGACATTTCTTGGAACCACCTGGTGGAGAAACATGGCCGCCCGTCATGCACCCTGAATGGTCAGACCTGCGAACGGGGATTTACCGTCATCGGCTACGGCAAACTCGGTGGGTTCGAGCTGGGATATGGATCGGACCTGGATCTTGTATTTCTCCACGCGGCCGACCCCGGGGAAACCATCGGCGGCAATCATCCCATCGACAACACCCACTTTTTTTCCCGGCTGGGTCAACGGGTGGTCCATATGCTCTCCACCCACACGGCCGCCGGCACCCTTTACGAGACCGACATGCGACTGCGGCCCAACGGCGCTTCAGGGCTGTTGGTCAGCCATGTCGACGGATTCAACACCTACCAGATGGACGAAGCCTGGACCTGGGAGCACCAGGCCCTGATCAGGGCCCGCCCCATCACCGGGGACGCTGTGCTGAAAAATGCCTTTTCCACCATTCGCCGCCAGGTGCTCTGCCGACAAAGGGATCCGGAAAAGCTGAAGGCAGCGGTGCGGGAGATGCGCGAACGCATGCGCGAAAATCGTCTGTCGGCCGGACCGAACCAGTTCGACATCAAAGAGGACATCGGTGCAATGGTGGACATCGAGTTTTTGGTCCAGCACCTGGTATTGCGGCACGCGGCCAACCATCCGGAAATCTCGCGCTGGACAGATAATGTACGCCTGCTCCAGGCACTGGCCGAAACCGGTATCGTGGACGGGGTAACGGCCTACCGGCTCCGGCAGGCCTACCTGATTTTCAGGGCCGTTGTTCACCGGCTCAATCTGCAGGAACGCTCCCCCCTGGTCGATAGCCATCGGTTCGAACACCTGAGGGATATAGTTCGGCGCTTCTGGCAGCAGACGCTAAATTAAAGAAAGGCCTTTGCCATGGAAGCCAAGTCTCCTGAACGGTTGCTTCCCTTCAACCTGAATCTGGTGTTTCGCCGAGGCTTGGGCCGGCAGCTGCTGTTGTTTGGTTTGGGCCTTGCCATGGTGCCCATGGCCCTGGTTGCATGGCTTAGCTACCAAACGGCCCACCAACGCCTGGATCATGAAGTCCGCCAGAACATCCGTATCGTCGCCGAATTGAAAAGCCGTCAGCTTCAACGGTTTGTCGATGACCGGTTGGCAGAAGCCGACAAGCAGGGTCGCCAACGCACCACGCTATCTTTTTTCAACACCCTGGTTAGAAGGCACGCGGCGGCTGAAGAAACGGTCTCCGAATTTGTTAGCAGCGTTCCCTGGGCCATGGCCACCTCCGCTTTCGGAGCCGACATGGAACTGCATGCCAACCTCTACGGCTACAGTGATATCCTGGTGGTTGATCCGGTCGGGAATATTCTGTTCTCCAGCGCCAGGCACAAAGACCTTGCAGAGAACCTGAATCAGGGTGGGTTGGCGAAAACCCGCTTTGCCGAGGCCTTTCGCAGAACCCTGGACTCAGGAAATCCAAGTTTTGCCGGTTTTGAGCGCTATTCCCCGGCCGGCGATACCGAAATGGCCTTCGTCACCGCCCCCATTCGCGGTGAAAACAGCCCGCCCGCTGGCGTGATTGCCTTTCAAATTCCGCTGAGTACCGTCCAACCGATGGTGGAGGCGCCCGTGGGGCTCGGGACAGGCTCGCAGATGTATCTGGTGGATTCGGACCTGACGATGCTGGCCGGCGCCACCGGGTCGCCGCATCTTTACACCGGCGTCAGGGTGGACACCGCGCAAACGCGGTTGTGGCGGAAAAACCAGTCTGATGATGGATTCCCGTCGTCCGCGGAGGAGCCATTTGCCTACGCAGGACCGGCCGGCAACCCGGTCATCGGCACCCATGCACAGATACGTCTCGGCAATACCCTTTATGCCTTGATTGTGGAAATGGAGACGGCGGCGGCCTTCGGTGCCATCCATCCCCTGCGGGCGGCCATCTTTACCATCGTGATCCTGACGGGGGTGGGGGCGCTGGTGTTATCCGCGATCCTGGCGCGAAGCATCCTTGAACCGGTGCGCGATCTTTCCCGACATGCATCGATGGTCCAACAAGGCCACTTCGACCATGACATGCATGTCGCAGCCAGCCATGAAATCGGTGAACTGGCAGCATCCTTCAACAGCATGATCCAGCATCTCAAAACCCAAAACAGCACCTTGTCGCGGTTCATATCCGGTTTGGCCAACCTGCACCGGTTGGTCGGCGATGGCCAGACGTTGGCGGAGTTGTCTCTCGCCTCGCTCGAATTTCTTTGCGATTTTCTCGATCTGTGTCAGGCAGACTTTTTTATCATGGATGACCAGGGCGAGCTGAAATGCATCAGCCGCTTTCCGGGCCATCCCGATGGGGAAGGGCAACCGATCTTCGACGCGAAGGATGGGTGGATCGGTCAGGCGGACCAACTAAAAACCATCACGATTTTCCACAAGGAGCCAATCAACGGATTGGTGTCGCCTGTTTCTGAACCTGACCTGGCCAATCTGATCGCCGCTCCGTTGATGTGGCGGCAAACCGTCAAAGGGGTTCTGGTGTTGATGAAAACAGGCGTATTTAGCCGACCTGATTATCATTTCGTAGAAGCGGCGGCGCCGGTCATTGCCGTTGCGGTCGACGCCGCTTCTACCCGGCAGCAGGAGGAAGCCCTACTGGAGCAGACCCGGAAACAGGCTCAGCGATTGAAGGCGCGTGAAGCGTCGCTCGAAGAAAGCACGCACCAAATGCAGTTGCAAAGCCGTGCTTTTCAGGCTTCCGAGGAAAAGCTTCAGTTCAAACAAATGGAGTTGGAAGCCGCCAACGCACAAATGGTGAAAAATGCTGGCGATCTCGAAGCTCACATGGCCATCCTGGAAAAACAGAAATTGGACATGGAGAAACAAAACACCGAGCTGGAGAAAACGCACCTGGAACTGGCGGAAAAAGCCCGGCAGCTTGAGATTTCAAGCCGCTATAAAACGGAGTTCATGGCCAACATGTCCCATGAGCTCAGAACGCCGCTCAACAGCATCCTGCTGCTCTCCCGGCTGCTTCTGGAGAACAAGGAAAATAACTTGACCACCAGGCAATTCGAATTCGCCCAAACCATCCACTCGGCAGGAGAAGACCTGCTGAACCTGATCAACGAAATTCTGGATCTGGCCAAAGTGGAATCAGGGAAAATGGAGGTGGAGCTTCAAGCGGTATGGGTCCAATCCATAGCCGACGCCATTCAGGTAAGTTTTGCACCCCTGGCCGAGCAGCGCGGCATCCGGTTTACCATCCGTGTGGCATCGGACGTACCGGAACGATTGATCACCGACCGCAAGCGCGTCGAACAGATCATCAAGAATTTTCTCTCCAATGCCTTCAAGTTCACTGCCAGGGGAACCATCCACCTGGAATTCACGGTTTCCCGCGAACTGGTCATTTGTCGGGGTGCCGATGACGCCGGTGACCATGGATGTCTGGCCATCAGTGTCGTGGATACGGGAATCGGTATTCCGGCGGCCAAGCAACAGATGGTGTTTGAGGCTTTCCAGCAGGTAGACGGCTCCACCCGGCGCAAGTATGGCGGCACCGGATTGGGCCTTTCCATTTCACGGGAACTGGCCCGAATGCTGGGGGGAATCATCACGCTCGAGAGCGAAGATGAGCAAGGCAGCCGGTTTACGCTTCACCTGCCTATCATCCCACTGCCCGAAAATGAACCGGCGGTGATTCGCACCGACCCTTTCGGGCGCTCCGCCACCCAGGCGGCGGCGTCCCCTTCCTCAACGGGTGAGACCGAATCGACCCCGGGAGTGGATCCGGTTCCGGATGATCGCCATCGGCTGGCCCCCGGGGACCGGTGTATTCTCATCATCGACCCGGATCCAGGCACGACCGAAACAATCAAAGACCAGGCTTACCTAAAGGGTTATAAAGTTCTGGTGGCCGAGCAATTCCAAACCGGCCTTCATTTCGCCGATTACTATCTCCCTGCTGCCATTTTCCTAAACCTCGGGCTGACCGATGCGCACGGCTGGACGATGGTTCACCGAATCAAGGCCAACCCCGGCAGCAGACACATTCCCGTCTTCACTTTCGCTCTGCCGGCCGATGACTTCCACGCGGCGGTTCACGGGGCGGCAGGCCACGTGAACGACCCGGTCACCCCCCTTCAGCTGGAGGCGGCGTTTCAGCGGATCCACCATCTGCAATCGACCCAAGATCGAACGATCCTCGTGGTCGCCCCGGATCCGGATGCCGCCGGCCAGATCACCGACGCTGTCGGCGGCAAAACGATACACATCATGGCCGCGGCCACTGCTGCCGAGGCAAAAACGGCCCTGAAAACGGGAGTCGCTCATGCCGTGATCCTACACCCAGCCTTAGATGCCGCCGAGCAGCACGGTTTTCTAACCGCCATGCGAAACGATCCGATGCCGGTATTTCTCTACCCGGGGGCTTCACTGGACATCCAACCTGCAGGCGGTGTCGAGCCATTTTCGGCAGTCGTTAATCTCGAGGCAATCGACGCACCGGATCGGCTGCTTCAGGCGCTGGTTTCGCGTCTCCATCTGCTGCCTGATGCACTGGAAGCGCCTCATCGCGATCGGCTTCTGGCCGCAGACAACCGCCTGTCCGGGTTAAAGGGTCGCAAAGTACTCCTGGTAGATGACGACATGCGAACGGTGTTTGCCGTATCCAATGTTCTGGAGGACCAGGGAGCAGAAGTGTTCACCGGAAAATCCGGCAAGGAAAGTCTTGACAAACTGGACGGGTTTCCGGACATTGATCTCGTTCTTATGGATGTCATGATCGCCGACGTGGACGGCTATCAGGCCATTCGGGAGATTCGACGCCGGGACCGCTTCAAGGCCCTGCCCATTGTGGCCCTGACGGCCAAAGCCATGCAAGGAGACCGATCCAAGTGCATCGCCGCCGGTGCCGACGATTACCTGGCAAAACCGGTGAACCTGGATAAATTGACGTCCATGCTAAAGATCTGGATGGCCCCGCACTGACCGATCCGGAAAGTATCGCCGCATCGGCTTCCGTTGAGCGAACCCACAGGACGCGACCATGTCATCAGATGAAAAGATAAAAATCCTGGTAGTCGACGACCGGCCCGAGAATATCATGGCCATCGAAGGCGTCCTCGAGCGACCGGAGCTGTCCATCATTACCGCCACATCCGGCAACGAAGCGCTTGGACTGGTTCTGGAACACAACTTCGCCCTGATCCTCCTGGATGTTCAGATGCCGGGTATGGATGGCTTTGAGGTGGCTGAACTGATGCGGGGCAGCGAAAAAAGCCGCCATATCCCCATCATTTTCCTCACGGCCATAAGCAAAGACGACACCCACGTCTTTGCCGGCTATGAGAAAGGTGCGGTGGACTACCTGTTCAAACCGCTGGATCCGCTCATTCTGAGAAGCAAGGTCAATGTCTTTGTCGAATTGTTCCAGCAGCGAAAAAAACTTCAGCAGAGCAATATAGAGTTGAGCCGCACGGTGGCGGAACTGGAAGCCGTCAACCGCCAGATCCGTGAGCAGCAGAAATCGGTGATCGAGGAGGAGCGCCTGAAGGTTCTGCTTCAGATGGCCGGTGCCACGGCCCACGAACTGAACCAGCCGTTGATGATTCTGATGGGAAATGTTCAACTGATGGAAATGGAAGGCAACATCCCGGCCCACCTGGCCGGCCGGGTAAGTAAAATAACGGAAGCCGCCACCCGGATTTCCGACACGGTCAAAAAGATCCAGACCCTGCGCCACGACCAACCTAAAACCTACGCCGGCGGGAAAACCATCCTCAACCTGGACCAGCATGTCTCTATCCTCGCCATCGAGGACAAAGATAATGATTTCGCCAAAGTCAGAAAAATCCTGAAGGATCACCCGCAACTGACATTGACCCGCGTGAAATCCATCCGGGACGCGTTCAGCCGTCTGGACAAGGATAGGTTCGATCTCATCTTTCTGGATTACCTGCTCCCCGACGGCACCGGCCTGGACTTTCTGGAAGCCATCAACAACAAGGGGATGGAGATACCGGTGGTGGTTATTACCGGCCAGGGAGACGAGCTGATCGCCTCCCGGATCATCCAGGCCGGTGCCTACGACTATCTTCCCAAAGCCAAGGTGAGCGGCAAGGCGCTGCTGCGTATCATCGCCAATGCCCTTGAAAAGGCCGGTCTGAAGCGGGAGATGCGCATGGCTCAGGAGAAGCTGGCGGAGATGTCCGTGCGCGATGAATTGACCGGTATGTTCAACCGGCGCTATTTTCGGGAAGCATTGGAACGGGAAATCTCCGGTGCGCAGCGTTACGGCCACGGCCTGGCGCTGTGCATGATCGATCTTGACCATTTCAAATGGGTCAATGACAACCACGGTCATCTGTGCGGGGACCGGGTACTCCAGGAGTTCGGAAGGTTGCTGAATGACAGCATCCGCAAATATGATGTGGGTTGTCGCTACGGCGGCGAGGAGTTTGCCGTCATTCTCCCGGACACCGCGCTGGATAGAGCGTCAGCCCTTTGCGAGCGGTTTCGTGAGCGGGTGAAGGAGCACGAATTCACCTACGAGGAACTGACCCTTCACATCACCACCAGTGTGGGGGTCGCTGCCCGGCCAGCCGGTGGTATAATCACCGGCAAACAGCTGGTGGATCAGGCTGACAAAGCCCTGTACCAGGCCAAAAGCCAGGGGAGGA
>NZ_JBFELV010000164.1:0-9854 GCF_041551955.1 Desulfosarcina sp.
ATGATCGGGGACGCCGGTGCGGATGCGGTGATCGTCGACAGCCAGATCGAATCCCTCAAGGTCATGCCCTCCCGGGTGGAGCTCATCGGCTTCGATGTGGAGATGATGGACCGGCCCCATCGGGAACATGCGTTGCGGCGCCTGCTGGCTTCGGTGACGGACCATTTCGATTACATTCTTATCGACTGTCCCCCGTCGTTGAGCCTGCTTACCGTAAATGCCATGACGGCCGCCGATGCCTTGCTGATTCCCCTACAGTGCGAGTTTTATGCCCTGGAGGGACTCAGCCAACTGGTCCAGACCTTTCAACGGATCAAGAGCGGCCTGAACCCGAAGCTCAGAATCGCCGGTATTCTGCTGACCATGTTCGACCGCCGCACCAACTTGAGTCATCAGGTGGCCGAGGACGCGGAAAATCATTTTAAAGACCTGGTGTTCAAAACGACGATTCCCCGCAATGTCCGCTTGGGGGAGGCACCCAGTTTCGGCCAGCCGATATTGCTTTACGATGCCACGTCTCCCGGGGCTGCCAGCTATTTTTCCCTCGCCAAGGAGATCATGGCCGCCAATCATGCCGGCCATGCCTGACAGGCTTTCCGGAAACGCTGATTCGCCTGGACCATTTCGATTGGTCCAGGCCAGCCATACACGATTCAGGACACCGCATGCCAGATAAAACCAAACAGAGCAGCGTCGGATCCGGCGCCAAGAAGAAACGGAAAATGGCCTTGGGCAGGGGGCTTGATGCGCTGATCCCTGATCTGGGCTCGATGGAAGGGATGTCCGGGTCAACGTTGCCGACGCAAAAAGATTTCTTTCTTTGTGAAATCGATATGATTCGGCCCAACCACTACCAGCCGCGGCGTCATTTTGCAGTGGACGAACTGGAAGAGCTGGCTGAATCTATCCGCAGCCAAGGTATCATCCAGCCGCTGTTGGTGCGTGCCGACGATGTGGGTTACGAACTGGTCGCCGGTGAGCGGCGTCTGCGGGCGGCCACCCTTGCCGGCCTGGACCGGGTGCCTGTATTGGTAAAGGATGTCTCGGATGCCGAAATGCTGGAGATTTCCATTGTAGAGAACATCCAGCGGGAAAACCTGAACCCCATGGAGGAGGCCGAGGCCTACCATCGGCTGATCACCGAATTCGATCTGACCCAAGACAAGGCTGCCGAGCGGGTGGGAAAGAGCCGCAGCGCCGTGGCCAACTTCCTGCGGCTGCGCCAGCTTCCTGACCCGATCAAGCAGAGCATCATGCAGGGCGCCTTGAGCATGGGCCACGCCCGGGCCCTTCTGGGGGCCGACACGCCGGCTAAACAGCAGACTGCCTGGAGGGAGGTGGTGGCGAAGAAATTGTCGGTGCGCGACACGGAAGCGTTGATCAAACGGATCAATGCGGAAAAGAAACCGGTACGCAAACCGGAGTTGACCTCTGTACAGCGCTATTTCAGGGATGTCTCCGAAGATCTGTCCCGCCAATTCGGCACCCGGGTCCGCATTCAGCGCAAGGGTAAGAAAGGTCGGGTGGAAATCGATTTTTTCAGTGACGACGACCTGGACCGGCTGCTGGGGCTGCTGCGGACAAGTTAGTTTCCATGGCCCTTCACCTCATTATCGACGGCTATAACCTGATCCGCCAATCCCCGGAATTGGCCGGAATGGATCGGCAGGACCTGCAATTGGGTCGTGACGCCCTGGTGGATATGCTGGCAGCCTACAAAAAACTGAAACCGCATAAAATTACGGTGGTTTTTGATGGCACTGACCTACCCTCCATTTACGGGTCCCGAGATCGGGTCAAGGGTATCGCCATCCGCTATTCGCAGGGGGGAGAGAGCGCTGACGATGTGATACGGCGGATGGTCAGCCGGGAAAAGGCCAACGCCCTGGTGGTCAGCAGCGACCGGGAAGTCATGACTGCTGCCGAGTCGGCCGGTGCCACCGCATTGGATTCAGCTGCCTTCGAGGAAAAGATCGCCATAGCCCGACATCTGGCGATAAAGGGCGGTGAGGAGACCGTTTCCACGGGATGGGTGCCGACCACCCGTAAAAAAGGACCCAGCCGGCGACTTCCCAAGCGCAAGCGCAAGATGCGGGCACGGGTTCAAAAACTATGACGACTTGGTAAAACATCCAATATCTTCGTTGTGCTGCGCACCTCGTCACTGCGGCGTACCTTGAGTACGCCTCATTCCTCGTCACTTGCACGCCTTGATCTTGAACGTTTTACAAAGCCGTCCATTTGGTTTTGTTGTGCGTCCATCAAGGTTGGTTCCCGTATTGGAGCCATGGATATTGCCAATTTAAGGAATGGTCATGCGTCAACCGTCTTCACGGAAAACGATCGGCATCATCGACGGTCAGGGCGGTGGTATCGGCAGCACCATGATCAAGAAAATCAAAGCATCCTACGGCGAATCCGTGGAGATCGTCGCCTTGGGGACCAATGCCATTGCTACCGCTCAGATGCTCAAGGCCGGAGCCAACCGCGGGGCATCAGGGGAAAATGCAATTGTGCGGACGGTTGCCCGGGTGGATGTGGTGATCGGCACCCTGGGTATCATGCTGGCCCATGCCATGATGGGTGAAGTGACACCCAAAATGGCCGAAGCCGTGTCCGGTTGTGCGGCCATAAAGCTCATTCTGCCCATTTCCCAGGAAAATGTGGATTTGATCGGGGTGTCGGACGAACCGCTGCCACACATGGTGGACGCCCTTGTCATCGATCACCTGAATCCGCTGCTTTGAAACCGTCCGGACTATAGATGAAGATCGAGATCGCCAAAACCGCCGGTTTCTGCATGGGCGTCAGGCGGGCTGTGGAACTGGCCCTGGATGCACCGGGCAAATGCGATGAGCCCATCTACACCTACGGCCCTTTGATCCACAATCCCCAGGTCCTCTCCCTCTTTGAGAAAAAAGGGATTTCTGTCCTGAAAACGATTCCGGAACGGGGTAAAGGAACCGTGCTGGTGCGGGCCCACGGTGTGCCCCCCGAGGACAAGCAGCGGCTCAAGGACGCCGGGTTCAAGGTGGTGGATGCCACCTGCCCGCGAGTCATCCGCGTACAGACCATCATCCGAGTTCATGCCCGTAAAGGCTTTGCCACCATTATCGTCGGTGACCGGGACCACCCTGAAGTGGTGGGGTTGGTGGGGTATGCCGGACCGTCGGGGCACGTGGTCAGCACCATGGCGGACATCGCAGCCTTGCCTGCTTTCGACCAGGCGATCATCGTGGCCCAGACCACCCAGAACATGAAGCTCTACGAGCAGGTGAAAGCCTGGGCTGGCGAGAAATTCCCCCATTACAAGACCTTCGATACCATCTGTGATTCGACGGAAAAGCGGCAGGCAGAGGTCAAACAACTGGCTGATCACGTAGATGCCGTTATCGTCGTGGGGGGACGGGATAGCGGCAATACCCGACGCCTGGCCGAGATTGCCGAGGAAACCGGCAAACCGGCCTATCTCATGGAAACCGAAGCTGAGCTGGAATCCTGCTGCCTGGACCGGGTTGACCGGGTGGGGATTACCGCCGGCGCATCGACGCCCAACTGGATCATCAAGCGGGTTTTCCGGGAGCTGGAAAAACTGCCGGCCAAACGGCAGGCGCGATTCGTCAGAACCGTTTACAGCGCGATACAGACCCTATTGCTGACCAATGTTTATGTAGCCGTGGGTGCCGGATGCCTCTGCTTTGCCTGCATGCGGCTGTTGGGACTGAGCACTGCCCTTGCCCCGGTGGCCGTGGCCATGCTTTACGTGCTTTCCATGCATCTGCTCAACCATCTCACCGGCACGGCCGAAGATGAATACAACGATCCGGAGCGAGCCCGGTTTTATGCACGGCACCGGCGGCTGTTGTCTGTCCTGGCCATCGCCGCCGGCGGCCTGGGTATCCTGTGTGCATCGGCCATGGGGACCGTCGCCTTTGCGATCCTGCTGATCATGAGTCTGTTGGGCCTCTCCTACAACCTGTATCTGTTGCCTGACGGCTTCGGGTTCAGGTATCGCCGGATCAAGGATATTCCCGGTTCCAAAACGTTTCTCATCGCCTTGGCCTGGGGCGTGGTAGTGGCGCTGCTGCCCGGGATCACGGGCAAGGGGACCCTGACCGTCGCTATCGGGGGGGTATTCATCTGGGCGACGGCCCTGGTGTTTGCCCGCACCGCGTTTTTCGACCTGTTGGATGTTCAGGGTGATCGCATCATGGGCAAGGAAACCCTGCCCATCCTGCTGGGGAACCGAAAAACAGCGGTTCTGCTGAAAGGAACCTTGGTCGGCTGCATGATTTTGGTTGCCGCCGGGTCGGCCGTCGGCCTGGTCTCCGGGCTTGGTTTTTTCCTGACCCTTTGCCCGGCGGCCATGCTCATTTTGGTCAGTGCCTATGAAAAAGGGCGGATGCTGCCCAGCATGCGCCTGGAATTTCTGGTGGAAAGCCTGCTTCTGTTGTCCGGGGTGATCACCCTGATCTGGATCGTGGCCTCATGAAGGGTAATGCATCACGACATCATCGCCATGAAACCGCTAATCCTGAACTGAAACTGGCCGGCGAATTTGTCCGTGATACCGGCCGCCATATTTTTCTCACCGGCAAAGCCGGCACCGGCAAGACCACCTTTCTGCGTAGCCTCAAGCGAAACAGCCCAAAGCACCTGGTCGTCACCGCGCCGACCGGGGTCGCCGCCATCAATGCCGGCGGCGTCACGCTGCATTCGTTCTTTCAGCTTCCCTTCGGGCCGTTTGTGCCGGGCAGCGACACCAATCGCTCCCCTTACCGGTTCAGCAATGACAAGATCGGCATCATCAAGCGCCTCGACCTGCTGGTGATCGATGAGATCAGCATGGTGCGGGCCGACCTGCTGGATGGGGTCGACAGCGTTCTGCGCCGCTGTCGCCGCAACCAGCAGCCATTCGGTGGCGTGCAACTGCTGATGATCGGGGATCTCTTCCAGTTGCCGCCGGTGGTCAAAGAAGACGACTGGCGACTGCTCGATGCCTTCTATGCCTCGCCTTATTTCTTCAGCAGCAACGCCCTGGCTCAGACCGACATGGTGACCATCGAACTGCAGCACATCTACCGCCAGGTCGACAGCCACTTTATCAGCCTGCTCAACCGTGTGCGCAACAACCAACTGGACCCCGAGACGCTACAGGACCTCAATGCCCGGCATATACCCGATTTTGTCCCGGACGAAGTGGACGGGTATATCACCCTCAGCACGCATAACCGCAGTGCCGACAGCATCAATGATACCCGCTTGAATGCGCTGACGCAAAAGAGCCACCGCTTCGACGCCGGCATCGAGGGAGATTTTCCCGAACACACATTCCCGACCGCAGCCACCCTCAGGTTGAAGACGGGTGCCCAGGTGATGTTTGTACGCAACGACCTCTCACCTGAAAAAAGATATTACAACGGGAAAATCGGCACGATCTCGCGGATCAGGGGCAATGACATCCATATCCAATGCCCGGGCGATTCGCGGGAGATTGTCGTCGAGCCGGCAACCTGGGAGAATATCGAATATTCGCTCGACCGAAAAACGCTTGAGATCACAGAGACTCCAATCGGCACATTCCGGCAGTTTCCCCTCAGGCTGGCTTGGGCCATCACCATCCACAAGAGCCAGGGGCTGACCTTTGACAAGGCCATCATCGACGCCCGGGCCGCATTCGCCTACGGGCAGGTCTACGTGGCGCTGAGCCGCTGCCGGACCCTCGACGGCATGGTGCTTTCCAGGCCGCTGCCGCCTTCGGCGATCAAGACCGATCCAGCCATCCGCCGCTTCAGCCAGGAGTCGGCGCAAAACCGCCCATCCACCGAGTTGCTTAAGGCGGCCACAGTGCAATACCAGCAGCAACTGCTCTTGGAGTGCTTCGATTTCCACCGCTTGCGAACATTGCTGCGCCGCCTGGCAGGACTGGTGCTGGGCAATTCCGGGGTTGTCCGGGCATCTGGAACAGGCGATATCCGCGCACTGGAGAAAAGTGCCGAGGAGAAGATCTGCACCGTTGCCGACAATTTCCGGCGGCAGTTGCAGGGACTCTTCTCAACCGATACCTTGCCGGCGTCTGATGCTGCCGTGGTAGAGCGGATTTCCAAGGCATCGGTCTATTTTAGAGATAAGCTCGCGCAAGGGATGGGCCAGCAGATTCCTGAACTGCAGATAGATACGGACAACGCTGCGCTAAAAAAGAAGATCAACCATGCGCTCAAATTTCTGCGCGAAGAGATCGATGTCAAGCTGGCTGCCGTGCAATCCTGTGGGCAGGGGTTTTCACCTGCTGGTTATTTTCAAGCCATTTCGGCTGCTGCGATAGATGCCGGCAAGAAGCCTGAGAAGATCCTCGCGCCAACCTATCGCGAGGCCGATATCGACCATCCCGATCTGTTCCAGACCCTGAAAGACTGGCGCAGCCGCAAGGCTCAGGAGGAGGACATCGCCCATTACCGAGTGCTGCACCAGAAGACCTTGATCCAGATCGCCGTCAACCTGCCCGACACGCTGGAGGCCCTGCAAGCGATCAAGGGAATGGGGAAGCGATTGACGCAACGGTACGGGGACGAACTGGTCGGCATGATTGACGCCTACCGCAGGCAACACCACATCGATTCGGTGAACCTGACCCCACGTTCACCGGCCGCTCCGCCGTCTGGGAAGCCAAAAGCGCCACGGACCGACACCAGGCAGATCAGTCTCGACCTGTTTGAAAAGGGGATGACCCTATCCCAGATCGCCGAGGAGCGGGGATTGGTGCTGGCCACCATCGAGGGGCATATGGCCCATTGGGTGGAAACTGGAAAAATTGCCATAGACCTGCTTGTGCCGCCCGACAAGCGGCAAACGATCGAACAGGAACTGTCACGATTGCAGGGAAAACCTTTTGGTCAAATCAAGCGCGCCCTGGGCGATGATGCCTCCTATGGTGAGATCAAGCTGGTGCAGGCGCACCGCAACCACCTCATGTCCGCCGGATGACTGGTCAGCTCCCTTTTCCAAACGGACAGTGGGGATAGACGCATGCCTCGCAATCGCGGCAGAGTCCGCCATGCCCGAGAAAGGCGAGTTCTTTTTTGCCGATATGCTCACCCGTCAATATTCTGGGGAGAATCAAATCGAGTACGGTGATGCGGTGATGGAGTCCACATGCCGGTATCCCCAACAAGGGAACCCCATGGATGTAGGCGGTCAAAAACATGGCGCCGGGCAGGGCGGCGGCCCCATAGTGGACCTCTTGGCCTCCTGCCATGGCGATGCCTTTGCGGGTCACATCATCGGGGTCCACACTCATCCCGCCGCTCAACAGGATCAAATCACAACCGTTGGCCAGGTGGTCTTCGATCGCCGTTCGAATTATTTCAGGGTCATCGGGAGCCAATTTCACCCCGGCCACCTCAGACCCGAGCGTCTCGATTTTCTCCTTTAGAATCGGTGCGAATTTGTCTTCTATCAGCCCGCTGAACACTTCACTGCCGGTGACCACCACACCTGCCCGGGCTTTTTTGAGGACACGCACATTCAGAACGCCTCCATGCTGAGCGGCAATGGCTGCTGCCCGCTCAACGGGTGCCCGCTTCATCACGAGGGGAATGGCGCGCGTTGCCGCCACCAGCTCGCCTTTTTTCACCAGGGTGTGGCTGTGAATCGTGGCGCACATCACCTCGTCGACCATATTAAAAGCCGCCAGGGACGCAATATCCACGGTACACAGTCCGTCACATTGGGCGTGAAGGCTGATTTTGCCCTCTTTGGGGGCATCCTCCCAGACGATGCCTTCCCCGGACAGGTTCTTGGCGAGTATCGAAGCGGCCTGGTCTTCGTGGATTTCATCTTCATCGAGGTCGATCAAGTAGAGATGGTTCTTTCCCAGTTTCTGCAATCGGCAAATATCTTCATCACAAACCGTATGGCCTTTCCGGAATGCCGGGCCCTTGAATTCACCCGGCCGGATTTCCGTAATGTCGTGGGCCAGTTTTGTCCCCACAGAATCGTTTACCCCGATTTTTTTCAACACGGCCTGGTCTCCTTACTTGGTGTCCATCGAAGATTCCACCGGTTCAGGTAAAGATGGGGTGCTGGATGGGTCGACGTGATAACTGTCTGGTGACCACCCCATGTCCGGCCACGTGATATCCCGGGCATGTGTAAAATAGGATCGATCGGTACACGGCTTACAGACTGGTTTTCCCAGTAGGATAATTTCTTTGGCATCCCGTATCAGCTGGCCGCAGCGGCTGCAGGCCACTTTTCGACGCGTCGGGCCGGGCAAGTCAAATTCATCGATTTTTACGCGGACTTTCTGGACACGGAACAGGACGCTGTCCGGCATGCGCGTGTATGCGGCGATCTGCCGCTCGGACCGGGTGGCGAGTTCCGGTGCGTAAACCTGCGCGAGATCCCTTGCCTCCTCAGTGGACAACACTCGGTACGAATCTTCCGTATCCAGGTTCATGAAGGTGGCGGCCATGATGCCATAATCGACAAACTTGAGGCTCCGCCTCCCCAGTTTTACACCGGTGACATGGGCCACTGCATCTGCCGTGCATCGGTCCATCTCAACATAAACCAGGAGTTTTTTGATCTGATCGATCCGTTTGGGCTGATCCATACCGATCAGTCGACACCCCAACATCGCCATGCGCACACCCACCACCTGTCCCGGACAGAGGTGCCCGTGTTCGGCTGAACAGGACTCGAGCAGTGAATGGAAGCTGTCCATGATCGATTCTCCTGGTTTTTTTATATTCCAGGTTTCAATATGGTGCCGTAGCGATATGTTAACAATAACATAAACCAGGGCAGATGTAACCGACTATTATCGATCCGCTTCATCCTCATCTGCTCCTTCCACCACCGGTTCCTTCATGATCAGTCCGATAGCTTCCCGCGCGGTGGCAGCGGCTTCGGGAAAGACATCCACCAGATTGGCGGCGTGGCGCAGGTTGTCGGCGGTGCGCATCATCAGCATGGCCAGGTTGCCTTCGGCCATGCCGTATTCCTTGATGATGTTTTCCCACGGATATCCCGATGCCCAGGCATGGGTCATGGCGGCGGGCCGCAGGTAGAACTGGCGCACGTCGAAGCCACGGGATTTCATGTGGCGGGCGAAACCGGTCAGTTTCTTCTGGATCCGGCCCACCGTGCGCTTGAGCCGGTTGGGTACCAGGCGCCCCTCCATGCGGTCATCGGTTTCCCTTTCGTTGACCATGCAGGCGAACACCCCGGCCATCTGGGGGGCATCCCCGTCCGGCAGCAGCCCCTGTCGCAGGCATTCGGCCACGATCAGGGGCTGGTCCACCCGCAGCTGGGATGCCCAGATTCCGTCTCCAGTAAGGCGGTCTTCACCGTCTACAAAGCCGGTCTCCTTGAGAAAATCCAGGTGGCGCAGGAAATCTTCCCACAGCACTTCGTGGACATCGGCCATGCGGCTTTTCTGGCGGCTGTCCTCGGCGTTGGTAATCAGCAGCCAGGTGGCAAATGATCGCTTGAGCAGCTCTTCGATCTGGGCCGGGGTGTGGGAAAGCAGCAGGTTGAGAACCATGGAGAAGTTGATGCGGATGCGGCTGACCACCTTACCCGGTCGGGACGCCAGCAGCCGGGCCACCAATCTCAGGTCCATGTAGCGGCCGGGAACGGCCAGGCCGAAGCCGATCTTGTCCATGCCCCGGCGGCCGGCGCGGCCGGTCATCTGGTGAAGCTGGGTGGCGTCCAGGGGAACGAATTCAGTGCCGTTAAATCGGTCCGAGTTGAAGAACACCATGGTCCGTGCCGGAAAATTGACCCCAGCGGCGACGGTGGAGGTGGCGAAGACGGCGGTCAGCAACCCTTCGCTCATCAACCGTTCGACC
>NZ_JBFELV010000165.1:0-9850 GCF_041551955.1 Desulfosarcina sp.
GGTGTAGGTGTGCAGCCCCAGTCTCATTTTTTTTGCCATCACGATTTCTCCCTTACTGGTCATACATCCGCATCGACTGGCACTCGTTCTGGAAAGGTACAAATCACCATTCATTTGTACCAGGGGCGATCCATAAGGGGTAGGTTGTGGTTCAGATCAAGGCCGCAGGGTTTTGGAAACCGCAGGCGTAGCATCGCGCTACGTTGAGGATTTCTAAAACACGAGAACGCAGATCTGGGCCGCAAGATGCCGCTTATGGATGGGCACTAATGTCGGCCGCGCATAAACGCCCCCGGCGGCGTAGCCAGCCCCTCCTCGAAACGGCTCAGGCGCAGGGGGTTTTTCTCGGGCTTCATCCGGCCGGTAATCAGGTCGCAGGTCCAGCGGCCGGCGGCCGCCGACAGCATCACCCCAGGCCAATAGGCGCAGTTGAGGAAAAACCCCGGAACATTCGCCACCGGCCCGATCAAGGGCTGGTCATCGGGCGCGTGCACATACTGGCCGGCATACACCGAGAGATCTTCCTGTTTCAGGTCATCGACCACCTCGCTCCAGAATGGGCTGAGTCGCGAGCACATCTCCAGGGTGAAAGCGGGAAAGTCCCAGTCGCCCTGAGGGTCTTCCATGGGATCGCTTTTCTGCTCGTCGGGGTCGTGCCAGCCGAGCAGGGCGCCGCCGGTTTCCGGACGCCAGTATGACTCGTTGTCCACATCCATGATCAAGGGCGCATTTTGAGGGATTTTAGGGTGGGGGGCCACGAAGACGCGCTGCCGGCGCATCTGGTAGATCGGCAGATCCACTCCCACCCAACGGCCCACATCGATGGCGAACGGCCCGGCGGCGTTGACCACCACACGGGTGTTGATGCGCCCTCGGTCGGTCGTTACCGCGCAGACCCCTTGGTCGTCGGTCTCGATGCCGGTGGCGCGGGTGCGCACGTAAAAGCGGGCCTTGTCAGCCGCCCGGGCGAACCCTTGGGTGACCTCATGGGCGGAGAACCAGCCGTCTTTGGCCCGGAACGCACCGGCTTTGATCTCCGGGTTCAACCAGGGCCAGCGCTTGAGCACCTCGTCCCCGCTGAGGTACTCGGAATCGGTCACACCAACCTTGTGGTAGGCCTCGACCGTGGCCTTCACCTCGGCCACCATATCCACTTCGGTGGTCAGAAACAGGTAGCCGCCGTGGTGCAGGTCTATCTCATAGCCCTCCAGGCCGGTGGTCTGGGCAAAGTTCTCCCACACATCGATGGACTCCTTGGCCAGGGCGGCCATGGCCGGCTCGGTGAACTGGGCCCGAAAGGATTCGATGGATGCCGTGGTGGTCAGCGTGGACAAACCGTCGCGCATCTCCACCAGGGTCGTGGACAAGCCGGCACGGGAAAGCCAAAAGGCCGTGGCCACACCGATGATCCCACCGCCGATGACCACGGCATCGGCCGTTTCCCGATCAAATGCGTCCGGAGTCAGTATTTTTCTCATGATCCCATTCTCCTCTTTAATTGGGCAGCACACCTTCGGCACGCAATACATCGGCCACTGCTTCCAGGTCCAGACGAACCAGCGTCTCCCGCGTGGGAATCCCGTTGGCATCCCAGCCCCTGGCTTCATAATACCAGTCCAGCAGCTGTTCCAGTTTCTGTTTGGGGATAAAATAGCCCTCGTTGGGACCCGATGGAATCGGTTCGGTGGAAAACCGCTCGGGCGGAAAATCCCAGCTGCGTCCGAAACCCTTGATTTCACGCGCAGATATGGATCGAGTCAGGTTCCAGATGCGTTCGGAAACAACCAGCATCTCCTTCCACGTACGCTTTTTGCCGGTAATCAGATAAAAAAGTTCTGCGTAGTTCTCCACTTCGAAACCCAGCTCCATCAGTTGTAGCCGACAGATGCCCAGGGCGTCGAACAGGGGGCGGGTGTGCTGGGAGTCGATGACATATCGGGCACTGTCTGCTGTCACCTGAGCCGGGGGTTGTCGCTCCACCGTGCCACCGCTTTGTACCAACTCATTGACATTGGTCCAAGCACCTGCCATGTCGTGGCCCAGCACCCACGCTCGAGCATGATGGGCGCCGATATCCGCCGTCATATAGGCCAGCATCATGGAGGGTGCGTTGCGGCACTCGTACCCGGTCCACTCCAGGCCCTTGACGTGAATAGCAAAATGGTCAGAGCCCTGCCCTACTTTTTCCGCAGCCTTTTTCACACCTTCGGCCAGCAAGTCGCCGATGCCTTCCCGGCTGACGATCTTCTCCAGCAGGTAATTTACCGTGTCAAGATCGGAGAACTTCACCGGTCGGCCGATGTCACCTTCGCTGAGCATACCCTTTTCAAAGCACTCGATGGCCCAGGAGATGACTGCACCTGCAGATATGGTATCGATGCCCAGCTCGTCGCATAGGTAGTTGGCGTAGGCCACCTCCTCGATGGTCTTGAGTTCACAATTGCCACCGAACAGGGCGATCGTCTCGTACTCGGGGCCTTCCACGTATGCATCACCCAACTTGGTTTTGGTGAGACCATACTTGCCACAGGGCGTGGGACAGCAGTAGCACCCCTTGTCGGTGATTTTCAGCTTTTTCAGAATCGCCTGGCCGTTGATCGCCTCGTAATGATCGGAAAACGATGTTTTAAAATTGCGCGTGGGGAAGGCGCCCACCTCGTTGACCCAGTTGGTGATGCCGGCGGTCCCTTCGGGCGTCCACTCGGTGAAGCCGGGCTTGGCGGACACCTTCTTGAAGGCCGCCTTGCCGGCGGCAAAGGCCTTTTTCACGTCGAACACCGGCAGGCTGCCCGTGCCCCTGACGGCGATGCCCTTGATCCACTTGGAACCCAACACGGCCCCCACCCCACTGCGGCCGGCCTGACGGCCGAAGTCGTGGGAAAGGCAGGCATAGCGCACCCGCTGTTCGCCGGCCGGTCCGATGGTCAGAATCTGGAAGTCCTCGCCCAAATCCGCTTTCATGTTTTTCTCGGCGATCAAGGCACCCTGCCCCCAGTAGGCATCGGCGGGTCGGATCTCCACCTGGCCGTCTTCGATGAACAGGTAGCTGGGCACCGGCGCACACCCGGTGAGCACCAGCATATCATACCCGGCGTATTTCAACGCCGGACCGAAGTGGCCGCCCATGTTGCTGTCCGCATAACCGCCGGTAGCCGGCGATTTGGTGCCGAAATGGGTCTTGCCGCTGGCCGGAACCAGGTGGCCGGACAGGGGGCCGGTGGCGGCAATGAACAGGTTTTTGGCATCGTAAGGATCGATGCCGCGCGGCAATTCGTCAAAGAGCAGTTTGGCAACAAACCCTCGACCGCCAATGAAGCAATCGGCCAGGTCTTCGTCCAGCGGCTGTTTTTCAATGGCACCGCTGGACAGGTCGATACGAAGAATGGTTCCGGCATATCCGAACATAGATCCGACTCCTTAGTTGTGTACCTCCGGAAATGGCATCTTTTGGCCCAGACCGGTGTTCTCACTCGGTTGAAATAACCTAAACAGGTTCCGCTTCAGCTGCGGACCGGCTTGTCGATTGGCGTTTTTTGGGTTTTTTAACGATTTCGGTCTCGGCCGAGATGGCCTTAATAAAGGACCAGGCCATGAAAAGCATCAGGATCATAAAGGGAAAGGAGACGACGAACGAGACCGTCTGTATGGCTTTCAGGCCGCCCGCCACCAGCAGCATGGCCGCGATGGAAGAGCAGACCAGTCCCCAGAATACCTTCAGGCCGGTTTTGGGTTCCAGGCTGCCGCCGGAAGTCATCATTCCGACCACAAAGGTGGCCGAGTCAGCCGAGGTAATGAAAAAGATGGAGACGATAATCATGGACATCAAAGATAGAAAGGCGCTCATGCTGAAGTTGTCGTAAAGGGCGAATATGGCCGTGGTCACATCCTTGAACGTTGCGTCGGCGATGCCCGGCGTGCCGTTGAGCTCCAGGAAAATTGCCGAACCGCCGAGAATATTAAACCAGATGGCGCACAGCAGGGTCGGCGCCAACAGGGCGCCTAAAACGAATTCACGTATTTTTCGACCGCGTGAAATGCGGGCGATGAAAACGCCCACGAACGGCGCCCAGGTGAGCCACCAGGCCCAATAAAATACCGTCCAGGCCCCGGACCAGTCGTAGCCCGTGTGTTTGGCCACACCGCCGCTGGCGTCGACGAAAAAGCTGAGCCAGAGGATATTTTGCAGGTAGTTGTCGATCGATTCGACAAACGAGTTTAAAATGTAGCGCGTCGGACCAAGGATCAGCACCAGGAGCATCAGGCCGAAGGCCATGACCATGTTGGTGTTGCTCAAGATACGGATACCCTTGTTGATGCCGGTGACGGCGGAAGTGATGTATAACGCGGTCACCACGGCAATGACGGAGATCGAAACCACTGTACCCTTGCCGATGCCGTAGAGCAGGTCCAGGCCGGTGGTCACCTGAAGAGCCCCCAGGCCCAGTGACGTGGCCACGCCGAACAGCGTGGTGACCACGGCCAGGGAGTCGATGACCTTGCCGGTGGTTCCCTGGGCGGCTGTTTCGCCGATGAGTGGGGTGAGTGTGGCGCTGATCAGGCCCGGGTAGCCCTTGCGGAACTGAAAGTAAGCCAGCACCAGGGCCACGGTGGCATAACAGGCCCATGGATGAAGACCCCAGTGGAAAACCGTGGTGCGCAGGGCTTCCGATGCCGCCTCGGGTGTTTTGGGGTCGGCGAAGGGTGGGCCTGCAAAATGATAGATCGGTTCGGCGACGCCCCAGAAGACCAGTCCGATGCCCATACCGGCAGCAAAGAGCATGGCAAACCAGGCCTTGAGGCTGAATTCCGGTGTTTCGTCATCCTTGCCCAGCCGGATGTTGCCGAAACGGGAAAAGGCCACGGCCAGACAAAAGACCACGAAACCGGCCACACAGGTCATGTACGCCCAGCCGAAATTGCCGATGAAAAATTTAAAGATCTTGTCGAACAGCTCCTTGACTTGATCCGGAGAGGCCATGGTCATGAAGACGAAGGCCAGGCAGCAAAGGGCCGAAATGACGGACACGGTCTTGTCGATGGAGTTGTCGTTCATTAATTTTCCTTTCAGATCGTCAGTTATGCCTTAACCATCTCGGCCATCACGATGGCGCTGCGTGGACAAATTTCCGCACAGGCGCCGCACAATATACATTTGGCTGGGAATTCGGATCCCGACTGTTCCACCATGACCCCTTTGGGGCAGACCTCCACGCAGGTCATGCAGCCGGTGCAAAGATCGTGGTCCACGCGGTAGACCCCGGATTCCATGACAATGGCCTCCACCGGGCAGGCCTCGGCGCACTCGCCGCATTGGTCGCAGAAATGAATGCGGTAATCGCCGGGCGCGGGAAAGCGACCTTCAATGCGCAATAGCGCCCGGGCGGGTTGAACCGCGTTGAAATTTTCCATGGCACAGGCCAGCTTGCAGGTTCCGCAGCCGGAGCATTTTTCGTGGACGACAGTCGGCATCATGGGTGACGCTCCCTTGATAGTGGTTGACCCTTTCACAGCGCTCTGAACACCCGAATGAAATCGGGCTTTATCCAATTCTTGCCACGTTGCATAAGACGGGAGGTGAAAACAGGCAGCCTTGGAAAAGGAAACAAACTGCTGCCACACGCTTAACGGATGAAAGATTTCAATCTTTATGCCAGTTAGGCAGTTTTTCTCAGACGGTTGAAATGAAAGAGAAAGCTTCTTTTTTTCAGAAATGATCAATTCAAGTGAACTGGACAGATCTGTCCGGTCATTCAAGCGGGGATCGCCATAATCAGTCGAAATGCTTGCGCTAAAAAGAATATGGACATTTTTGTCTTAAATATAGACTATTTTATACCGTGTGCTTTCATTTTTCGCTGGAGCGTCTTGTAGTTGAGCTGAAGGGCTTCAGCGGCCCGCCCGCGATGCCATCGAGCCGATTCCAGGGCGCTGAGAATCATCTTTTTCTCCAGGGCGTCCATCCGCTGGCGGAGGCTGCCCACAGATGAAGGCAGTTCAGCGACGGCTGGTTCGTCGCCCGCCCTCTCCGCAATCTGCCCCATCAGGTCCAGCTTGCCAAGGGTGATGTAGGTATGCAGCACGTTTTGAAGTTCACGGACATTGCCGGGCCAGCTGTAGGTTTCCATGGCCTCGCGGACCCGTACCGGCAGGTGCCAGGGCTCCTGGGTGCCCTTGGCCAGGGTCGACAAAAAATGATCGATCAGCAGCGGAATATCTCCTTTGCGCTCACGCAGCGGCGGCAACTGGATAGGCAGGATGCGGATGCGGTAGAAAAAATCCTCGCGCATGCGCCCCTCCTTGACCAGCTTGACCAGGTCGCGGTTGGTGGCGGCGATCACCCGAAAGTCGCTTCGTTTGAGCTTGATGCCTCCTAAAGGGGTGTACCCCACGCCGTCGAGCACCCGCAGCAGTTTGACTTGCATGTTCTGACCGATCTCACCGATTTCATCGAGAAACAGGGTTCCTCCTTCCGCCGAATCCAGGAACCCGCCCTTGTCCGCACTGGCCCCGGTAAAGGCGCCTTTCATGTGGCCAAAAAATTCCCGCTCCATCAGGTCCCGGGGAATCGCGCCGCAGTTGACGGCTACGAATTCCCCGGCCCGGCGATCGCTCAACCGATGGATGGCCCGGGCCACCAGTTCCTTGCCGGAACCGGACTCCCCGAAAATAATCACGCTGGCGTCGCTGGCGGCGGCCTTGAGAATCAGGTCATACACCGCCTGCATCGGCTCGCTCTTGCCGATGATATCGCCGAACCGGTAGCGGTCGCTGATGGATGAACGCAGGCGAAGATTCTCCTTGCGAAGGTCCAGCTCCACCTCCTTATAGGCGGTGACGTCGCTGATGAACCCCTCCAGGGCCACCAGTTGGTCATGGTCATCGAAAACCCCCTCACCCTGCTCCCAGACCCACTTCTCCTCGCCACTGGCCGCCCGGATGCGGTAGATAAAGCTGAATGGCCGCCGCATGGCCACGGTTTCACGCACCAGATCGAGCATGTTTTTGCGATCCGCCGGGTGCACGATCCGCTGATAGGCATTGGGTCCTGTACCGATGATCTCGTGGGGCTCAAAGCCCAGCAGACGCTTGCTGCCCCGGCTGGCAAACTCCATGACAAACGATTCGTCAGCCCGGCAGCGATAGACGATCCCCGGCAGGTTGTTCATCAGCGTACTCAAGCGGCGCTGACTTTCCAACAGGGCATTTTCGGCCTGTTTTTTTTCGGTGATATCCAGGCACAGGCTCAGTTTGGAAATGGATTCGTCGGCGTTCGTGATGGGCGTAGCCATGTGGTAATACCATCGCCCGGTGGTCGGGTGCTTGAACTCCCATCTGGCCGTCTTGCCCCGGAATACATCCTGTTCCGGGCACCACGCGCAGATCTCGGCGTTGCCGTAAAGGGCCTGGTGGCAGGCGTCACCCACCGGGTCCCGGCCCAGCTGCTCCACCACCTGGCGGTTGACGAATTCGATGCGGTTGTCCGGCGAACAGACATAGATCATGCCGTCAAAGGCCTCGACAATGGCCTCGAAATAGGACAACCGGTGATGGTCTGCGGGAATCATGTCAGATAGTCCCGCCTGTCGATGCGGTATTTTTTCATCTTGTAGTTGAACAGCTGCCGTGAAATGCCGATGCTGGTTGCCGCCCGGGTGATATTGCCGCCATAGGCGGTCAGGGCGGCGACCACCACCGAGCGCTCATGGTCGGCCTGGCGGGCCAGCAGGCCCTTGCCGCTCTCCGCCGGCTGCCGGCCGGCGCCGGGCGGCGGGGCAGGCGGTCCTGGGCGTGGCTGACCAATTCCGGCAAAACCATCGGACGGCGAACCGGCCACCGGCGGCTGAACGGCGTCCGGTTCACCCCGCAACCGTCGCCAGGTGGTCAGGTGAGACTGCAGGTGCCGCCGTTCGATGGTGCGGCTGGAAACCACCAGGTTGATGGCCCCTTCGATGACATGTTCCAATTCACGGACGTTACCGGGCCAGTCATAGTCAGTGAACAGGGCCAGCACATCACCGGAGATGTCCGACACCTTGCGGTTGAGCGCCCGGCTGTGCTTGGAAAGAAAATGACGGGCCAACAAAACGATGTCCTCTTTGCGGTTACGCAGGGGTGGAATGGGGATGTATACCACACCCAGCCGGTAGAACAGGTCGGGCCTCAGATTGTTTTCAGCAATGGCCACATGGGGCTCCTTGTTGACACTGCTGATGATTTTAACATCGATCTCCGACTCTTTGAGCGACCCCAGACGGCGCACTTTGCGTTCCTGGATGACCCGCAGAATCTTAGCCTGGAGCCCGGTGGCCATCGAGTTGAGTTCGTCCAGAAAAAGGGTGCCGCCGCTGGCGCGCTCGAAAAGCCCCAGTTTGTTGCGCGCCCCGGTGAATGCACCGCTGGTGGTTCCGAAGAGCAGCCCTTCGAGCAGGTTTTCCGGTATGGCAGCACAGTTCACCGCCGTGTAGCGACCGGTTTTTCGCCCACTGTGGTTGTGAATGGCCTGGGCGAAGAGCTCTTTTCCGGTTCCGGTCTCCCCATGCAGCATCACCGGCGAAGGGGTTATGGCGGCCATTTTGGCTGTATTCACCGCCCTCAGAAAATCGATGTTGCTGCCCACGATGGCCTCGAAATCAAAGCGGGTTTCATTGGGCAGCACCTGTTTGGGCCGGGGTATGGAAATGGAGGAGATGGTCTCTTCCAGCACGTTGTATTCCCGCACCAGGCAGATGGCACCCTCCAGCCCACCGCGTTTGAACAGGGGAAACACGGTGTGGATGGTGTTGGCCACCTTTCCCCGCCGGGTCCGGTAGAGCAGCGACCGGTCGACGATAGGCTGGCGATCCTTCAGGCACTGCATGATCACGCTGTCATTTTCCGACAGATCGTAGACGTCGACCACTTTTTTCCCGAGCACCTCCTCCGGGTCCAGTTCGTCGATGGCAGCCATGGTGGGATTATAGTAGATGATGGTCCCAGTCCAGTCGACGATCAGCAGTCCCTCGCTGAACCCGTCGAAAAAGGGCAGGAATTCTTCATAGCCGATGTCGAGCGTCCGAGCGATGGAATGGCGTGGAAACGTTTTCATGGACATGGCTGCAATGGTTCCATCGAGGTTGGCGGATTGGTCAACAGGCTGAGCAAAAGCATGACATATTTTTTGAGATCAGGCAAACCGGTGAGCTGCGGTCTGAGGTCTGAGGTCGGAGGTCTGAGGTCTGAAAACCGATCGCGGCTGGAAGGCGCTCCTACGATTTTCCGCCTTCCGCCTTCCGCCTTCCGCCTTCCGCCTTCCACCTTCCGTCCTCCGTCCTCCGTCCTCGGCCCTCCGTCCTCGGCCCTCAGTCGTTGGCGTACATGTTGAACAGGATATCATTTTCCAGGTACATCTGCTCCAGCCTTTCCTGGTGGGCGTTGAGCTGCGGGTGCTGCCGATTGACCAGTTCCAGCACCAGGTAGTTGATGATGCAGGAAATGGTCGTCGGGTACCCGATCAGGGGAATGGAGCGGGACGGTACAACCAGGGAGAGATGGGCAAAGGGAATCACCGGGCACAGGGTGTTGTCGGTAATCACCAGCAGGTTGTGCTGAAGTCGACGGACAACCTTGCCCAGCTTTATCAGTTCGTTGGGGTAGCGGGAGGTGGTGATAATCGTCACCAGGCTGTTGTCGGGTGCATTGGTCAGCCAGTCGATGGCGGTACTGTCACTGCCTTTTAAAATATGGACCCCCCGACGCACTTTGGTCAACGACCACCCCAGGTAATAGGCAAAGGTGTAGGAGACTCTGGAGCCAGCCACATACACGGCAGAACTGTCCTCAAGCAGCTCCACGATCCTGCCCAGCACCTTCA
>NZ_JBFELV010000166.1:0-9839 GCF_041551955.1 Desulfosarcina sp.
GATCACCGCCGTGGGCCGGCCTGTGAAGTACCTCAGGATATTGAGAGAATTGTCGGCATCGGTGAGGTTGGTCTTGCCCGGGTGCTTACCGGACTGTAGCAGTTCGATCTCCGATGCCAGGTACTGGCCGGGCTGGATGGTTTCGGTTTCTCCGAGGATGAGGTTGCCGTTGACCATGCGGTACAGGGCCGCCTCCTGGCCGGGGTTCTCGCCATAGCGCAGCCCCTTCTGAACAGCGTCGATGGTCCAGGTCACTTTTTCGTAGAACAGGGTCTGCCGTCGGTCCCTATCGACAAAGCTGATCTCCATGTTCGGGGGAAAATGGTCGTCCATGATGGTGCGGTACATTTTTTTCAGATCTTCAGCCATGGTAATTCTCCTTGGTTTAAAAAGGGTCCAAGGGGTCGAGGGGTCCAGGGGTCAAGCAAACTCAACAAACCCAACGAACTCAACAAACCCAACAAACTCATGAATTCTCCAATTGATATTCTTTCTCGACAGCCGCGAAGGCGGTGTCGGCCAGATATCCGGCGATAGCCGCGTCGTAGGCGGCAGTGTGGGCGAACGCCTTGCGGGCCAGCCGGTAGCGCAGGGCCAGGCCGATGCTCCCCTTGCCGGCAGCCATCCCCTCGACAATCTGCCCGTAGTCGCCGGGATCCACCACCGATGCGACCCGGATGAAGTTTTTGGCCGATGCGCGGATCATGCACGGCCCACCGATGTCGATGTTGCCGCGGGCCTGCTCCGGCGTGACGCCGGCCTTGGCAATGGTCTCTTTGAATGGGTAGAGATTCACCACCACCATGTCGATGGGCACGCCCCCGGTTCGTTTCAGATCGGATTGGTGGGCATCGTTGTAGGTCTCGGTGAGAAGTCCGAGGTATATCTTGAAGTCCAGGGTTTTTACCAGCCCCCCCTGAGTCTCCGGTTGGCCGGTATAGTCGGCCACCTGCGTGAGACAGGCGTCGGCTTCTCCTCTCAGGATGTCCCGAAGCCGGGCAAAGGTGCCGCCGGTGGAAAATATCCGTATGGTGGGGTTGATCGCCAGCAGCCGGGGGACGAATGTCTCCAGCCCGCTTTTATCGGAAACGCTGATCAGCACGTGGTTCACGCGCACCGAGTCGTCAATTTTCTCTACCTTGTTCATGGTCATGTCGATTCACCTTTTGTGAAGTTATGAAATATTCAGGTTCAGACGGTTTCGTAAAAGGTCCGAGATCAAGGCTTGCCAATCCCGAGGAAGGAGGCGTACTGATCGTACGCCGCAGTGACGAGGGATGAAGCGTAACGCAGATATCGGACCTTTTACGGAACCGTCACCTTTCGCCTTCGTATTCTTCTAAGAACCGGTCGAAAAAACCGGCCATGAACCGGTGTCGCTCGTCGGCCAGGCGCCGGCCGGTATGGGTAAGCATACGGTCCCGGATTTTGCAGAGTTTCACCAGATATTCGCGGTATCCCGTGTCGTCGATGGAGTAGGCTTTTGCCTGGGCCACGTCCACCTCCGGGCTGTGCAATCTCGCGCCCTGTTCACCGGCAAACAAGAAAGCCCGCGCTACGCCAACGGCACCGATGGCATCCAACTTGTCCGCATCGAACAGCACTCTGGCCTCCACGGTTCGCGGGGTGGCTCCCCGGCGAAACCGGTGGGCGGCGATGCAGTGGATGATGTTCTCCCTGCGGTCGCCGGCCAGGGGGTGGGCGCTCAACATCTCCCGGGCCATGGCGGCACCTTTTTCCGCGTGGCAGAGCGTGCCGTTGGCCCGGTCCTGGTGCCCACGACCGATGTCGTGAAGGTAGGCGGCGGCCTCCGTGACCAGCAGGTCCGCCCCTTCGGCTGAGCCGATGCGTCGGCAAAGCCGGTGTACCCTCAAGGTATGGTCCCAGTCGTGGCTCCCCTTGGCCTGGGAGAATTGAGCCTGGGCCTGTTTCCGGATGCATGCCAGGATCGGGGCAGCGGATTCGGTCATGATTCGTGCATCGCCGGTCTATGCGTCCTCGGGTCGCAAACGGACGGTCGGCCCACCGGGAGGATTTTCAAAGCCGTCGCAATCGCTTTTACTTCTCGTCTCATTCGACGGACATGATGCTTTCCCACCGCTGGTACTCGGTGCCTGTCGGCAATCCTTTCGATTCCAGCAGACGGATGATTTCCGGGTCGTTGAACCGCAGGTAAGGGTTGACGGCCCGTTCGTCGTCCAGGGTGGAGGTCACATGGTTCTTGTCGTAGCGGCCGGCGTAGGCGTCGATGGCACGGTTGTTCGGGGTCAAGTGCCGGGCAAAGGCCAATGACGCCGCAACATAATCGTGGCCGGCATAAACGCGGGTGGCTCCCGGATAGTCCATGAGCAGACGTATAGAGCGGTAAAAGGCCTTCAAGTCTCCGGAGAAGCAATTGCCCACCGTGCCGTTGAACAGGGTGTCCCCGGTAATCAGACAAGCATCGGTGGCAAAGGTGACTGAATCCGCGGTATGGCCCGGGGTCAGGCGGACGGTCACGGTTTCGCCACCCAGGAGGAGGGTGTCGCCGTCAGCGAACCGGCGATAGTCGAGGTGAACGGCCCCTGCTGCCTTGGCCAGCTGCAGGGTGCCGGTGGTATGGTCGCCGTGGCCATGGGTGTTGGTCACCGTTGTCAGGGCCAGGCCCCTTTTCCGAACAAAAGCCATGATCTCATCCACGGCGCCGCCGTCGATGGTCAGTGCACGGGTATCGGCATACAGGAGATATCCCAGATTGTCGCCGCCGTAAAAAAATTGCTTGATTTTCAATGGGCTGGTTTCCGCCGTGGGTTTATGCCGGAGTTAAAATGGATTCTGCATTGATATCGATATATTAAACTGCGAGTTCAGGCAACAAAAAAAGCGCCGCCGGTCGTCTGCGGGGCAATGCTCTGGCGGTCAGCGTCAAAGCGGGTTCAGATCGACATATTGATCCACTTTGCTCCACCTTGTTGACGATTCGGTTGATTTGTGTTTAACAATCAAAAATTATTACTAAAATAATAAATCCTAAAAACATTTTTTTCTTGACTAATCAGTAATTTTATACTTTTATCCAAAGATAGTGGATCAAAGTGGATAAAAATGGTGAAAAATGTTTCGGGGAAGCTCCTTTCATACCATTGACCCAAAAGGGCGGATTATCGTTCCAGCTCGGTTTCGGGATGTGATCAAGGCCAGCGGAATCGACAGCATCATGATCACCCGCATGGACCGCTGCCTTTTTGCCTACACCCACGACCAATGGGGCAAGCTGGAACAGAAAATACTCCATCTGCCCGAAAAAAGCGAGGCCATGCGCCGATTTCAGCGCACATTTATCGGAGGGGCACATGACTGCAAGTGTGACGCTCAAGGGCGTGTCTTGATTCCGCCTTTTCTGAAGCAGTATTCCAAGCTGGACAAGGAGATCGTCCTGGTTGGTGTAACGGCCCGCTTTGAGATTTGGTCACGGGAAAACTGGGATCAGGAAAACGAATTGATGGAAGAGGACATGCGCAACGACCAGGTTCGGCGCGAGATCGCCCAACTGGGGATTTAGCCTATGTCCAACTATCATGTCCCCGCCATGCTCGAAGAAGCGGTGGACATGCTTGCATGCCGGCCGGGCAAGATTATCGTGGACGGCACCCTCGGCGGCTCCGGACACGCCCGGCGAATCTGTGAGCAAATCGGTTCCGGCGGCGTCTTTATCGGTGTCGACCAGGACAAGGACGCCATTGACCGGGCCCGCAGGATCCTTCCCGCCGACGAACGCCGGATCCATATCGTTCACGGCAATTTTGCAGACTTGCCGTTGTTTCTCTCTGAATTGGGACTCGAAGCCGTGGATGGTATCCTCATAGACATCGGACTTTCCCTGCATCAGATCGAGGCCAGCGGACGCGGTTTCAGTTTCAACCGGGATGAACCCCTGGACATGCGCATGGATGTCCGGTCTGACGTCACGGCGGCCGATCTGCTGGCATCCATGGACGAACGGGAGCTGGCGCAGACGTTCAGCCGTTACGGTGAAGAGCGCTGGGCCGTGCGAATCGCCCGGCATCTGGTCGCGCAGCGCAAGACCGGTGCGGTGACTACCAGCGGCCAACTGGCCCGCCTGGTGGCGCAAGCGGTTCCGGCCGCCGCGGCGCGTAAACAGAAGATCCATCCCGCCACCCGGGTTTTCATGGCCCTTCGTATTGCCGTGAACCGGGAACTGGAGGTGCTGGATCAATTTCTGGAAACGGCGGTGGATCTGCTCAATCCGGGAGGCCGCCTGTGTGTGCTCTCCTTCCATTCCCTGGAAGATCGGATGGTCAAACACCGCTTCCGGGCCTTGGCGCAACCGTGCACGTGTCCGCCGGCGTTTCCCCAGTGTGTGTGTGGCCGTCAGGCGAGGGTGCGGTTGCTGACGCGCAAGGTGCTGCGTCCCACCGATGCGGAGATCCGGAACAATCCCATGGCTCGCAGTACACGCTTGAGAGCCGTGGAAGCGTTGTGATGGCGGCGGCAAGCAACACCCGTCGACCCGGGTTGGAAATCACGGCCAGGGGGGGGCAGGGCAGCAGCCGAAACCGGCGGTTGCGGCCGGCGAGAAAAACCATGACCGGCCTCTGGATTGTGTTGATGGTTCTGTTTTTTGTGGAGGCCCTGTTTTACGCGTGGTGCCGGGTTCAGTGCGTCAATGCCGGATATGGCATCGACAGGGAGAACAGTCGACACCAAGCCCTGGTCAGGGAGCGGAACACCCTGAGGATTGAATTGGCCCGGCTCAAATCGCCGGAGCGGATCGAAACCATTGCCCGGTCCCGTTTGGGGCTGGTCATGCCGGATGTGCAGCAGAAGGTGATGCTTCCATGACAACCACGGCTACCATACGGACTCGGCTGCGGGCAGGAATCGTCGGGGCGCTTTTTCTGACGGCCCTTCTGGCCATCAGTGCACAGGCGATCCGCCTGCATGTGTTCGAAGGCGCATGGCTTTCCGAGCGGGCGGCCCGTGAGTATGAGCGTGCCATGCTGGTTCAGGGTAAACGGGGTGCCATCACCGATCGCAACGGCAGCCCGCTGGCCGTGAGCATCGACAGCCCGTCGATTGCCGCCTTTCCACGCCAGATGACGGATCGCCGGGCGGCGGCCAAGCAGTTGGCCAGGGCCCTGAATCAGCCCCTGCGAGAGGTGGTCAGGAAGCTGGATCCCGAGCGCTCCTTCGTGTGGCTCAAGCGCCAGGCCACGCCGCGCCAGGCCGAAACGATTCAAGCGCTGGGCATCAAGGGGGTCGACTTTATCACCGAGCACAGCCGCTACTACCCCAACAAAACGCTGGCGGCTCAACTGGTGGGGTTTTCCGGCATCGACGGCCACGGTCTGGAGGGAATGGAGTTTTATTTCGACGCCACCTTGAAGGGTGGTGAGCAGGAGATCACCATCCTCAAGGATGCCTTGGGGCGGCGGTTCGAGGGAGCAGGCATGCCGGTAGATCTGGCCGGGGGCAACAATGTGGTCCTGACCATCGACCGGACGATCCAGCACATCACCCAGAAAGCCCTGGATGCTTCCGCGACCCAATACGGCGCCCAATCGGGCATGGCCATCGTCATGGCGCCGGCCACCGGTGAGGTGCTTGCCCTGGCGCACTATCCTTTTTTCAATCCCAACAGCTACGGATCTTTCGAGAGGAAGTTGTGGCGAAACCGAGCGATCACCGATCCGTTCGAACCCGGTTCCACCATGAAGATATTCAGCGTGGCGGCGGCCATCGACAGCGGCGTCTGTTCACCGTCCACCATCTTTTTCTGTGAAAACGGGGAATACCGGATCGGCAGGAACACCATCCACGACACCAAATCCCACGGGTGGCTGTCACTGCAGCAGATCGTCAAGTACTCGAGCAACATCGGATCGGTAAAAATGACCGAAAAGCTTGGGGCTCGTCAGCTTCACGCGTATCTGGACGCTTTCGGCTTCGGCAAGCGGTCCGGCATCGCCTGTCCCGGTGAAACGGCGGGCAGCCTCAGCCCGTTCAAGTCCTGGTCCGCCATCGATACGGGGGCCATCTCGTTTGGACAGGGCATCTCGGTGTCGGCGATTCAGTTGATTGCGGCTGCATCGGCCATTGCCAACGACGGTATGCTCATGAAACCGATGCTGGTCAGAGAAATTACCGACCGCAACGGAGGGACGGTGAAACGTTTTTCTCCGGAGCCGGTTCGGCGGGCGGTGTCTTCCCACACGGCCGCTACGGTGCGGCGGATCCTGAAGACCGTGATCACCGAGGGTGGCACCGGGGTGAACGCGGCCCTGGAGGGGTACTCCGTGTGCGGCAAAACCGGTACCGCCCAGAAGATCGACAGCAGCGGCACCTATGCAAAGGGGCGCTACCTATCATCCTTTTTGGGTCTTGTCCCGGCGGATCAACCGGAGTTGGCCATCCTGGTGCTCCTGGACGAGCCGACGGTCCAGTCCTACGGCGGCATCGTGGCGGCACCCGCCTTTCGCCAAATCGCACTGGAAACGCTGAGTTACCTCAATATCCCGCCGGGACCCGATGCAGATCGACTGCGGGTATCCCGGGGAAACAGGGCTAACGGATGAGGCTTTCATCGCTTATGGATCAGCTGAGCGTCCAAGAGGCAACCGGTGCTAACCCGTCCTCGGACCCCAATGTTACCGCCATTTGCTACGATTCGCGCAAAGTGACCCCGGGAGCCGTGTTCGTGGCCATCGAGGGGTTTGCTGCGGACGGTCATCGCTTCATCCCAGAAGCTGTCAAGCAGGGTGCGGTGGCCGTGGTTTGCCGCACACCGGTGGCGGTCGACGCGGTGGTGATTCGCGTGGCGGATCCCCGGGCGGCACTGGCTCAGTTGTCCTGCCGGTTTTACGGTCAGCCTGCAGACCGGCTGGCACTGGTGGGCGTTACCGGCACCAGCGGCAAGACCACCGTGACCTACCTGCTGGAGCAAATCCTTGAGAAGGCCGGCCATCGACCGGGTGTGGTGGGCACGATCAACTACCGCTATGCCGGCCAGGCGTTCACCAATCCGGTTACCACACCCGAATCCTTAGAGCTTCAGGAGATGCTTCGGCAAATGACGGACAGTGGGACCACCCATGTTGTCATGGAGGTCTCTTCCCATTCTCTGGAGCTGCATCGCGTCGACGGCTGTCACTACGATGTGGCGATTTTCACCAATCTGTCCCAGGATCACTTGGATCTTCACGGCACCATGGACCGCTATTGGCGCAGCAAAAAAAGGCTGTTCAGCGAACATCTGAAACCGGCGGACAGCGGCCATCCGATCCGCGCCGTGGTCAACACGGACGACCCCAGGGGGAGAGAACTGGCTGCGGCCCTGGGGGCCACGGTTCTGCGAACCGCTGTAAATGGAGACGGGGACGTCGTTCCTCAGGGCGTGGTTCGCGACCTTTCGGGCATTCGCGGCGGCATCGCCACGACCCATGGTACGATTCCCTTCGACTCACCGCTGGTGGGGGATTTTAATCTTGAAAACATTCTCAGTGCCGCCGGAGCGGCTCTGGCCCTGGGAATTCCGACGGCGGCCATTGCCGCGGGTATCGACACCACCGGGTGTGTGCCCGGTCGGCTGGAGCGGATTCCTGAGGGGGGCGACCGCTATATCTTCGTGGATTATTCGCACAAGCCGGGCGCGCTGGAAAACGCCATCTCGGCCCTGCGGGCGCTCACGGCGGGGCGCCTGATTACCGTTTTCGGATGCGGCGGGGATCGGGATCGCTCCAAACGACCGGTCATGGGAGCAATCGCTGCCAGACTCAGCGACCTCACCGTGGTGACGTCGGATAACCCGCGGTCGGAGGACCCACTCAGGATCATCGACCAGGTGGAATCAGGGGTGCGGGAGGTCTGCACCCGACGACTGTCGACCGATGCATTGACCGCCGGGTGGCGCAAAAAAGGCTATCTGGTCGAGCCGGACCGGCGAGCTGCCATCGCTGCTGCCATCGCTGCTGCCGATGTCGGCGATGCCGTGTTGATTGCCGGCAAAGGACACGAAACCTATCAGATTCTGGCTGGCGAAACGATTCATTTCGACGACCGGGAAGTGGCTCGCCAGGTGCTGGCCGCCACGAACGAGGCCGGAGCATAAACCCATGAAGCCATTCGGGTGGACGACGGAACAGGTACTGACGGCAACCGGCGGATCCTTGGTTTCAGGATCGGCGGACATGACCTTTGCCGGCATCGGTATCGATTCGCGCACGATCGGTCCGGATGATCTGTTTGTGGCCATCGCGGGTGAAACTCACGACGGGCACCGCTTTGTGGCCGATGTGCTCGATCGCGGCGTCAAGGGCGTGGTGGCGGGTGACGACCAGGTGGCCTCTCTGCCCATGGCACGAATGGCCGCCGCCCAGGCTGCCTGCATTGCCGTGGCCGACACCACCCTGGCCCTGGGAGCGATGGCTCGCTTCAACCGTAACCGGGGAACCCTCAAGGTAATTGCCATCACCGGGTCCAACGGCAAAACGTCAACCCGCATGCTCATGGAACAGGTGATATCCAGGACCTTCCCGACACTGAGCACCAGCGGCAATCTGAACAACCACATCGGTCTGCCGCTGACGCTGTTCCGGTTGACACCGGGACACCAAGCCGCCGTACTGGAACTGGGCATGAACCACGCCGGTGAAATCACCGGTCTGGGCCGCATCTGCGAGCCGGATGTGGGCGTGATAACCAATGTGGGGCCGGCCCATTTGGAAGGGCTGGGCACCATCGAAAACGTCGCCCGGGCCAAGGGAGAACTGCTCCACACCATCCGCCCCGGCGGTACGGCCATTCTCAACGCCGATGATCCTCGCGTCGCGGCGATGGCCCACGATCTGGACCGTCCGGCGATGCTATTCGGTCTAGCCGGTGCGGCGCAGGTTCGGGCAAGCGATGTCCGTCTCACCGAAGCGGGCATTGCCTTTACCCTGACCACGCCGTCGGGCAGCACGGCGGTGACCTTGGCCACCCCGGCACGGGTAATGGTTTCCAACGCCCTGGCAGCGGCCGCTGCCGGCGAGGTCATGGGCGTGGCCCTGGAGCATATCCAGGCGGGCCTGGAAACCTTTTGCCCCCAGGCCGGGCGCATGGGCATCCGTAGGCTCGGCGGTGACCTTCACCTGGTGGACGACACATACAACGCCAATCCCGCCTCTATGGTTGCGGCCATCGAGACCCTGGCGCTGATGCATGGCAACCGCCGCACCATTGCCGTGCTCGGGGACATGCTGGAGCTGGGACCGCAATCGGTGAACCTGCACCGGGAAATCGGCCGGGCTGCCGGTGATGCCCGGCTCGATCGTCTCTACATCGCCGGCAATTTCGCCGCTGCCGTGGCCGACGGCGCCATGGACCGGCAGATGAAAGCCGAGCAGATCTTTTACGGAACCAAGGCGGCGATTATCGACCAGTTGAACCACGACCTGCAAGCCGGGGACCTGATCCTGGTGAAAGGGTCCCGCGGCATGGCCATGGAGGCGGTGGTCGAGGCTATTGTCAGCTGGGCAAATCGGAAAAACGAAGCGCAAAGGCGCGATACCCTGAGATGATCTATCACCTGCTATATCCGCTGCATACGACCTTTGCAGCCTTCAACGTGTTCCGGTACATCACCTTCCGGACCATCTACGCCAGCCTGACGGCCTTTTTAATCTGTTTTCTGCTTGGGCCCTGGGTGATTCGGCGTCTTGCCATGATGCAGGTGGGGCAATACATCCGGGAGGACGGGCCCAAGGACCACCTCAAAAAAGCGGGTACACCCACCATGGGCGGCGTACTGATCATCTTTGCGGTGGCCGGTTCCACCCTGTTGTGGACCGATCTGACCAACC
>NZ_JBFELV010000167.1:0-9834 GCF_041551955.1 Desulfosarcina sp.
AGCAGCTCCGAAATCGTCAACCTGGTTTCTCAGCAGCTGACCATTGAAAAATACAGACCCGACGCCTATCCCATCGACATCTCTCTGTCAGCTGTGGTTCCGCTGGAGATGTGCCAGAAATATCAATTGGTACCCATCGAACGGAACGGCCAATTGCTGAAGATCGCCATGACCGACCCCATGGAGATCAACGCCCTTGATGCCATTGAGGTCTTCACGAATATCGAGGTGGAGGCGGTAATTTGCACCTATCAGGAACTCAATCATATGATTTCTAGCCTGTACGGCACCTATTCCGCAATCGGCGGGGTGCTGGACGGCATGAGCGACATGCAGATCGAAAGTGCCCAGGATGCAGAAACAGCAGCCATTTCAGAGGATGTGGAAGTCAGCTCCCTGCATGATATGGCGGAAGAGGCGCCGGTTATTCGCCTGGTCAACTCTATTCTCTCCCAGGCCGTTCGCGAGGGTGCCAGCGACATTCACATCTCGCCGGAAAAGGATTTCGTGCAGGTTCGCTTCCGCGTAGACGGCAAACTTCATGAAGTGCCGGCGCCACCCAAATCATTGTTGCTTTTGATCATTTCAAGGCTCAAAATTTTATCGAACATGGATATCTCCCTTTCCCGGATTCCCCAGGACGGCCGCTTTACCATTCGCATGGACAACAAGGAGATCAACATCCGGGCATCGACCATTCCCACCATCTATGGAGAAAACATGGTGCTGCGACTGCTCGACACCAGCGGAGGTGTCTATACGCTGGAACAGCTTGGAATGAACCAGGCGGATATCCTCAAGCTGGAACCGATCATCAACAAGCCATACGGTATGATTTTGAGCACGGGCCCCACCGGAAGCGGCAAGAGCACGACGCTGTATTCCATCCTCAAGAAAATCAACCAGCCAGACATCAACATCATCACCATCGAAGACCCCGTCGAATACCGTATAAACAAAATCCGACAGATCCAGCTCAACCGAAAAGCAGGCATGTCATTTGCCAGCGGCCTGCGTTCCATCATGCGTCAGGACCCGGACGTCATCATGGTCGGTGAGATTCGCGATTCGGAAACGGCCAGTATTGCCGTGCAAAGCGCCCTCACCGGCCACCGGGTGTTAAGCACGGTTCACACCAACGATGCTGCCGGGGCCATCACTCGGTTTATCGACATGGGTATCGAGCCTTTTCTCGTATCGTCGGTGATGCTGGTTTCGATTGCCCAGCGCCTGGTAAGGAAAGTCTGCCCATTTTGCAAAAAACCTTGGAAGCCGCCCGCGGCCGCCCTGTCCTACTGGGGGCTGGACAAGGTCCAGGGCGCCGATTTCGTTCAGGGGAAAGGTTGTTACAGCTGCATGGACAAGGGGTATAAAGGCCGCACCGGAATTTTTGAAATCTTGGTCATCGATGAAATGATTCAAGAGATGATCCTTCGCCGGGCTTCATCCCAGGAAATCATGCGGGCCGCCAGAGAATCCGGCCACCTGCGCACCTTGAAAGATGATGCCATTGGTAAAGTGATCCAGGGAGAAACGACCCTCGACGAAGCCGTGTCAGCGGTAATGATGTAACCATCTGTGAGGTATAAGCTTAATTTTATGGCCAAATTTTATTACCAGGCAATTACTGAAAACGGCAGTTCCGTGTCCGGGGCCATCGATTCCGATTCTGTGGAAGCCGCCACCCATGCACTGGTGGCCCGGGGGTATATCCCACAAGAAATAACCGATAGGTCAAAATCGGGGATTGGTTTTTTCCTGACGGAACTACAGGAAAAACTCACCCCCGTCAAATTGCCCGAATTGATCCTGTTCACCAAACAACTCAGGACACTGATCCGCGCCGGCGTCTCCATGCTAAAACTCCTTCAGGTACTTGAAAATCAATGTGAAAACATAAAGTTAAAACGGATTATTGTCTCCATTTCGCAGGATATCCGGGAGGGTGGGAGCTTATACGACGGATTCAGGAAGTACCCTTCCGTTTTTTCACCGTTATATTGCAGCATGCTTCATGCCGGTGAAACCAGCGGCGCCCTGCCCGAAATCCTGGACCGCCTGATCTATATCATGGACCATGATCATAAAATACGATCCGATATTCGATCGGCGCTCCAGTACCCGGCCATCGTCATCGTCTCGCTGCTGGCGGCGTTTCTAATCTTACTGACCATGGTCATTCCCAAATTCGCCGCTATTTTTCTGAAAACCGGACTCCAATTGCCCCTGCCCACGGTGATCTGCATGAAATTGTACGCCATCTTGACCGCCTACTGGCCGGTGTTGATCTTGCTGGCTGTCGGGTTAGGCATCCTTATCAACATCTATCTTAAAAGCGAGACCGGACGATACAGACGAGATCGGCTGCTGCTCCACCTGCCGTTGTTTGGCGTGTTGGTCCGCAAAGCGGCGATGGCTCGGTTTGCCAGTATTTTCGCCATTCTTCAAGCCAGTGGTATATCCGTACTGGAAACCATGACCATTTTGTCTGAGACCATCAACAACGCTGCGTTGTCCAAGGCATTCGAAAATATTACCGAACGCCTGGAAGAAGGCCGCGGGATTTCTGGCCCGCTGGCGACGTCACCGTATTTTACGCCGATCATCATCAACATGGTTGCCATTGGTGAAGAATCCGGGAATCTCGATGAGATGCTCCACGAAGCGGCCAAACACTATGATTCTGAGCTCGAGTTCGCCATGAAACGCATTTCCGATTCCATCGGTCCGCTGCTGACGGTTTGCTTGGCAGCCATGGTGTTGTTCTTTGCCCTGGCCGTCTATCTGCCCATGTGGGATATGGTCAAAATGGTTAACTGATGAAAGACATTCGTTTCCATATCAGCCTGTATGTCATCGTTCCGGTTATTTTTGCCGGAATCGCCATCTTGTCCATCATCGTCACCTACAATACGACCACCTATTATCTTTCCAAAGCCTTAAACCCGCAATGGCCCGTGGTTTGGTGGGGGATGCTGCTGATCGCATTCACCTTGATCTGCGGCATCCTCATCGTTAAGCTGCTGATCGATCCAGTAAAGCGTTTTATTATAAAAACAGAAGGGTTAGGGATTGTAAAAAATGTCAGCCCGCCAAAAAAGACCGCTGTTGCCACCGGTGACATGGGCAAATTTACCATGGTGTTCGATCAGGTTTCGGAATTGTTGAGCAAGGTTGAAGCCCGGCAGCTGTTTCCGGATATCGTTGGACAGAGCAAGGTGATGCGCGGGGTGTTTAACCAGATTGTCAAAGTGGCGCCCAAAGACTCAACGGTGCTGATAACCGGAGAAACCGGTACGGGAAAAGAACTGATTGCCCGAAGCATTCACCAGCACAGCAAACGGAACGAGCAGCCTTTTGTTGCCATTAATTGCGCGGCCATCCCTGAAGCGTTGTTGGAAAGTGAATTGTTCGGCCACGAAAAAGGGGCGTTCACCGGTGCAAATACCAAAAAACCAGGAAAATTCGAACTGGCTGACGGCGGCACCCTTTTTTTGGATGAAATCGGCGATATGCCGCTGGAAACCCAAGTCAAGGTGCTTCGTGCCATAGAGGAGAACACCATTGAACGATTAGGCGCCATAAAGCCGACAAGCGTCAACGTCCGTTTTATTGCCGCCACGAATCGAAATCTTGAACACATGGTTGACAGTGGCCTTTTTCGTCAGGACCTGTTCTACCGGCTGAATGTTTTTTCCATCATGTTGCCGCCATTGAGGCACAGGCGCGAAGACATTCCCTTGCTTACCGAAAAGTTTTTGAACGAACTGGGCAGAGAGCGACACCTGTCGTCGGAAGCCCTTCAGTTGCTGATGACCAACGATTGGCCGGGTAACGTTCGGGAACTGAAAAATGCGCTGGAATCGGCGGACGTTCTGGCAGATAAAAAAATTCTGCCGTCCAACCTGCCCGTGTCATTAAATCGAAACGATAGCTTCAATAGGCCAGCCCGTCACACGAACGAGAGAACCAAGGACCAAAATGGGAACACCGATCTAGATTGGCAAATCAAGGATTATGAGCGGCGCATGATCGTTGACGCCCTTCGCCGCTGCGGGGGGGTGCAAGTCAAGGCCGCCACCTTTCTGGGTATCAAGGAACGCAGTTTGTGGCACCGAATAAAAAAGCACCAGATCAATATCGCCGAATTTAAACCATAGCCGCGGCGCATAACCTACAAAATTCAGAGGATGAAACTACATAAAATGTAGGGTTTGCTTTTTTACGATCAATGATCTAAGTAACAAACGAACGGCCAGTTTTTTTTGGTCGGTGTTTTTTTAAGTTTTTCCTTACGGTTAAATTATCTACAGCACACAGTTGCTTAGCCGTTGGCACTATCTGTGCTCATGATAAACGCAACGACAACTTATTCCATGCCGAAATTGAGGAGCCATGACTGACGATCGCCAATTAAAGCAAGTTACCGAGAACCAGAAGGGTTTTACCCTCGTTGAAATTATTGCCGTATTGGTCATTTTAGGGATATTGGCCGCCGTGGCCATACCCAAATATTTCAACCTGCAGGAAGAGGCCCGAGATAAGGCCCTGGATGCCGCCTTGGGCGAAGGGGTTGGGCGGGTTAATCAACACTTCGCCAAGCAATTGCTTTTGGGGGACACGCCGGGTGCGATCATCTATGACAATACCACCATCGGAACGAATCTCGGTGACTTCACGTTGGACACATCCCTTTCTGGAAACACAATCACGCTGGGCATTACAGGGAATTCTGGTACCCAACTCGCCGGGCAAAGCAAAAGCAGAACTATTCCACGCCCCGGTTCACCCTGATCGCATGTTTTGCCGGCGAACCCCGCCGGAAACAGTGGGAATCTACACGCAACAGCCGGCGTCGGGAAAAGGCCCTTTGGTCTCAGCGGCCGTTCCCGGCGTTTTCTGATTCCCTCCTTAACGAAGACGAAATCACAGATAACAGATATTCAGGATGTTGCGTATAAGCCACCGCTTCAGTTAATTTTGCACGGGTCAAGCCCTCCTGCAGCCAGACATCCCATGCCTTATCGCCTTTGGCGACCAGAAGATCGGAAACCACTCGGTTAAGCCGGTCGTAATTTCCGGTCTGATCGTAAAGTTCGGTTAGCGTCAGGGCAGCGGCAAGGCTGTCGGGCCGTTCGCTTCGATAAGCCTTCCAGAAAAAAACAGCCTTTGTCAGGTTTCCCTGCAACCGATAGATTTCGCCGAAAATGGCCAACGGCCCAACGGCTCCAGGCAAGGCAACCCGGGCTTGCCGGGCATATCCGAGCGCCGTCTCCGCGTTTCCCTTGAATAGTTGTATTTTTCCCATTGCCGTTAGCATGTCGGGGTCACCCGGCCATTTATTGATGCACGCCTCGAGGTGTGTCTCCGCCTTTTCCACGTTTCCGTTGACCAGTTCGCACATGTCATAGGCCAACCACATGGTTTTGGAATTCGAGGTGATTTCGGTGGCCTTTTTAAAATAAGACAGGGCCTGCGAATAGTCGTTTTCAATGGTTTCGTAATATAATCCCAGGTTGTGGTAGGTCACCCCTTTCTGCGAGAGGTTGAAATACCGGTCTAAGGTTTCTGACCGCTGAAGCGCTTGAAATGCCCTGTCATTAAAGCCATGTTTCATCAGCTCAATACCGTAGTTGTTCTGTACGACGCTCAAGTGGGGTGATTTTTTAGCGTTGTCCCTCCAGAATATCAGACCGTGACGAAACAGACTGCTGTAAGCGTAGGTGGAGTGCCCGATAGACGCCAGGATCACCGCCACGCTAACCACAAACAGCATCTGGAATTTCCGGCTGTAGGAAAAATAACCAAGCGTCTGAAGTAAGAGAATGACCGGAATTACAAATAGTATCATGGAAGGGATGTAGTTACGGTGTTCGTAGATCAGTTCGAGGCCAATAAAAGAGCCTTCGATGGCATGGTTGACAAAATAGAAGACAACGGCAAAGGCGAAAAGCGGCTGCCTTCTGGAGAGCCAGAACAAGGCGGCGAAAAAAGACGCGGCCACCAGGATGATGGACGGCAGGGTCGTCCAGGGTGACCAAAGGGACGTGGATATGTCGATGTCATGAACCAGGGTCAACTCGGATTGCAGGGGATAAAACAGCATCTTCAGATAAACCAGGACCACACGCGATTGCGTCATCATCCTTTCAACGGCTGTATAAGGCCTGTTGTTATAACCGTCGAGCAGTCGGGTCGGATCAATGTAAAGCAGGCCAACGAGGATCACCAGGGCCAGCGCGGGCAGCCCCCATCGTGCCGCCTTTTTAACATCGATATGGGCAACGCCCCTGATCATCATCATTTCATACAAAAACAGCGAGACCGGAAGCATGGCGCTGTTCTCTTTGGTTGCGAAGGCACCCAGTGCACACAATCCGCAGGCAGCGTATCCGACAGTCGTTGCCCTACCTGTTCGGGCGGTCCTTGCTTTGAGATATCCATACATACCAATAATGGTAAACATGCCGGCCATCGAGGCCATCCGCTGAATGATGTAGGTTACCGCCGTGACCTGAATGGGATGAATGGCCCATATCATGGCTGATAAAAAGGCCGCCGGGTGGGCCCAACGGCGATACTTGTTGTCGACGATTGGCAACATCATGGAGTTTTTGATGAACAGATACAGAAACACCGTGGCGATAAAATGAATCACGAAATTGACTACGTGGTAGCCGAACACGTGGTTCTTTCCCCCATACCAGTTCAGGGCGAAGCTCAGGTATGCCAACGGACGTTTTATCCTTTCGGTGTTGGAAACGTTCGGTGACCCTAAATATAACGTTTTTTTCAGGGAAGAAACGTCGATCCGATCGAGGTGAATATTTTGATTGTTCAGGATATTCGGTTCGTCGTCGTATATCCAGATGCCTGAAAAGCTGGACGCATAAACCAAGAGAAGCACCACGAGAAAAAAAAGCAGCGCCGACACCGTCTGCCGGGCTGATTGATCGACGGGCAGTGATAGGGTGTGCTCAGGCACATCGATCGACTTTTCCGGTTCGCAAGGGGTCGAAGAAAAGGGTCGGTTCACATTCATGACCTGCATCTGGGTACGTTATCGTGCGCGTGCAAATGAAGCGTGGTTTTTACCTGGTCCTTTATTACGTTAAAATCGAGGTAAATACAATTCGTTAAGAACCGATGGCGTCGCTAACCGGAAAAGCGGCAAACTCGCTGATTTGAGGTTTTATTCAGCCTTAACATCTGGTATTCAACTGGCATGCCGCCATTTTACAAACCACGGAATCAGATGGGTTTTACCCCTATAGAAGTGCTGGTGGTGCTGATCATTATCGGCATCGTCAGCGTGATGGTTATCGGCCGCAGCGATATTGGCCGGACCGACCTGGTGGCCCAGGTCGAGGTAATCAAATCCCACATCCGCTATGCTCAGTCCCAATCCATGAAATCCGATCGGATATGGGGAATCCACTGCGATGACACGGGGAAGTCTTACTGGCTTTTTGTCGACGGCGACCCTGACGATGCGGGTAATCGACGGAAACTGCCTGGCGAGGAATCCACCATCGTCGATCTTACCCCATTTAAGCTGACCCTGAGCGCGATGACCCTCTCTTTTGATAATCGAGGCCGCCCCTGTGACGACAACAGCGGCACCCAACCCATCGAGGCTGATTTGTTGTTGACACTCTCGGCAGGCGGGGAAGCGAACACAACCATTCGTGTGACCCGAAGCACAGGCTTTATCCCATGAAATCAGAACCATCGGATCAAACAGGATTTACCCTGATCGAAATTATCGTGACCCTGACGGTTACCGCCATCCTTTCGGTTATGCTGGCACAGTTCATGGGAACCAGCCTCTCCAGAAGCGCAGAGCCAATTGTATCCATGCAGGAGGGCATGGCCCTGCAAAATGTCTTTGAGAGCATGAACGCGGACTATAAACAACTGCTGCTCTCCGACACCACACCCCTCGACACCTTTAAAAATAGGGTTGAAACCGCCGGTTTTTACGGTACCTATATACTGACCGACAGTAAATATATCCTTTTCGACGGCAACCAGGTAGAAGTGCCCTGCAGCACGCCGGGTTGCCGAATATTGAAGGTAACGATTTCAATGGGCGACCATTCATTGACCTCGCTGTTTACCCGATAACTTTCTATGAATCAGATGAAACCGGCTCCGGTCGACATGGAAGAACAGCACCGATCAAGCGGTGACGACGGTTTTACACTGATCGAAATCATCGTATCTTTGGTGGTAGCCGGGATTCTCGCCTCCATAGCCGGCATGGGCATCGTATCCGCCATCAGCAGCTATGCGATCGTCCGGGAGAACGTCAGCCTTTCCCAGAAAATTCAACTCGCCACCACGAGAATTCATCGAGAGCTGCTGGAATTGACCGGCATCAGCTATACCGATGGGACACGACCATATATCGTCTATTACTCGGCAACCGGCCAAGCGCATGCCATCGCCAAGGTGGATGATACGATCAAGCTTTATGAGGATTTGGAAGGACCGATTTCCGACACCGATCTTGAAAACAAAGGCGTCATTCTGACTGACCGCGTGGATTCATTTACCTTGAATTACTTTAAGGCCGGCAACAATTGGGTTTGGACGGATGACATTCGCGAACTTTCAACCATTCAATTTTCATTGAACTTGCTTCGCCAGGACCTTGTCGGAGTTACCGTGAATGCGACCAGCCTGGTTCATCTGAGGAACAACGACAATTACGGCGGCAGCTCAGCCACCGTGCCCGTTGACCCACCCACCGGCGACCAATATACCTGCTTTATTTCGACAGTGCGGCCCGGCCCGGTCGACTCCGACGTCGCAACCATCCGAACGCTGATAAGATGGGCATTCGTTGTGATACCACTGGGCTGTCTGCTATGGCGTGGTCGACCAAAAATCCATACTCACCCAGCCAAAGCCAAGCTTAACCTCTCCAATAAGGCCGATGGCAGCGCGCTGATTGGAATCATCATCGCCATCCTGGTATTTTCTGCATTGGGTGCCGCTATCGTGCCGATGATCAGCTCCTCCCAATGGCATCGCACCGCCACGGGCAGATCCACTCAGGCTTATTATCTGGCTGAATCCGGCATGCGCTACGCCGCCAGCCAATATCTCCATGCAACCGGTGAAATCGCCAAATATACGGCGTTGAACGCCGTCCACGGTGTTTCTCACCAGTTGCAGGATAATCAGGGTTCATTCACCGTTTCCTTTACCCCCTATTATTTCCTTGTGGACGCTGATCTCTTAAACACAGCTACATTGACAACGCGCATATACGGGAGTACCGCTTATTCCTTTCCCATGACAGGCGGCCACCTGAGCGTCAATGACACCGTTTACGCGTTTTCATCCGCGTCCCTTGCCGGGCAGGTGATTACCTTCAATGAATTGTCATCCCCAGTGACGGTTCCGGCAGACACGCCGGTATACCCAGTCGCGCAAACCGTCGCACAGACGGTTTCAAGCGGCGGTGATCTTTCCCTTTCCGCCGGTTCCGGCGAGCTGTTTCCGGACCGCAACGGATCCTTCATTCTGGCTGGAAAGACTTACACCTACCGGGAAAATAGCCGTGATACCAATACCCTTGTAGGCGTTAACCGAACCGATGGTTCCGATTTCTCGAATTTAATCGTAACCGCCAACGAAGATATTCGCCTGAAAAAATTTGTTGTCGTCACCTCTGTCGGTTCCGTGGGCAGCGGGGACATGATGGCATCCCGCAACATCGTTTACCACGTTCAGATTCCCGAAGATGAAAGTCCACAGCGCATGGTTTTTGAGGAGCGCTTTAACGATCTTGACAAGTGGAATGAATCCGTGCTCGGCGAACAT
>NZ_JBFELV010000168.1:0-9760 GCF_041551955.1 Desulfosarcina sp.
ACCGGTGGGAATGCCATGGGGCCGGACGGCACCGGCTGACATCAGCTTTTCGACGTCTGCGCAGTTGCAGGCGGGACATAACACCGACTCGGTGTCCGATGAGAACACCAGTTGTTCGAAGTGATTGCAGCAGGCCTTGCACTGGTACTCGAAGATTGGCATGGTTCGGTTCCTTATTTTTGGGCAATACAATAATGGCAACGCACGGCAAGTCAAGCCTTTTTTTACATTTACTCATAAAGAATCGGCTCAAATCCACTGCCTTGGCATGCCTTCATCGGAAAAAGCGATTGACAATCACGAGGATGGATGACATATCCAAACCATTCCATCTCGTTTAGTAACCATAAGGAAAAGCACAAGAACATGAACATCTCAGTAGCAGGAAAGTCAAGGTTTTGGTGGTGGCGGTCACCTTTCGGGTGCGCCTGCCGGATCCCCATTGCATGAGATGTATGTCGTGTCGATGACAAGCAAACGGACCCACGGGCAACAATCCGACGGTCCGTTTTCAGTTGAAGGGGCCGTGGGATTGATCCGGGCCCTTTTTTTCTGGCCGGGATCACCAACCCGGGTTCCCATTTACAAAGGAGGCGCAACATGCTGGTGGTGATGGAAAAAACGGCGACACCCGATCAGATCGATCGTGTGGTCAAGGTCATTGAAGCAAGAGAATGCACGGCAAGGCCTATTCCAGGCGGCGACCGCGTCTCCATTGGTGTGCTGAACAACAAAGGCCCCGTGGATGCGGCCCTGTTTATCGGCCTTCCAGGGGTCAAGGAGGCGGTGCCCATCACCAAACCCTATAAATTGGTCAGTCGGGAAACAAAAGCCGAAGACACGTTGATTCAGGTGGGCGACGTCACGATTGGAAACGGCCACCTGACCATCATTGCCGGGCCCTGTGCGATTGAGAGTGAAGACCAGACCTTGACCATCGCCGGCCATGTCAAAAAAGCCGGTGCGCAGCTGTTCCGGGGTGGTGCCTTCAAGCCGCGGACCTCACCGTATTCTTTTCAGGGGCTTGGCGAAGAGGGGCTCAAGATATTGGCCAAGGTCAGAGAGCGTTTCAGCCTGCCGGTGGTCACCGAAGTGATGGATTTTCAGACTTTCGACCTGGTGGAGCATTATGCTGACCTAATCCAGATCGGTACCCGGAACATGCAGAATTTCAGCCTGCTCAAGCGGGCCGGTGAGTCCTACCGACCCATTCTGCTCAAACGCGGCATGGCCGCCACCATAGACGAGTGGCTCATGGCTGCCGAATACATCATGGCCCAGGGAAACCACCAGGTGATCCTGTGCGAGAGGGGTGTGCGCACCTTCGTCCACCATAGTCGCAACACCCTGGATCTGTCCGCCGTACCGGTGGTAAAAAAAGAGAGCCATCTGCCCATTGTGGTGGATCCCAGTCATGCCGCCGGTCGACGGGATCAGGTCCTGCCCTTGTCCCGTGCAGCGGTGGCCGCCAATGCACACGGGTTGATGGTTGAGGTTCACCATCAACCGGAATCGGCCTTGAGCGACGGCGCTCAGAGCCTATACCCAGAACAATTCGAATTGCTTTGTCGACAGGTCGTGGCGATATTCAAGGTGTGCGGCGGAGATGAGCCCATATAGCAGGGGCTTCAGAAAGAGGATTGGAAAAAATATGGTTTCAGATGAGTCAGGAGTAATGTCATGAAGGTATTATCAAAAGCAATGGCCGTGCTGGCGGCGTTTATGGCGGTGGCCTGCACCCAGGAGTCACAGAACAAGATCGGGCGGTCCATCCAGAACTGGACCGGTACGGACGGGGTGCTGGAGATATACGCCGGCGAGCAACTGGTTCGCCGTTTCATCAACATTGACAAATTGTCCACGGCATACGGCACCTCGGACGACAGCCCGCGTCCCTATCGATTCGGGTACGGATACATGGATGTCAACTTGAACATGGTCAAGGATGCCGACGAGCGCAAGGTCTACTTCGAGTTTTCCGATTATTCCACCAGTTACGTATTTTTCGAAAATCCCCGGTAGGCGGCCTTTACTTTTTAGCGCCGCGCTGGGCGTAGCGGGCCTTGAGACCCAAGGTTACCTTGCGCAGCCGAATGGACTTGGGTGTAATTTCCACGCGCTCGTCGTCACGGATAAAGTTGATGGCCTGCTCCAGGGTCATCGGCCGGATGGGGGCAAGGATGACGTTCTCATCCTTGCCGGACGCGCGCATGTTGGTCAGCTTCTTTTCTTTGGTGGGATTGACGTTGATGTCCGTTTCCCGGTTGTGCTCGCCAACCACCATCCCTTCGTAAACCGGTTCACCGGGCTGGATGAGCAGCCGGCCTCGAGGCTCGAGATTATACAGAGCATAGGGCACCGCATGGCCTTGGCGGTCCGATACGATCGATCCGGTAAAACGGCTGGGAAAATCCCCCCGGTATGGCTCGTAACCCAGAAAGTAGGAATTCATGATGCCCGTGCCCCGGGTATCGGTGAGAAATTCATCCCGATAGCCGATCAGGGCCCGCGAAGGAATTGAGAATTCGATGCGCACCCGTCCGGTGCCCGTATTGGAGAGGTTCATCATTTTTCCTTTGCGCACGGAGAGCTTTTCGGTCACCACCCCCATGAAGGTTTCACCACAGTCCACGAAAAGCCTTTCCACAGGCTCTTGGACGACCCCATCCTCCTGCTTCAGGATCACTTCAGGGCGCCCCACGCAAAATTCAAACCCTTCCCGGCGCATGGTCTCGATGAGGATGGCCAACTGAAATTCCCCGCGCCCTTTGACCACCGCAGAATCCCTGTCCAGGGTCGTTTCCACCTGGATCGCCACATTGAGCAGGGTTTCTTTGAGCAGTCGTTCCCTGATTTTCGCCGACTGCACATAGCGTCCTTCCTTGCCGCCCAGCGGACCGTCGTTGATCGTGAACAGCATGGACACCGTCGGCGGGTCGACGGTGATGCGGGGCAGGGCAAAGGGGGCATCTTCCGTGCAGATGGTATCGCCGATGGTTACCTCATCGATACCGGACAGGATGGCGATTTCACCGGCGCCTACCACAGATACCGGTGTGATATCCATACCTTCGTATATTTGCAGTCGGGTGACTTTCAGGGGCCGGTGGTTACCGTCTGCATCGATGCGGATAAGCCGGTGCCTGGATTCGGCCTTGCCGCCCACCACGCGCCCCACTGCCAGACGACCCAGGTAGTCCGAATAACCCAAGTCGGAGACCAGCATCTGAAACGGTGAGTCAGGATCGAACCGAGGGGGGGGGATATCTCTGACGATGGCGTCAAAAAGCAGGTGGAGGTCTTCGGCCAACTGGTTGGGGGCGGTTCCCGCCGCACCGTCTCGCCCGATGGCGTAAAAAAGGGGAAACTCCAGCTGATCTTCATTGGCATCCAGGTCGATGAGCAGGTCGTACACCTGATCGAGCACCGCAGAAGACCTGGCATCTTTGCGGTCGACCTTGTTTATTACCACGATGATTTTCAATTTGGATTTGAGGGCTTTTTGCAGCACGAAACGGGTTTGGGGCAATGGGCCCTCGGAGGCGTCCACCAGGAGGATGGCACCGTCCACCATGGACAGGGCCCGTTCCACCTCACCGCCGAAATCGGCATGGCCGGGTGTGTCCACGATGTTGATTTTTACACCCTGGTACACCACGGAGCAGTTCTTGGCGGCAATGGTGATGCCACGCTCCCGCTCAAGGTCCATGCTGTCCATGACCCGTTCGTCCATCTGCTGGCCTTGCCGAAAAAGGCCGCTCTGGCGGAACATGGCATCCACGAGGGTCGTCTTGCCATGGTCGACATGGGCGATAATAGCGATATTGCGAATTTTTTCGTTGGCTAAGAAAGAGGACATATCTGCTCGTTTCGTATGGATTGCGTTTTTTGAACAAGAGGCAATATAGCCATCCGGCCGCTCAATACAAGCAATCCAACCGCTTATTTTCCCTTACCATGGACAATATAGCTTTAATGTAGTTAAAAAATAGCCTTGACCCTGTGCCGCAAGGGTGAGATAAAAAGAGGCATTTCAGCCTGTCTCGTTTTAAGCTATTTGCATAACCATATAGATTTGTAGGCTATTTTAAACGACTGCCACCATTGTACCGAAGCAATGGCCGGGTACATCACGTTAATGGAAAAGGAGGAGAGATGGCGACAATCGAAACCGTAGGAATCGTTGGGTTCGGCGTTATGGGTGCGGCCATCGGACTCAATGCAGCATCGTCCGGTTACCGCGTCATTTTCAAGGAGCTGAATGACGAGCTGGTTCATTCCATGTATGATCGATGGGTCAAGGCAGCCCTTGAAAAACGGGTGGCCAAGGGTAAAATGACCCAGCAGGAGATGGACCGGGTGGCCGGTATGATATCGGGAACCGCCCGCTATCAGGACCTGGCCCCTTGCGACCTGGTCATCGAGGCGGCAGTGGAAAAAATGGATTTGAAAATCCAGATTTTCAAGGACCTGGACAAGGTATGCCGTCCCGATGCCATTATGGTCAGCAACACATCGACTTTTCTCATCGAACGGCTGATGGCGTCGGTTTCCAACCCTTCGCGAACCGCCGGCCTGCATTATTTCTTTCCAGCCAACATCAACCGGTTGGTGGAGGTGATCCGACAAAAGGATACCAGTGACGAGACCTTTTCCGCCTTGATGGCTTTTGCGGAAAAAAACCGTAAAGTGCCCATTTCAGTAAAAGATTTCCCCGGATTTGCCATCAACCCCGTTTTCATCTCCAGCTACATGATGCTTGACTCCTTTTATGGCGACGCATACAACGTGGCTACCCTTGAGCGCATTTCCCAACTGGCCTTGAACGTGCGCTTCGGGATCATGTGGGTGCAAAACGGATCCGGTCTGGGCACCTGCTACCATGCCGCCGTTTCCATGAACGACTATCTGGCCGATACGGATGTCGGCTACCCGGCAGTGCCCGATCAGCTTAAAAGCCAGTTTGAAAGTGGCAACCCCTGGAATCTGGAAGACGGACCCGTAGCCGAGGACACCGCCTTGCTCAACGTCGTCAAAGACCGACTGCTGGGGTCCATCTTCACCATTTCCACCCACCTCATCGAAAAAGGGGTGGTCTCCATCAAAGACCTGGAACTGGGAATCTGCACCTCGCTGGCCTGGCCCATGGGGCCTTTTGCCATGATGAATACCATGGGGATGGAAGAAGCTTCCCGTTTGGTGAGACTCACGGTGGAAAGTGGCGAGTTTAAAATGCCCAAGACGTTTGCCGGCGCGGTTCCCTCACCCTGGGAGCTGTAGGCCATAAATACTCATCGCGATCGGTAGCTTTGACTTAACCAAAGGGTTCGGATGCAATCATCCGAGCCCTTTCGTGCCGATGGGGCCTGCAGCCGTTAGTGATGCGACCTGGCCAATGGCATTCATCGCCGCTGATTGCTGCGATCGGCAAGATCGATCATTGGTTGACCGAGGCCGAAGGGGTCGACTACTTGAACGTGAGGATCGTTTACCGGCGTTTTAACCGGCAGATTCCCCTGGGGAAGTGGCTGGGAAGAGGCCCGGTCGCCGTGTCCAGCAAGGTGTTACTGACTGCCGGTCGGGGGATGTTGCCCTTTTCGCAGGCAATTTGCTCACGCTGTTCCGCCATCAACAAGGGTGGATCGATGGTGCAGTGAAGACGCAGACAGGTGAGGCCGGCCTCTTCTCGTATGACCATGCCATTCACCGGCGCCGTCCGGCCGCTGCCAAAGATGATTTCCCCCTGAACCGTTTTCCCGAGCGCGTATATACCCGTGCAGACCAGGCTGATGCCAGTTTCCGAGATATCGCGGACGGGGCAAGTGAACTGGCTGGCGGCGTGGCGTTCATCGGTTCTCTGGACGAAAAGGGGATGTGACGATTCATCAAATTGTACCCGATAGTGCTGGCGGTGCCGCTCGGCTGCTTCCTGATCTGCATCATCGGTTGATATCGGCTGGTGGTGACGAAACCGCAGCCATCGAAACAACGTAATCACGGTCAGGATGCAGCTGATGATCAGGATAGCCGTCAAATAGTAGCGACCATGCGGAGACACGCCCCATGCAAATGCCTGTCGGGCCCATACCGCAGCCATCAATACCATCGAACTGATGAACAAGGCGATCAGGTTTAATTTCACCTTTTTGATGCCATTTTTTTTATCATGCATGATAATCTGCTATTCGGCGTATTTCCAGAATGCTTGAGCCGATTCGTCGGCAATTGGCACGTGAATCGGTTTAAACGATTTTTTGGGTCGGTTTTTTTTTGCATCGCCAAGGGCCGATTCATGACTATATTATCGAATAATGATCGTTTTCATCTGTACGAGGGTGTTAAACTTATTTTTTTAAAGGGAAAACGGGCGTATGGCACAGCGGGACTACTACCAGATACTCGGTGTGGATCAACATGCGGAGGCGAAAAAAATTAAGGCGGCGTATCGGGAACTGGCATTTAAATATCATCCGGACCGCAACGAAAAGCATCCAGAGCGTGCAGAAATGATGAAGTCTGTCAACGAGGCCTACGCGGTGTTGTCCAATGTGGAGAAGCGGCGTGCATACGATGCCATGCGCAGCCGTTTTGGCGATAGCGCCTATGGTCAGTTCAGAAACACCTATACCGAACAGGATATCTTCAGTGGCTCCGATGTTCATGAGATTTTCGAGGAGATGGCCCGTTCGTTCGGCCTTCGCGGTGTGGACGCCATATTCAGCGATTTTTACGGGTCGGGGTACAAGCGATTTGCCTTCAGGCAGCATGGTCTTCACGGCAGTGGATTCATCTATCGCAAAGGGTTCGGCAGGCGTCGGGGAAAAGCCATGGCATCCGGTACTTCCCCGGGTTTGGGTCGATTTGCCAGGTACCTGTTGCAAAGTGTCACCGGATTGAGTCTTCCGCAGACGGGGCGGGATATTCGCGACACCATCCATCTGGCACCGGAATTTGCCAGATCCGGTGGTCCCTACCCCTATCATCACCTTCGGCGTTCTAAAAAACTGGTGGTCAGTATTCCTGCCGGTACGAGGGACGGCCAGCAAATTCGTCTTTCCCAGATGGGTGCCACCGGTAAAAACGGCGGCCCAAACGGCGACCTGTACCTAAAGGTGAAATTCAGGAAACCGTTGTTGGAAAAAGCCAAGGATTTGATTGTCTCGGTTTTCAGCCGATGATACACTATAAAAACCGACTGACTCCGGTTTCGGATGAAGGTCGTCAGCCAATGAAAGGAGGCGTTGCCGTTTCTTAACCGAATCTCGGTTCGATTTCAAATCATTCACCCCCCCACCGGTCCGTGGAAACAAGGGGAAGGCAACCGCAGTGGTGAGTGGGCCGGACTGCCGCGAAAGGAGGACGTGATATGCAAATTCTGGTCACCTTCAAAGGTGTTGACTCCTCAGATTTCCTAAAATCCTACCTTGAAGAAAAGCTTGCGCGTCTTGATAAAATCATGCCCCATTCCGGAACCGCAGATGTGGTTTTCCAGGAAGAAAAACTAAGAAAAATCGTGGATGTCAACCTCAGTGGAAAGGGTTTTGATGTCCACGCCAAAGAAGAGAGCAGTGCCTGGAATGAAGCCATCGATCTGGTGGTCGACAAAGCTAAAAAGCAGCTGATCAAAACCAAAGAAAAAATTCAGTCACACCGTGCGGAAGTCTATCCGTCCGATTCGCTCTAATACAGGCAGAACCTTGCCCGCGGTCAGTCCGGGGCCAAGCAGAGATCCCGCTCGTCGGGTCCGCTGGGAGGGCTGACTACGTTGTCCCCCGGACACATTCAACTGGCTGAAACGGTGGTTAGGTGAATGTCAACGCAAAGAGAGAACACGGGAAGGTGATCGACTTATTCTCGGATCAGGTGTCGGAATTCGGGCCGGTCAAGGTTGGCTGCATCCACCCGAAGGCTGCCGTCTGCACCGGCGCGGCCTGACAGACGGCCGGTTTTAAGCCACTGGCGAACCCCTTTTTCTGTTAAATAGGTCATTTGGACAAACGCATCGACATCGTATGTTTGCGTTGCCGCCGCCGGTGTTTTAAAATCGGGTTCCACGCCGGCCGATATTCCTCCGGGATCTTTTGGGGCCGCAACGGCCGGGTGCTGAAGCTCGCATTCGTAAATGGCCCATTTCCCGCTGCGTTTCACCCCCCGAATCGTTTCCCGTCTCAGCATCCGGGTGATCGTGGAAACGGAGATGCCTGTCATATGTGAAAATTCAGCAGTTGTCAGCGTCTTTTCATTTTCGGCCATCCAATTTACTCCTTATTATAGAAAAAAGCCGCCTATGCCATGCTCTGGGTAATCTGATTGACAGCTTCGATCATCGCTTGGTTGTACAGGGTCAAATCTTCTTCATCCAAAGAGAGAAACGCCAGGGCTTGCGGATCCAGTTCGTACAGCGTGGCATCGAAGCTGCTTCCAATCCCGCTCTGTTGGGCGATGTGATTGGCTAAATGAATGATGTAAGCCAGTTGGTTGCCCTTGGATGCTCCGGGGTCGTGGTGAAATCGCATTGCGCTTACATGGTTTTCCGGCAGCTTCCATTTGGCGCACAGCTCGGAGGCCAGTTCCGTGTGGTCGAAACCAAGCACCTGCTTTTCCACTTCCAGAAAATTAACACCGGCAGCCAGCGCTTGGTCCACCTGGGCTTTTCGTTCCAGGAGATAGCGATCCAGGGCCAGCTTGCCGGCATCGTGGATCAGCCCGACGGAAAAGGCGTCGTTTTCCATTGCCGGCGCGCGGTCTTTGGCGATCAATCGTGAACACAGGGCCACGGCCAATGAATGCTGCCATACGGTGCCAGACCCCATCCGATAGCCTTTGAGGTGGTTCCCCAGCAGGCTGGTGGCGGAAACCATGGTGATGACCTGCTCCAATACTTTGTGTCCGAGAACGACGGTAGCCTGGTGGATCGAAGAGACCATCCCGGACATCCCGTAATAAGCCGAGTTGGCCACCTGAAGGACCTTGGCGGCAATGGCCTGATCGGTTTCGATCACTTCGGCAATCTCCTTGAACCCGGACATGGGGTTGGACATGACCTCCCGCGCTTTGTAGATGATTTTTGGCATCGCCGGCAGATCTTTGAGGCTTTTCAGAATTTTGCGTTTCAGATCGGTGCCGTCCAGGTCTTCCGATGATTTTTCATCAAGCGGAGTGATAACCACCTTTCCAGCGGAACCATCGGTCGCTGTATTTACCGGTTCGGGCGCTGGCTCCGGTTTCTCCCTGAGGTCCAGCGTAATTTTCGATTTGCAGCCAGGGCAGGGGAATGAGACTTTTTTCCCGGTGGGAAGGCGGTCATCGGGAAGCTCGAAGGCTTTGCTGCAGTTTTCGCAGGCCACTTTCATGGGAACACCTTTCTCGGAAGACCTAAGGATCCTGTCAAATCGGTTAATCTGTGTCGTGTGATAGACTCCCAGAAAAGGATGTTGGCAAGGCAAAGCGAGAAAGTCGCAACCATGACACGGTGATGAGCGATGATGAAGTCCCAAATCCTTATCTGGAGGTTTATATACCGGTTTCTGTTGATTTTGGCCATAATCAAATTGTTGAATTGGCAGTGCGTGGGTGGACGAAAGTCCCGACACACTTCTTCATCGGCCTTGTGATCGAAAACTTTATGCCCATGCTTTATATTTTAAGTGGCTTGATTTTATGATAAGGATGGTCCGACATTTTGCATCCTATCCGTTATTTTCAATCAGGGAACCCACCGCTATGCATGTCTGTCTGATGGTTGCCATTACCGTTGATG
>NZ_JBFELV010000169.1:0-9682 GCF_041551955.1 Desulfosarcina sp.
AGGAGATTACTGGAAGGTGGACGCGGTGATGATCAGCCGTACCTCGATACTACTCATCGTTCACGAATATACGCTATTCACGCTGGTTCGTCGTAAATCACATTTTCGTGACCCCTTGACCATCGCCGAAGAAATCATCCAATCATGCCCATGGTATCGCAACCCGGCAACGCCCTCCCTTGGCAAGAATGGAAATCGAAAACTCACAGGAAGCATAACCGAAATGAAACGGATGACCATGGGTCTGTACTCGCCGGAGCGGATCAACGCAATGGAAATGTCGATCAATCAATGTTTATTTTCTTATCTCTCCACAGATCGCAATGGGTACTCAACACCATTCGAGGCTGTAGAAAGCTACGTAAAGGGACTAACACCCTGGCTGTAAGACATTTGTCGCCGATGCGTCTTATCGTGCCCCGCTTACTTTGCAGCAATGAGGAAAATCTATTTTAATGCTGAGCAACAGCAGGACAGACAGGCAATGGTTAATCCCATTTATGTGGATGGGTATGGGCTTGGTGTCTGGGTATTTATCGAATTATTTGTTCTCGTATATCTTGTCTCCCCTTCTGATCGAGACCGTCAGAGCAACCAACGCAAATACCCAGTTCGTCATTTTAAACAATATTGTCAACATGATCTTCGCGAATATGGCAGATTTCATGCTATGTTTTCTTTTTGCGATGGTGTTGGGTTATTTCAGCAAAATCACAGTTCTGAGAGGGTTGCTGTATGTTTTTGGTGCGATTGTCGTCAGCTTGTATACCCAAATGGTGGGGCTGATCGGCTACATGGGCACTTATTCTGAATTGCCCGCGTGGGCGGTTGCGTCGGAAATGCAGGGGTTGATTTCGCTGTTATTGATCATGCCCCTTTGTTCGATCGCAGGCAGCAAGGTTGGCGCCTGGATTAAAATGAAAAGGAACCCCGATTAGCCCGCACGAAGCGTTTGGCAGGCTGATGAAAACACAGGAATAACCATGCCAAAAAACAAGCTTCTCAAGTACGAACGCGTCAAACGTCTGCCCAATGTCACCTTTTCGGTGCTCGGTGAATCACCATCGCCTGGCTCTTATCCCTGGCACGACGAGCGGTATCAGGGCATGCAGAAGGTCCTCGAACTGGGCTGCGGGAAAGGAGAATACAGTCTGGCACTCGCCGCCGCCAATCCACGCAAATTATGTGTGGGAATCGATTTCAAGAGTCATCGCATCTGTGTCGGGGCTGAAAAGGCGCTTGCCCAGGGCCTTGAAAATGTCCACTTCCTGCGTGCGCGGATCGAGCGTATCGGGGAATTTTTTCTGAAACGCTCGATCCACGAGATCTGGCTGACCTTTCCCGACCCGCACCCCAAGCATCGGACAGTCAAGTCCCGGCTTTCCTCCCCTTCCTTTCTTGATGCGTATGCGAACCTGCTTCTTCCCGGCGGCACGGTGTACCTGAAGACGGACAGTGATCTGCTCTATGACTACACCCGGGAATCGGTCCGACGATGGGGCGGGAGCCAAGTCAAAATTTCTAACTCGGCTCATGGGAGCGACTGCAGCACATCAGGAACCGGTGAAGTGGTTTCCGCTTACGAGCAAGCTGCGCGGTCCAGGGGAGCGGACATCCAATTCATGGCATTCAAACTGAACTAAGGAGGCGATGTCATGCGGCGCGTCACCCTGCTCACCATCGACGCGATCATCAACCTGCTGCTGGGGGTGATGTTGATCGTATTTTCGGACGGACTGGTCGAGCTGCTGGGCGTGCCGCCGGCCGCCCATGGTTTTTACGCGAACATTCTCGGTGGGGTCCTGTTCGGAATCGGCATTGCCCTATTGATGGAAAGGCGCAACCAAACAGGAACCGGTATGGGTTTAGGGCTTGGCGGAGCGATTGCCATCAACCTATGCGGCGGCCTGGTGCTTGGCGGGTGGCTCGTCTTCGGCGACCTGTCGTTGCCGTTGCGCGGCCTGATTTTTTTATGGTTTCTGGTTGTGCTTCTGGTCGGGATCAGCGTCGTAGAACTCGTTACCGGTTTTCAGGGCAACCGTCCTGACATCTGAAAAAAACTAGACGCAGCCCTGCCGCCAGCGAACCACCATATTTAAAAATCCCGTATCCAGTGACGGGTGACCGTCCGTTTACCATATAGGAAGCGAAAGGAGCCTAAATGAAAGTGATCGGCATCAATGCAAGCCCGAGAAAAGGAGCCAACACCCAGACCCTGGTGGAAGCCATTCTGGCTGGCGCAGCCCAGGAAGGCGCACACACCCGCCTGGTCAACTTGAGAGACCTGACTATCAACGGGTGCATCGGATGCGAAGGATGCAAAAAGCATCTAGGCAAATGTGTGCAGAAGGACGACTTGTCCCCCTTGCTTCAGGAAATGACGGCCTACGATGCCATTGTCATGGGGACACCGGTGTATTGGTTTCACGTGACGGCACAATTCAAAATGCTGGTCGACCGGCTCTATTCGTTCCTGGAATTTAAACAAGATCCGCAGAGCGGTCAGCCGTCCATCGATTCGGCGTTTCCAGGTGGGAGACGCCTGCTTATTGTGATTTCCCGCGGCGATCCCGAACCACCTGCATTTTTCCCGCAGTTTTACGATCATCTCAACGAATGGCTTAACCTGATCCCGTTATCGCTGGGCGTGCAGAAGTATGATTTTTTCCATCAATACGGGGCGGACATCGACCGCTTGGCAGCCAGAAACGACCGCACGCTGCTGGAAAAAGCCAGGGCCGCCGGTGCGGGGCTTTGGTGATCGACCGGACAAACGGTAAGGCCGTCAAGCATGAAAAACCGTCGTGTGGATTCATAGCCAGGGTGTGTAATCAGGCGCCGAAGGATAACCTGGACATGGTCGCCACCACCCTGGGTTTCACCCGCGGGGTGAAGAAGGTGGAATTTCTAAAAGTGGCTTGAGCCTACCTCAACGTCTCTTCCAGAAACTCTCCAAAACGCTTCCAGGACTTCTCATCCGCATCTTTTCGGTACCGATCGGAGCCAAAGACGGTGAAGGCGTGCGGTGCACCGCCGTAGGCAATCATTTCGTGGGGCGCGCCCTTTTCCTCCAATGCATTGGCCAGCATGGCAAAATGGTCCATGGTAATATTCGTGTCGGCCGTGCCGTGCAGGATCAGCAGCTTGCCCCTGGTCTTGCCGTAATCCTGGCCCTCCGGCGCACTCAATCCGCCGTGGAAGGTGACAAATCCTTTCATGTCAGCCCCCGACCTTGCAAACTCGAGCACGGCGGCGCCACCGAAACAGTACCCCATGGCCACGGCATTGTTCACCCTTGCACCTCTGGCCCTGGCCGCATCCAGTGCACCGACAATCAGGCTGCGCATGCGTTCCCGGTCCTTGTAAAGCTCGCCGGTGTGCTGGCGCTTGTCCTTGACTTCGGTGGGCCTGACACCGGCGCCGAACAGATCGGCGGCAAAGACCGCGTACCCTTTTTCAGCCAGCATGTCGGCGCGTTTGACTTCATAGTCGGTCAGGCCGTCCCAGTCATGGATCAGCAGCACCAGGGGTGCATTGTCCGCCGGTGAAGTAAAATACCCCTCGAAGGCCTCCCCCTTGACGTCATAGGCGACAACCTGCCCGCCGGCCGCGGCCGTGGTGGCCGTGGCCGTAAAAAATAGTATAAGCAAAAATGTGTATGTGGTTTTCATAGATTAGCTCCTTACAACATAATGTAATTCAGGTTACTGTAACACGCGGACCCCGCCGGAAAGATCAATATTTATTAAAATAAGCATAAAAAAACAGACTGCATCCAAGTTGACGTGGTTTCGTCCATGGGTCCGTCACGCTGAGCGTGAGGACGTATTTGTCAACCACTAACGAACCTCTTTCATTCCTTCAGAAGTAATACTTCGGTGGGATTATACTATGGGCCGCGCAAACATGAGATTTGGTTTCTGCGCAAAGAAGGCGGATTATTAGCCGTTCCCTTCTGAAGCCTATTCGGGGGGTGACATCATTAAATCGCCCGCCATAAAGCTTTTTTATAGGTATTAATACCCATCTGGGCAACGCCCTTTGAGTAATAATACTCATCTCGCGGGCATCGGGTTTTATTTTTTATTGACAAGGCCCTTCTTTACGCTTAACACTATCAATTACTGATAATATTATGCCACATAATTTTTGAGTTTCATCGCGTGATTCTAAACGTTAAGCTCCCTATCCATCCGCTCTAAACTGAAATACAGTAAATTCATCCTCAGTTGAGCACCTAACCACCAAGCGCTTGTGGCAGTATCCAAAACTCTCCATAGCGGTTTTTGCGCATCATCGGATGTCGTTAAAAAAATATCCATGCTCATTTTTTCAACGCTTTTCGGTTCAGCAGTTACCGGTCGTCGAATAAGAGGTGAGAAAAGTGGTTCGTTTATCGCCGCGTGCAAAGAGTGATCGACAGGCTTACATCGTATCTTCTGATGGCAAAAAAACCCTTTATCAAGTCTCAGACATCGGAATGGGAGGCGCTGGATTAGACCTCAAACACATGACCGACCATTTGTCTGCAAGCACGGGCGACAATGTGCTACTGCAACTTTCTGCCGACGGAAAGAACGATCTGACCGCTACCTGTAAGATCGCACACAAGGACAGCCGCAAAATTGGCGTCTCCTTTTTGGGTATGGAAAAAGGCAGCCAACAAAAGCTGTGGCGAACCATTTCAGCATCGATCAAGGGCAATCAAGAATGCGATTATTGTGGCCAAACTACGGACATGGCTGACATCCAATGCCCCCATTGCGGTTGGAAATTAAATTTTCATTCCACTGAATACTTCGCCTATTGGGAAAAAGAGTGCCTGTTGCGCAGTATGACGAATTGCTTGAAAAATCTCACCATAGATGACCTGCACCGAATCAGAAGATGCCTGACAGAGGAAATCGCGCCGATCAAATCATCCCCGGAGCTGGATCCTGTCGAGGAATTCGTGGGCGTCTCGACGGCGATGAAAACCGTGTTTAAGCATATCCGCAAAGTGGCGCCCACCGAACTGCCGGTGTTGATATTGGGTGAAAGCGGCACGGGAAAAGAGCTCACCGCGAGGGCGATCTATGAGAGAAGTGATCGCAAAGATCGGCCTTTTGTCGTGATCAACTGTTCCGCGATACCCGAGTCATTGATCGAGGCCGAACTGTTCGGTCACACGAAGGGCGCTTTCACTGGAGCGATTCAAGCCAAAAAAGGGAAATTTGAAATTGCCGACAAGGGAACACTGTTTTTGGACGAGATCGGAGACCTACCGTTAAAGCTGCAGCCCAAACTGCTGCGTTTTTTAGAAGACAAGACGATATACCGGATTGGTGCGCTCAACGGACAGGTGGTGGATGTAAGAGTCATTGCGGCGACGAATGTCGATCTGGAAGCGGCTGTAGAAAAGGGTCTCTTCCGACGGGACCTCTTTCACCGGATTGCCAGTTTCACGATCCATCTGCCCCCCTTGCGTGAAAGAGACGCCTGCAAGGAAGTACTGGCCAAATATTTCCTAAAAAAGATCAAGATGGAACGCGATTGGAACTGCAAGGGCTTCACCGCCGAAGCGCTTGAATCCATCTGCCAACACGTCTGGCCAGGAAACGTGAGGGAGATGATTAACCGTATTCGAAGAGCGGTGGTGGTTCAGGATGACTGGATTCGCCCGGAAGACATGGAATTGCCGCCAAGCAAAAACACGGATCATATATCGAGCCTGAAAAAAGCGGACGAAAAACTGAAGCGTCAGATTCTAAAGTCGGCGCTGACATCCCACCAATTCAACATATCTCGGACCGCCCGATCCCTGGGAATCAGCCGGCCCTATGTCTACACGCTGATTAAAAAGCTCGACATCGCGCTGCCAGCCCGATAAAGGTTCTATTTTTCGTTCAAATTGCGAGGATTCGGCGCAACCCATCAAAACAGGTTGAAATTGAATGGAATGTTGAGCTGCACCTGAAAATCGGGTGTATCGTCAGTCAACCCGATATTGATAACGCCGAACAAGGAATATTTTTGTGATACACGATAATTGACCCCCAGGGACAAACTGGCGCTGATCAGTTTCGAGTCGGAGATGTCCTCGCCGGCCAAGGTTGTCTCACCGGTAAATGCATTCTGAAATGAAAAGCTAAGCGAGGCTCTTTCACTCAATGCGGTGGCCATTCCCAGATTATATTCGATACTGTCACCCGGATTTATCTTGCCGACATCTCCCACATCTCTTTCCATGTTCCAGGCATAGGCAAGCGATCCGTAAAATACCACCGGGTCGCTGACTTTTACCATGGTAAACCCGCCCGACAGGCCGTAGAAACCGGTTCCCGTGGGAAGCTCATTGGGGAATTCCCGCCCTGCGACCGTCTGGGTTTCCAATCCAAACGGATCTCTGCCCGAACGTGATTTGAACCTGAGATTCAATGTAATGTCGGGCTTTCCGCCGCGGGAACGGAATGCATGGTAGTTGATGCTGCCCCCGATGTCTCCAATCCCGTGATCCCGCGCCGATGCGTCCTGATTTCCCTCTTCGGCCACGATCGATGCGGGAATGATCATCTCCTCCGTACGGTACACATATGGTACGAACAACTCCGCCTGCAACCGGTTCGTGATGCCGTAGCGAGCGGTCAGGGTCGCTGTCAATATATTCCTTCTGACCTTTTCGACGTCAAATTTACCGAAAAGGATTGCATTAAAAATACTGTAACCTTTAACGGCAAGCCGGTTGTTCTGAATGTGGACGTAGTTGATGGACGGTTCCAAAATCAGGGTGCCCTTGGGAATGAGAACGCCACCCTCTTGTACCAAAATCTCCTCGGTATCCTTCTTGACGCTTCGCCTCGTCCCCCCTTCCGGAGGATTGTTTTGCGCTTCGGATGCCGGATCGGCCATGGACGACTGAGCCAGCAGCGCCGGCAAAGCGGTGTTCTCAGCGGTGGCGGTTCGCGAATAGCGATCATCAAGGAATGCTGCACCGGATGATTCAGGAGACGGATGGCCGGGCATGGCAGCCACACAGTGGGTTGACCATAATGCAACCACGAACAGAATAGCAAGGTATCGGCAGTGACGTACATTCATGTCAGGCATGCTTGGCATTCTCCCCCCTGATTGATCAAAGGCGACTTGTCATCCATATCTTTTGCTCTGCAGCAGTCGATTGGCGGTCGTCCAATGATTCCGCCGGAAACAGCGGCGGATACGTTTACTTTCGTGTTTGAACCCTCCCCGCGGCCTCGATGATCGGGATCTCTGCTTCGTGCCGACAAGGGGCGAGGAATCCGCTCGTTATCGCGGTTTTAAAATGGGCAATCGAGAATGGCTGTCGTCAGGATACTGGGTGAGTATTCAGATAATGCTAAAATTATGGTGCAATTCATTGTGCATTTCAAGTTTTTTTTTCCTTCATTCTTTATGCAACCGTCGGCAGGCGAAAACAGCCCCATACGAGGGATCGGCAAGGCTGAAAAATCTCGGCCCCGCCCGGGCGCCGTCTCCGGCCGATGCTTTCGAGCAATTTCAACGGATAAGACATCGTCGCTGACACCATCAGTCCAGTGTCAGTATCATTTACACCTATCGAAAAAGTGGTGAATGAGGGGGATATCACGGGTTTTCCCGGAACCAGTGTCAACCATACTTTACACCTGCTTGACGTGGGCATTTTTTAATTACAAAGAATATCAGGCACCTGTATGCATGGCACAGAAGTTGTTAGTTGCTAATTGAGTGTTCACCTTGCCCAAGCCCTTTGGCGTGTCTCCGTATTATTCACAAAGGCGCATATAGATGAAAAAAGTACAGAAATTATTGCTTGCCTTTATCTTACTGGCGTGTCTGCTGACGCCCGGTGCCACCCCGGCCGACGCCCAAGATCACTATTTTGCATCCGCCGACATCGCTATTGCACCCATAGCCTTTTCGGAAGCAGCACCCCTTGAACCACCGCCCATTAGCCTGGGGGTAAAATTAACGGATGATGAAATGAATCGCATCCGGGGCAAGGGAAAGGGCGACGGAGAAATGGGCCATGGCACATCGCCAACCCATACCGGTCGGATCATCCTATGGGATGAAAGCGATTCGCCACGAACCGGGAATATTCAAAACATCAGCTATGACTCCGGCATTGCCGGGAAACAGACCAATCGCCTGATTTTTAGCGACCAGTAGAGACCAAACGAAAGGAGGGCAGACGCAACCTTAAATACGGTTGGTAGCCGTGCAGGTATTGGAGATCGAGAGCGGCATGAAGTTCCGTTCAAAGAGGTGGCCCATTTTAATCAAAGGAGGAGATTATGAAAAAAATACTATCGATTGGGTTGGCCCTGGCGATGTGCGTTGCCTTTTCGGGTATCGCCGCGGCTCAAGAAGCACTTTTAGCCGATCCGGCAGTTCGTGTGCTGGACAATGATGGTCCGCAGCCCACGGTAACCAAGGAAATAACAATCAATGAGAATTTGTACGATTACGCCGGTACAGAGATGTATGGCAAATTCGACAAGCTCAAGATTATTACCATCGACACCTACAAACACATCAACGTTTTTTTCAACACGGAGATCGAGGTCAATGCCGACGGTGAGGCGGAGACCTGGGCCCAGCAGATGAACCTTGAAAACAGGTATTTGGATGTTGGTGCGACCAGAGACGAAACCACGGTGACGACAACCACCACGGAGAAGGAGTACAAGGACAGCTACGACCCGCAAACCGGCGATCGTTTTCCGACGCAGGTAACCCAAACCGATACCGTGGATGAAGCAGTCACCGTAGAACTTTTCGACTACAATGAGAGAACCGCCGAGGTGCTCGACTCCATCAACGCCAACAGCGGCGTGGTCGGCGTCAACCAGAGCCCGGGCAACATGAACAACCAGGCCAACCTGTCCGCCATGGCGGTGATCGCCGGCGACAAGCAACTGGTGGAGGCCAATGGGTTCGGCGTCCAGGCCAGCATGTTCAACTTTATCGTTGGTATTCGCTCCGAGAATAAGAACACCATTTCAGGGAGCATCAGCGACAACAACGGCATCGTGGGCGTGAACCAGTCTTCAGGCAACATCAACAACCAGCTCAACTCTGCGGCCCTGGCTGCTGGGCTCGACCCGGTAACCAACGGTGCGCTGGGTGAAGCCACACTGAAGCAAGTCAATGCTGACAGTTTCCTGGTCCATTTTGCCGTCCTCCGGTCGGATTCGATTACGGGTTCCATCAACGGGAACGCCGGCATCGTGAGCGTCAACCAGGCATCGGGTGACCTGGTCAACCAGGCCAATATCCACGCCATTGCGGCGGATCTGAATTAGGCAGGAGATCCATTTGCTTATGGTTTGATGGGAAACCACCCAACCATCCATCGAAATTGATATTACTAATGGATAGGAGAGAGGGACGAGTGCCCTCTCTCCTTGGAGTTGAGAGCAACGCGATGCGACACAGCCTGTGCAGCGGTTTGCGTTTTTTGCTTTTGGGACTTGCCATTTCAATGCTGGGGGGCGTTCAGGTATGCCGGGCAGAATCATTGCCCCCCGTGGAAAGGGAGGAGGGCTTTTCGGCAACCTCGACCCACGGCGGTGCGGAAAACACAGCAACCACCACCCAAGGCCAACTCGGCGAGTCGGACGACGTGCAGCGGGTGATCGAAGAAAGCGTGGGCAATTCCATCAGCAGCCTGTTTAACGCG
>NZ_JBFELV010000170.1:0-9678 GCF_041551955.1 Desulfosarcina sp.
CTATGCGGTGTGAATTCGTACAAGTTGAGACTTTCGCCGTAATCGATCGCCCGCAGTCTGAAAGGAGAGGCAATACTATGTGGATTCAATATGGTTTGGTGCTGCTCGGATTCGTTTTGCTATATTATGGTGCCGAATGGCTCGTCAAAGGATCTTCAAACCTTGCCCGGAGCCTGGGGGTAACACCGCTCGTCATCGGCTTGACCGTCGTCGCCTTCGGGACGTCCGCACCGGAGTTGGTGGTAAGTGCTGTTGCGTCCATCCAAGGAAAGAGCATGATTGCCGTGGGAAATGTCGTCGGCAGCAATATCTGCAATATTGCCCTTATACTGGGCTTGGCCGCCTTTTTAATGCCGATTACAAGCGACAAATCCGTCGTCAGGCGGGACATCCCGCTGATGATCGCCATTTCGGTATATCTGCTGCTGATTTCGATGAATTCGACGATCGGCAGGCTCGAAGGGATTACCCTGTTTGCGGGGGTGATCGTTTACACGATCTATAATTACCGGATCTCAAACACGAACAGCACCGTGGTTCTGGTTGCAGAAAACGGGACGACGGTAACCGCCGAGTTGCCTGCTGGCGGCGAGGAATTGTCGGATATCGGGATCGTCGAGTCGAAAACCAAGCAGATCCTTCTGATCATTGTTGGAATCGCCGGCGTGATCGTCGGCGCCCAGGTACTCATCCATGCCGTAGTGGTCGTCATGAAGGAGTTAGGTGTCAGCGAAAAATTTATCGGGCTGACCATCGTGGCCTTTGGGACCTCCCTGCCGGAACTGGCGACCTCGGTTGTCGCCGCGATGAGAAAAGAGATGGACATCAGCATCGGAAACCTGATCGGAAGCAATGTGTTCAATATTCTCGGCGTAATTGGATTGGCCGCCATGGTAAATCCGATCACGATTCCCGGCGGATTTTTTGAAAGCGGGTTGGTCATCGATTACTGGGTGATGATCGCTATCGGTGGCATCACATGGTTGATGATGCAAAAAAGATTTATGGTTTCTCGTATCTCCGGCTTTACCCTTTTATGCTGTTATGTCGGATACCTTGCTTATTTGATTCCACACGCCTGACATCGGCTGCCGGACGTGAGGATGTTGCCTTTTCAAGCACCCATTAAAGCCGCGCCCGATGGTTGGGGCGCGGCTTTTTCTTGGCTTCCCTTTACACCCTGGCAAAAAGCCCGACACCTCCCCCGCTTCTGTGGGTGTCATGCTCTCCCGATTTTATAAAATATTGATCTTTTTTAGATAGTTATTCACAGTTAACCGATGATGTGGAAATGGCACGTCCATTGCTCTATGATTTTCAGGGGTGAGAAATCATCATTTAAAATTCAAAAGCTATATAGAAAGGAGCGTCCCATGACACAGAAAATGAAAATCATGGCGGCCGTGGATTTGTCCGACTATTCCGCGACGATCGTGCGTTACAGCGTGTGGCTGACCATGCGGCTTGACGCCGACCTGGTGCTGGTCAACGTGATCAATCAGCGTGATCTGGACCTGGTTCAGCGAACCATGACCGGTTATGAGGCCTTCTCTTTTCCGAACTACCTCACCGAGCAGGTGAAGACTCGCGAAACCCAGATGAAAGCGATCATCGAAGGAGTTTATCCGGACATGGTCGATTGCAGCTATCTGGTCCAAACCGGCATTCCCTACCGGGAACTGCTCACGGCGATCGAAAGCGAGAAGCCCGGCCTGATGGTGGTGGGCACCAAGGGCCGCAGCAACCTGGCCGACGTGGTGGTCGGCTCAACGGCACGCAAACTGTACCGCCGCTCGCCCATACCGCTGTTGACGATACCGGCGGGTTTTAGCGAATTGCCTTGAGAAGAATACCACGGATAATTTATCCCTCTGCCCGCGCTTTGCGGCACGGAAGAGAGGGAAAGGAGGAAACCATGCTGATCAGATACTGGATGAGCAAGCCAGTGGTAACCATAGAAAAAGATGACGCCATGCAACGAGCGGCCACCCTGATGAAGGAAAAACGCATCCGGTTGCTCCCTGTGGTCGACAAGGGCAAACTTTGCGGCATCCTCAGCGACCGTGACCTGAAGCGGGCATCGGCGTCGGATGCCACCAGTCTGGATGTGCACGAACTGCTTTACCTGATATCAAAAATAAAGGTCGCCGACATCATGACCCGCGATGTGGTCACCGTGCATCAGGACTGGACCGTGGAAGAGGCCGCGGACCTCATGCTGGCGCGCAAGATATCCGGCGCCCCCGTGGTGAACGATCAAGGCCAATTGTGCGGGGTCATCACCCAGACGGATCTGTTCAAGGCCACCTTGTACATCACCGGTCTGAAAAAGAGGGGATTTCACCTGGCTTTCGTGCTGGAGGACACCCCCGGCTCGATCATGGAAATCGTCAATGTGATCCGGGAATTCGGCGGACGCATGGCCAGCATCCTCTCCACCTACGAACGGGCGCCGACGGGATACCGCAATGTCTATCTTCGATTCTATGGTGTTTCCCGGGAAAGAATCGATGAGATGCTGAAAATTCTAAAGAACAAGGCCAAACTGCGCTACATGGTGGATCACCGCGAAAACAAGCGAATCCTATTTAACAACCAATTAAAGGAGGCATAAGCATGAAAAAGGCAAAATTGGTGTTTTTCATCATCATCGGGGCTTTCCTGGCGGCGTGGGCGGTTTCCCCGGCGGCTGCCGCCGGTGTTGAAAAAAGGCTGAAGCTCTACAGCTCCAATCAGGTATACAAAGCCTTCGACCAGCAGCAGGTGGAAGCTTTTTCCAAGGCCACCGACATCGAGGTAAAAGTTAAAACCGCCAGTTCAGGCTCAAGTTTGTATGCTTTGATGGGTGGGTACTGTGATATCGCCAGTACGGCAAGAGCGATGGACCGCAGGCATCATGATTACGGCTTTCTTCAGGTTCCCTTCTGCCGGGATCCGATAGCGGTGATCGTTAACCATAATTGTGGCGTCGACAACCTTAGTGAAACCCAGCTTCAGGATATTTTTAGCGGCAGCGTCAACAATTGGAAACAAGTGGGTGGACCCGATCTTGAGATTACCGTCATCGTACCGTCCACAGATACAGCCGCCAATAAAAACTTCCGTCGACAGGTAATGAAAGACAGAGATATTGAATTTGATTTCATGGCCCATGACTCCACCATGGCTATTGAGGCGGTGGCACACTTTCCTTGCGGCGCTGTCTCGTTCATCTCACGGGGTGCAGCCTCTCATGAAAAAGCCGTCAAGGCTGTCAATATCGACGGAAAGTCCCCGACGGACAAGGATTATCCCTATTTCCAGACCTTTTACTATGTGACCCGGGCTGAATCATCTGATGCAGTCAAGCAGTTTTTGGACTTCACCTTCACCGATGAGGCACAAAACATGATCCGGAAAAACGGGATGATTCCGATTGAAAGATGAGTGCCGCACGATTGGGGGAAAGGACCATACGATCCGTTGAGGTTGGAGTACGATCATGAGCATTGAACAACTTGACTGCATGTTTCACCCCACGTCCATTGCCGTTGTCGGCGCTTCAGACCGTTCAGGGTCGGTGGGACAAGCGGTGATGCGCAACCTGATCGAAGGCGGATTTAAAGGTCCTGTCTACCCGGTCAATGCGCGACATCCGCTGGTCATGGGCAAAAACGCCTATAGCGCCTTGAGCCACATCGAGACGCCGGTGGATTTGGTCGTGGTGGCAACCCCCATGGAGACCGTACCGGAGATCATCGCCGATTGCCGACGAATCAAAGCCGCCGGCGCAGTGGTGATCTCTGCGGGCGGTAAAGAAACAGGCGAACGCGGCCGACAGCATGAGGCACAGATCTATCAGGCCGCGGCGGGCGGCGAGGTCAGAATCATCGGCCCCAACTGTTTGGGTATCATGTGCACGGCCGCCCGGCTCAATGCCAGCTTTGCCGCCCGCATGCCCCTTGAGGGCAAACTGGCCTTCATCTCCCAAAGTGGCGCCATCTGTGCGGCCATTTTGGATTATTCGGTAAAAGAACATATCGGCTTCAGCCATTTCATCAGCCTGGGATCCATGCTGGATGTGGATTTCGGAGACATCATCGACTATTTAGGTGGCGACCCCAAGGTCAGCAGCATCATCATGTACGTCGAGAACCTGACCCGCCACCGCAGCTTCATGAGCGCGGCCCGGGCGGTGAGCCGGGTCAAGCCCATCATCGCCTTAAAGGCGGGCAGGACCCGAGCCGGGGCGGTCGCGGCGGCTTCGCACACCGGTGCCATGGCCGGCGAAGATGCGGTCTACGATGCCGCCTTCGAGCGGGCCGGCATCGTTCGGGTCAAAACATTCGAAGAACTTTTCGACGCGGCGGAAATCCTCTCCCGCAAGGGCCGTTCCCGTGGGCCCGGGCTGTCCATCCTCACCAATGCCGGCGGTCCCGGTGTCATGGCTGCCGATGCATTGGTCGACTACGGGGCGGAACCCGTGGCCTTGTCGGCGGACACCATCGACCAGCTCGACGCCGTCCTCCCCGAATACTGGAGCCGCGGAAACCCTGTCGATATGCTCGGTGATGCCACGGCGCAACGCTATGCCGACGCAGCCCGGGTGCTGCTCAAGGCCCGCGAGGTCCAGGGACTGCTGGTCATGCTGGCCCCGCAGGCCATGATCGATGCCACCGAGGTTGCCCGGGTCCTTTCCGAACAGCTCCAAAACGCCAGCATGCCGGTGCTTACCTCCTGGCTGGGGGGTATGGATGTGGAAAAAGGACGGGAGCTTTTCAACCAGGCCGGTATCGCCACCTTCGACACCCCGGAGCGGGCCGTGCGTGCGTTCATGAACCTGCATCGCCATGCACGCGACATCGAAATGCTTCAACAGATTCCACCGCGGCTGTCCACCCGCATCCACGTGGATCGGGCGGCTGCCGGCCGCCTGGTCGAAAACGGCCTGGCATCCGCCAGCGGCCTGCTCACGGAAACGGAAGCCAAAGCCCTGATCGCCGCCTATGGCATCCCGGTGAATCCAACCACTGCAGCTGCTTCCGCCGATGAAGCGGGTTCCATGGCACAAGACTGTGGTTTTCCGGTGGTGATGAAAATACTTTCCCGGGACATTACTCACAAATCGGATGCCGGCGGCGTCGCTTTGAATCTGAAGAACGCTGACGAGGTAAAACAAACCTTTACCCATATGGTCACCAACGCCCGCAGCGCCTTCCCCCAGGCTAAAATCGACGGTGTGACCATTCAGCCCATGATCCAAACACCGGACTGTGAATTGATTCTGGGCGTCAAGAAGGATGCGGACTTTGGCCCGGTGATTCTGTTCGGCATGGGAGGCGTGCTGGCCGAACTGCTGGACGACCGTGCCATCGCCCTGCCTCCCTTAAACCGCCTGCTGGCCGCCCGGCTCATGGAAGGCACCCGCATCGACCGGCTGCTCAAAGGCTATCGCAACCACCCACCGGCCGACCGGGAACGCCTGGAAGAGGTGTTGATCCGCCTTGCCCAATTAACCACCGATTTCCCGCAGATTACCGAACTGGACATCAACCCGATGGTCATCCAAAACGGCCAGCCGATCGCCGTCGATGCCCGTGTGGCTCTCAAGCCGGCGTCGGTCCAGGCCCCGATGCATCTGGCGGTCAGCCCCTATCCGGCCCAGTATGAATCTCGGGTGAACGTGGCGGACATCGGCGAACTGCTGATCCGCCCCATCCGCCCGGATGACGCCCCGCTGCTGGTGGAACTGTTCGACACCCTTTCTCCCCAGAGCATCTACTACCGTTTCTTCTCTCCCGTGAAACAGCTTTCACCGACCATGCTGGCCCGTTTCACGCAGATCGACTACGACCGGGAGGTCGCCCTGGTGGCCATTTTGGAATCGGGTCCATCGGAAAAAATGCTCGGGGCCGCCCGCGTCATCCTTCAGCACAACCTGAAGGATGCGGAGTTTGCCGTCCTGGTGGGAGACCCCTGGCAGGGCAAGGGCATCGGGGCCAACCTACTGGCCACCTGCCTCAACATCGCCCGGGAGCGCCGCTTCAGAATCATCTGGGGGACCGTGCTGGCCGAGAACAAAGGCATGCTGTCACTGGGCCGCAAGCTTGGTTTCACCATCAAGCGCGGCGGTGGTTCCGGCGAATTCGATTTGACCCTGGACATGACCCAGTTGCCGCCCGGGGTCTCTTTTAAAGCCTGAACCACAGACGGTCTATCTGCATGCCGGACCTCATTCAGAGAATTGACCATGAGAAAAAGCAATACCATTCTCATCGCTGAACGAAATCCCAACATCAGGCGTTTTCTCAGACGCGAGCTGTCGGCCTGCGGATACCATGTCTTCAATGTCGAAAGCGCAAAGGAGTTGTTGAAACTGGTTTACAGCCGCAGCCGGATCGACCTGCTCGTTCTGGATCCTGATTTTCCGGGTATGGAAGCAATCGAGACAGCCAGTAAGATCGCCAACCGGATTCCCCAACTGCCGGTAGTACTCTTCTCCATACTGGGAAACGACGACATCTCGGCCTTTAATGCTGGAAACATCTTTCTGGTTGAGAAAAATGGCCAAAGCATCGACATTCTCAAAACAGTTATCCAGGATATTCTAAAGGATGAAGACATCCCCGCACCGTCTTCCCTAAAATTGAAGCGCTGACGCACGCGGCGCATGTCACCACGCCTTTAGGCTATATGCATCCTGCTTTACCGTACGATCAAGGGTGTTTTTTCTGACAATCAGGACAGATATGACTGCTTCTTTGGGCCACGACGATGCGCAGGATCGTGCTTCCGCAGCGCGGACAAGCCTTGCCCGTGCGGCGAAAGACGTTGAGCTCGTCGGCGTTTCCCCCCGGCCGGTTGCCCGGCAGGTAAAAGTTGCTCTTGCCTTTGCCCAGGGACGTGCCCAGGTGCTTAAGCCCTTTGTTCAGGACATGCGGAATCGCCCGATGCAGGTTCCCGGCCTCATGAACGGTGAGCGATCGGCTGGTGCGTTGTGGATGAATCCTGGCACCCCAAAGGGCTTCATCGACATATATATTGCCAAGGCCGGCGAGAAAATGCTGGTCCAGCAACAGTGGTTTGATCTGGCGATTCGTCGTCTGCAGCATCGCCGAAAACCGTTCGACAGTAAAACTTGCTTCCAACGGTTCGGGGCCCAGTCGGTCCAGAATCTTCTCTGGCGCGGCGGTCAGCCAAATACGACCGAACTTGCGGGTGTCCTGGAAGCGCAGGGTATGGGTTTCGCCAAGGACCAGGATCACATGCTCATGTTTGTTGCGTGGCTGGTCCCGGGGCTCCCAGTTCAGCCGTCCGGTCATGCGCAAGTGGATCATCAGGGTCAGGCCGGCGGACAGATCAAACAGGATATATTTACCGCGGCGGGTGATCTGCCTGATCGTTCGACCGTTGATTGCCCTGCAGAAGTCCGCAGGGTCGGGTTCGGCGATGGTTTTGGCCCAGTACACCGCTGCACCGGAAATGCGGCGACCGGGGATGATCTTGCGGCGCAGGGCATCGACGACGCTTTGGACTTCGGGTAGTTCAGGCATGGCGGGGATCGGCGCTGGCGCGATAGCGTCTTTGCGTTGATGTTAACATGCGTATGGTTTCTATATATAACCGTTAGGACAGCCGTGCGGCGCTTCGTCCCGCTAGCCAGCCGGTTGAGAAGGCCGCCTGGAGATTGTACCCACCGGTATCGGCCTGTATATCGATCAGCTCTCCGGCAAAAAAGAGTCCCTTTGTTTTCCGGGATTGCATGGTCCGGGGGTCAATCTCTTGCGTGTCCACGCCTCCAGCGGTTATAATCGCCTCGGAAAAAGGCCGGCATCCTGTTACTTCCAGCCGTAAATCTTTGAGCCAGGTCCGAAGACGCCTGCGTTCGTTGGCAGAGATATGGCAGGCCGTGCGCTCGGCAGGAATATCGATGCCATTCAGGCACACCGGAACCATTTCCCGGGGGATCAGCCCCCGCAAAAGGCTGCTGATTGGCTTGGTCCCCTGTGAAGCAATGTCGCGCTGAAGACGCGCATCCAGTTTTTTTTCATCGAGCGCGGGCTTGAGATCGATGGAAAAGACGACTTTGTGCCCGCTGTTCAAGCTGTCGACGGCCCCACCGCTCAGGGTAAGAATCGATGGTCCGGTGATGCCGAAGTCGGTGAACACGACCTCACCGAAATGCTCCCTTTTCTTCCTGCCGTCGATCAGCATGCGTGTATTGACGTTGCGAAGATTGAGTCCGGCCATCTGTTTGGCGTCGCCGCCGGATGTGACCAGCGGGACCAGCGCCTGGCGGACCGGGATTACCCTATGCCCCGCGGATTCGGAAAGGCGGTAACCGTCTCCGGTTGAGCCGGTAGCCGGATAAGAGGCCCCTCCTGCAGCAAGAATAACGGCATCACAGGCGATTTCCCTGCCCTGGGAAACTACACCCGTAATGCGTTCATCATGGATCACTAATTTATCAACGGCAGCGGAGTGGAAAATCCGGACCCCGGACGTTTGACTCCATCGCACAAGCGCGCGATGCACATCCGGCGCTTTGCCGCTTGCCGGGAAAACACGCCCGCCTCTTTCCGTAACCAGCTTCAGGCCCCGTGCATTGAAGAACGCCATGAGTTCGCCGTTGAAAAAGCGGGCAAAGGCTTGACGAAGAAAAGGGCCCGTTTTGCCGAAATGGCCAATAAAGTCTGATACATCGGCAATATTGGTGATATTGCAGCGGCCCTTTCCGGTAATACCAAGCTTGAGGCCGGTCCGTTGCATTTTTTCAAGCAGACGCGTATCCGCGCCGGCTCCCGCCGCCTGCCCTGCAGCCATTAATCCTGCCGGACCACCGCCGATGACAATGACTCGTCGTGCTTTCATAATCGACTGTTCTCTTGAACAGCTATAGCGAGCGAACTATAAATCGCTTTTTTTCTTACGTTGCTGCGCAGCACTGCCGTAACAGGCAGAGCATTCTCCACGGCTTGCCGCGGGGAGACTTCAATTTTAATCTGCAGACAGGTCAGCACTGGATTTTGTTGCCATCATCAAATAACATTTACGATTGAGTTTGCCGGTAGTCAACCGAGTCAGGCTATCCCCCACGTTTTTTTATTTGAAGGCGCCGAGCGTATTCCTTGTATTCCTGTTTAATTTCATCCGGAATTTCCAACCAGTCACAATCGCGTATGGCACCTTCCAAGGCGTAAAGGTATGCTGCGTTAAAATCACCATAGGAATCACCACTGGCGTACATTTTTTCAAACGCCTTTTTTGCGCCCAACTTTTTCAGCCCCTCAGGAGTGTCGATTCGGGCCTCAATTAACTTTTCCGCCAGCTTGGGTCCCACATTCCGGAGTTGTTTGGCTAATTCCCTCACTCGTTTTTCCGTTGACATATCTTTTCCATGAATACGTTGTTTAGGTTCGACACGAGCTTAAGAGGGAGATGAAGGCAACCGGCTGATGCCCATGAATCCGCCCTCCACCAGGTTGCAGTCAGAAGCCAGCCGAACAGACAAACGACAATCAACAGTTCGACGGCGATAGACAGAAACCCCGGTATATTGAGTTCATTAAGTTCGACGTAGTAGGCAATGCCAGTGCCGGCAAGCATCAGCATCGACAGGACAAAGCACGTCGCCCACTTGCGCATAAAGTCCCTCGCAACGCGATGGCGCCGCATTGCGTCGCACTTCAGTCGTGCGAG
>NZ_JBFELV010000171.1:0-9578 GCF_041551955.1 Desulfosarcina sp.
AAGCCAACTTTCCCTGCCTGCCCTCATTCGCTACCCGGATCGATAGCTTTACCGCCATTGCGAGGCGGCTGATAATGAACCCTGATATGGTTGACAGTTGTCAAGAGAAAAAAGAACTTCCTGCCAACTGTTTTTCAGCGGTCCTTGCCGTGGTTATATTCCAAGGCATCCAAAGGGGCGGAACCGGTTTTGGCGACGGTCGATCACTCTGATATTCGCGGGTTGGTTACCGCATGACTTAGCTTCTTCACGGAGCTGCCTCGGTCTGAACTCGGGAATTTGGCCATACGGCGTATCCAATAGGGTTCTCGAGGGTTCTCCTGACCGTGGTTGCGCCCCTGTGGCTGCCTTGGAACGGTTGTTCTTTTTCCGTTTTAAATGTCTCCGTTTGCCGATGCGTCAGTTTTAATCGCTCTTTGTTATACCTCCGCCGGGACTTTGGTTTCATTGGCGATCGCCCACATGAATGCGCACAGTTCTCTTGCTATGGCCGTTACGACAACCGGTTTTATTTTTCCTTTGGCCCACAGATGCCGATAGCGCGAACACAGCCGGAGTTGGGCTTTCCATGCAATCTCGCAAATGGATTGTGGCAAGCCTTCTTGCCGTTTGAGTAATACCCGGCTGACCCGGGCCGGTAGCCGGTAGGCCCAGGCAGCCTCGACCAACACACGGCGCACATGGCCGTTGCCGGTCTTGGTAATCGAGCCGCGTCTGGTCTTTTGGCCGCTGGAATGTTCCGACGGCACCAGGCCTAAGTAGCTCATCAGCTCGGCAGGGTTTTGAAACCGTTTCAGGTCGCCGACTTCGGCAACCGTCGTGGCCGCCACGATCATCGAAACACCGCGCATGCTCTGAAGCGCTTGAACCACCGGGAACCGTTGCCATTCGGGCAACAGTTGTTGGATCTGATCGGTTAACCGCTTCACCCGATCTTTGCATTGGTTCAGGGTGCCGATATACTCCTGCAGGACAATCTGCTGTGACCGGTGAGGCATCTTGATGTCGGACAGCCAGCGCATATGGGCCTGGCTCCACGACGCCCGGCCCGTATATCGGATGCCGCTGCGAAGCAAAAAGGCCAGCAGGCGTTGTTTGCTTTTTTTCTCATCACCCTTGGCATCCTCCCGGGCTCGGGTCAGATCTCTGATGGCCTCGTCCTCAGCCAGGGGAACGTAAACAGCGGTCAGTTCACCGGCGCGATGCAAACGGGCAAGCATCAGGGCATCCCGGCGGTCATTTTTGATCTGTTTGCCACTTGGTTTAGGGATCCTGGATGGTGCCACCACAGAGCAATCGAACCCTTGAGCGGTGAGGTGACGGTAGATCTGGTATCCACAGGGGCCGGCTTCATACACAAATTGCAGCCGGTTACCTTTGCTGACCAATTTTCGGACCACCTTGTCGAGCGCCGAAAGGGTGCCATCTATTTTGCCGTAGTGCCGCACCTGGCCTTTGCGGCCGGTTTGAGCGATAGCGATATCGATGGAATTTTTATGGACGTCCATACCAATAAATGTGCTATTATCTGTCATGACCTGCCTCCTTGGTTTTGGCTCTGTGTTGGGTTGTTATCAATGACTCCTAACATAACCCACGTTTGCAAGGATGGCAGGTCATTTGTTATCAATGGGCTGCCGCGGTCAGCGAAATTCATCGTGGGCGAGAATGGGCCCTCAACAGCTCGTCGGAGGCCACGATGAATTTTCGCGGGTTGCGCGTACCGGGCTTGCCGATTGCTCGGTGTTAACTGTCAACCATTATGTCTGAACCTCGGAGCACCTCATGTCCCAAAAGCCCATCTGTGAGCATTGCCACACCCTCCTGACGCTGACACGAACGTGACGGGAGGTCATCTTCCGCTGCACGGGCTGCAGCGCCGAATTCCCGCTGGCCAGATTCCTCCACCTCATGGACGACGCCATGGAGCAGACGTTGGCCGGTCTGCGCTGTGACAGGGTATAGCTGTCATGATGATCATCAACAACCTGTTCCCGGTGTTTGCGCTGATCGGCCTGGGCGCCCTGCTCAAACACCTTGAACTGACCAGTGAGCCTTTTCTCAGGTCCTCAGACCGGTTGGTCTACTTCATCTTTTTCCCGGCCATGCTCTTCTGGAAAATCGGTTCGGCACCTCCGGTGGACAACAGCGCCACCGACCTGATCGCTGCCGCCATATGCGCCGTGGCCATCGTCTATCTCGTCAGCGCGGCCTGCCTGAAATGGTTCAAGGTGTCGACATTCGCAGCCGGTTCTTATTCACAAAGCTGCTACCGCTTTAACACCTACGTAGGGATGGCAGTCGTGTTGAATGCTTTGGGTGAGACGGGCGTATCTCGGTTCGGCCTCCTCATCGGGTTCATCATTCCCATCGTCAACATGCTGGCCGTATCCACCCTGATCTGGTACTCCGGCCAGGCCATCGACACCCGTGAGCGGCTGCGCATCACCCTGCGCGCCCTGGTTTCCAACCCGCTGATCATCGGCTGCCTCACCGGGATGGCCTACTCCCGGTTCGTCGGCGGATTCCCTGTTTTCCTGGACAACACCTTTCGCCTGGCCGCCATGGTGACCCTGCCCTTGGCCCTGCTCTCCATCGGCGGCACCTTGACCCTGAAGAACCTCAAAACTCACCTGGGACACGCATTATTGGGGTCCACCGTCAAATTGGCGGTCCTGCCGGTCGTCGGCTGGTTCTTTCTCAAAACCTTCGATGCATCGCCTTTATCCTATCAGGTGGGCATGCTTTTTTTCAGCCTGCCCACATCGCCGGCCATCATCGTGCTCTCTTCCCAACTCAACAGCGACATTGAATTTGCATCTGCGGCCATTGTCCTGTCCACGCTGTTGTCTTTCTTCTCCATGGGTGTTGTGCTATTGACGTTTTAGCGCGTGCCCATCCAAAAACGGTCTTTTTGCTCGATATTGGCGTTATACGCAAAATTTTATCCTCGGACTATCTACCCTATGCACCCCAGGGGCTTTTCCTTCGGGCGCCAGCGGTAAAATTTTTAGCATGCCTTGATCTCGAACAAAAATCCTCGCTCTTGAATAGACACGAAGTTAAAGGAGAGGCATCTTGGAAGAAGCACAACAACAGACATTCAAACTGATCCTCGAATACGACGGATCGGCCTTCCACGGCTGGCAGCGGCAGACGAAAGACCGCACGGTTCAGGAAACCATCGAAAACGCCCTGGCGGTCATGACCCGGGAAAGGGTAACCCTCATCGGTTCCGGCCGCACCGACGCCGGCGTCCACGCCATCGGTCAGTCCGCCGGGTTTACCACCCGCTCCCGTCTGGATGCCCGGGCTTTTTTGAACGGCCTGAACAGCCTGCTGCCTGATGATGTGGTCGTGCGTGCATGCGACCCGATGCCTGACAGCTTCCACGCCCGCTTTGATGTGAGGTCCAAGCACTACCGCTACCATATCCTCAACCGGCGCATCGCGCCGGCCATCGGCCGCCAGTTCGTCTGGCACATCCGCAAACCGTTGGACACGGCGGCGATGATCCAGGCCGCCGGAACACTGCTGGGCACCCATGATTTCAAGGCCTTCGAAGGCGCGGGCAGCCCCAGGCAACACTCGATCCGCACCGTGACCGATTCTACTTTGGCGATCACCGGCGACGGCAAGTTGACCTATGACATTCAGGCCAACGGGTTCCTGCGCTTCATGGTGAGAAACATCGTGGGCACGCTGGTGGAAGTGGGTCTGGGAAGGCTCGACAAACAGGACGTTCGCGCTATTCTGCAGTCGAAAGACCGCTCGCGTGCCGGCGCCACCGCGCCGCCTCAAGGCCTGTTTTTGATGGACGTAACATACAAGTAAACAAGGGATACACCAAGCCAACCTGGTCCATAGACGGTAGAGACTCCACGCTCCCACCGACCTTTGCATTTGCCACCCATTTCCGGGTTCCGTCAAAGTCTTATTCCTTCTTGACACATATCATTAATCCGGATTAGTATAGTTTCATCCTTCCGAATCCATTACTAATTTATGCCATCCAACCTCTTGAGCCAATTGGTATTGGAAATGAGTGCGTCTACCCGCAATAAACAAAAACGAGTGGCCATTCGCAGGCTTGGGGACAAACATATCCAGGCGCAGGTTGAAAAATACTCCCGCCTGATCCGGGCCGGACAAATCATCACCGCTGAATTGAATGTTGACGCACTGTTCGATGCCATATCCGATCAAACCGGCAAGATTCTGGATGTGGAACGATGCTCGATTTTTTTAGTCGACGAAGACCAAAAAAACCTTTGCTCATTCGTCGCCGCAGACATGGAATCCGATCAAATTCGATTTTCCACCGACCAGGGCATCGCCGGATGGGTCTTTTGCAACCGAACGCCTCAGATTGTGAACAATGCCTACGCCGACGCACGTTTCTACAGGGAAGTCGACAAAGCGACCGGGTTTCGCACGGCCAACATTCTCTGCGTTCCCTTGGTCAGTCATCGCAGAAACTGCATCGGAACCATGCAGGTGCTCAACAAGAAGGGGGGTGATTTCACAGCCGAAGATGCCGACATCTTAACCTACATGGCCAGCTACGTGACCGTCGCTCTCGAGAACTCATTTCTTTATGAAGAGTTGCGGGAAACCGACCGGGCCAGACAGAAAGCGGTCAACCACTTGTCGCACGAACTGAGAACACCCTTGTCGATTCTATCATCTGTATTAACGCGATTTGCCGATACCGCCCATGATCACGACTTGACGCACCTGACCCGGACGGTTGAAAGGGGCCGGCGCTGCATCGACAGGCTCAACAATATCCAGGAGAAGGTGGAGGACATCGTCGGCAGAAAAACGGTGGATTGCGAAAAGCAATACACTCGGATTTTCGAGGATCTGATCTGCCTGGTTGAAGAGACCGGTGAAGACACGACCATTCATTGCGGGCAATTGGCGGCGCATGTCATCGATCGCATCAAGTCGATTCTGGCCTTTGAACCGGAGAGAATCGAAACGATCAGAGTCGATCTCTTTTTAAAAAACATTTACCATCAGACCGCCGAGATTATCCGAAAACGACGCCTCCGGGTTTCATTGGCCATTGAAGACGCGCTGTACATAAAAATGGATGGAAAGATCCTCGAAAAGATATGTGACGGCCTGTTGAAAAATGCAATTGAAAACACCCCCGATGAGGGAAAGATAAAATTGACCGCCGGGAACGCGGAAGGTGATATATTTTTAGAATTTAAAGATCACGGCGTCGGCATCACACCGGCAAACAAAAAAAACATATTCAAAGGCTTCTTTCACACCCAACCGACCCGGCACTATTCATCCAAAACACCCTATGCCTTCAACGCCGGCGGCACGGGAACCGACCTTCTGCGAATGCAGACCTATGCGGAACGGCTTGGATTCAAAATCGATTTCTCCAGTCAGCGCTGTCGTTTCATTCCGCGTGATGCCGACACCTGCCCGGGCAGCCTGTCCCTGTGCGAAAACATCACGGATGAGATGGATTGCATGGGCTCGGGGGGTAGTATCTTCACGGTCAGGTTTCCCAAAATTGACGGGTCCGCAAAACGTCCGATATCTGCGTGGCGCTTCAGCCCTCGTCACTGCGGAGTACCATGAGTACACTTAACTCCTCGGGATGGAACATGAATGTTCGCCGTAATGATAGAGATCGATTTTCTGTTCGCCCGCTCAAACTCGCTTTCGCGGCCCGCAAGCCTTGATCTCGGACGTTTTACGAACCCGTCCGAAATGCGACGGTTTAAGGGTCCATTCAAATTTGGTGATGGTTTGAGAAACCATTTTTTTATTCAACTGGGAAAGAGAGGGCACACCGATGAAAAACAAAGTCACGTTGAAAGGGAAAACCATCCTGGCCGTCGACGATGAACCCGACATCCTGGAATCGATCCAGGACGTACTGGAAGGATGCCATGTCGACACCGCGCAGGATTATGGGTCAGCGATGGAATTGCTCGATGCAAAACCATACGATTTGGCCGTGCTCGACATCATGGGGGTTCAAGGCTATGACCTGCTGAAAACAGCAAAAGCCAAAAATATTCGCACCGTCATGCTCACCAGCCATGCCCTCAGCCCCGACAACTTCGCCAAGTCCATGGACGGCGGCGCCGATGCCTACCTGCCCAAAAACAAGCTGGCCGAGCTGAACGTGTTCCTGGAAGATGTCTTGAACGATGATCGCCAAAAACCCGGGGTGCTCGGCATGTGGTTCGATCGCGTCAAGGGCTACTATGAAAAGAAATTCGGCCCCGGCTGGCTTGATGAGTATAAAGGCTCCTGGCACTAGCAGGGTTTGGACTTTAACCTGCTCCGACACTGGATAATAAATTTTTTAGAATATAAACGAAAGTCAATCTTATCGGGAGTCCGTTCACGGTGGAGCGCGGCATAAACAACAATCCTCTTCATTTGATCCTCAACGCGTTAAACCCGGTCGACTATGTCCAGCGAGTCCTTGAACATCGCAGGCTTGCCCTCGCCGTCATTGCCGCATTGACGCTCCTGTTCGCCGCATTCATTCCCCGCCTGTCATTCAAGACGTCGATCCACGACCTGATTATCGAGGATCTTCCCGAAAACGTGCACTACGAGTCATTCAAGGCAATCTTCGGTTCTGAAGAGATCATCCGCGTCGTGGTCGAGTGCAAGGATGTTTTCGATCCACTCAACTTTCAAAAAATCGCCGGTCTGGAAGAGGCCGGAAAAACGATCAACGGCGTTCAGCGGGTCATCGGACTGGCCGGTATCAAGAGCGCGGTGGACCTGTCCGGCAACTGGCCCATGGATAAATTCGTGGCCTTCGTCTCCGGGGTCGACCTCTTCAAACACAACCTGATCGCCGACGACCACACCACCACCTCGATCACCCTGGTGCTCGACAAGGATGCGGACCAGGACGCGGTTATCGGCGCCATCCAGCAATTGATCGATGAAACAGACAAGGATATCCGTCTTTACCAGATCGGTATGCCGCTGGTTTCCCAGGCCCTGGCGCAGTTCACGCGCAATGATTTTCTGCGCCTGCCGCCGATCACCTTTCTGCTCATTGCCATCGTCCTTTTACTGCTCTTCAGGAACGTGCGCCATGCAATCATCCCGCTTTCCTGTGTGACCCTTTGTCTGATCTGGACATTCGGTTTGATTTCCATCCTTCAGGTTCCGCTTTCGATTCTCACCATGATCGTCCCGGTCTTTTTAATCGCCGTGGGAACGGCCTACTGCCTGCATATCCTGGCTGAATATCGCGCCGCCGCCACGTCGTCGCATACACCTGTCGAAGCGACCGCAATCACCTTCTCCAAGACGACCTTGCCGACCCTTCTGGCCATCCTGACCACCCTGCTCGGCCTGGGGTCCCTGTTTGTCAACCGGATTTCCGCCATCCGGGAATTTGCCCTTTTCGCGTGCATCGGGATGATCGCTTTTCTGATTCTGGTCATGACCTACCTGCCCGGCGTGCTCGCTTTGCTCCCGTGGAAAGAGAGTGCTCGATCAGAAAAGAAGGAAGGGTCGCTGTATCTGGACCGCTTCATGGGGTGGATCATTGACCTGAATCTGAATCATCAACGCCTCACCCTGATGGTGATCGGAGGGATGACGTTGTTCGCCGGTTTCGGACTGCTGCGTCTCCGCGTGGAAACCAATCCGATCGGGTATTTCAAAGACGATACCCAGGTCGTCAGAAATTTCCATGACATCTACCAGGACCTGTCGGGCAGCTTTCCCGTCAATGTGGTCATGACCTCACCGTCGGAAGATTTTTTCGAAAATGCGCAAAACATCGCCGGCATCGAACGGCTTCAACAATTTCTGGACACCCTGCCCGGCGTCGACAAAACCATCTCCTTCGCCGATTACCTGAAACTCGTCAACTACGCCTCCAACCGCTTCGAGCCCGCCTACTATAAATTGCCCACCGAGTCCTGGGAAGTCCGGATGCTGATGAACACCTACAAATCCATGCTGGGCATGGACCTGTTCAACGCCTTCATGGGGCCGTCGTTGTCACAGGCCAATATTCTGCTGCTGACCCACATATCCAGTTCCAGGGATTTTTTAGACCTGCGCCAGATGATTCTGCGCCACGTCGGTGAGGCCTTCGACCGGGATCTGACCTGGGACGTTACCGGGTTCGGCATCGTCATCTCCGCCAGCAGCCACCACCTGGTGTCCGGGCAGATCAAGAGCTTTTTGATGACCATGGCCGTCATCTTCATCATCATGTTCGCCCTGTTTCTCTCGTTCAAGGTGGGCTTGATCGCCATCGTCCCCAACCTGTTTCCCATCGTGATCAATTTCGGGCTCATGGGGTGGTTCGGCATCGAACTGTCCATGGCAACCAGCCTGATCGCCAGCATTGCCATCGGCCTGGCCGTGGACGACACGATCCACTACCTGGTGCGCTTCAACCGTGAATTCCATAAAGACCTCGACGACAAGCGGGCCCTGAAAGCGACCATCGCCCACATCGGCCGCCCCATCATCTTCACGACCCTGACCATCAGTGCGGGCTTTTTCATCCTGGCCTTTTCCGGTTTCAAGCCCACGGCCATTTTCGGCACGATGATGGTCATTACCATGCTCTCGGCCCTCGTCGGCGATCTGATTCTGCTGCCGATCCTGATCCAGCGCGTCGAGTTGGTCACCCTCTGGGACCTGGTGAGAATCAAGATGGGTGGGGAAGCCGACCTGGGCATCCCGCTCTTCGAGGGACTGTCGCGGGCGGAGGTTCATTCGATCATCATGGCCGGCACCCTCAAGAAGGTCAGCGCGGGGCAATCCCTGTTCTACAAGGGTGACCGGAGTGAATCCATGTATGCGGTCATCTCGGGCGGCTTCGATGTCATCGACTACGACCCCACCTGCACGCTGGGCAGTCCCGAGGCCATCCAGAAGTGCATCGCCAAGGTCGGCACCGGCGATATCCTGGGTGAAATGGGGCTGCTGCGCGCGGCACCCCGCTCGGCCACCGTCATGGCTACCAGGGACAGCGAACTGCTGCCGATCAACTGGAAGATGATCCGGCGGCTGCAGTGGCTCTATCCGCCCACGGCCCAGAAGTTCTTCGTCAACATGATGGGCATTCTGTGCGACCGGGTCGAACGCCTGACCACCTGCCTGGCCAACGAAAGCATGGTCGACGACCTGACCGGCCTGAACAACCGCAAAGGTTTCATCAGATCACTCAAACAGGAAGCCAACCGCGCCCATCGGCTAAAAGAAACCCTGGTCATGGCCACGATTGGGGTCAACTTCAACGATGCGGCCGGCAAGCCTGTTGACGGCATTAAGAATGACGTCTTGCGAGGCATCGGCGATACCATTACCGGTACGATCAGACGCTGTGACATGGTCGGCCGGGCGGATACCAATACCTTTGCGATACTTATTTCCAGTGGATCCGGCAAAGGTACCGGCGTGGTCATGCAGCGGATTCAAAGCGATCTTAAAAAGTTGCAGGCCCGGTTCGAGAAGACCGCCGCCTTCTCGATCGACATCAAGGCCACCACACTCGGATTGAAGGCCGATAACGATGGGGAAACGCTTCTCGAAGAGATATTGAATCG
>NZ_JBFELV010000172.1:0-9572 GCF_041551955.1 Desulfosarcina sp.
AAGCTTCTGGCAATGCGGTGAAGGTCCTTTAAGGTCAGTTCACAATAATCCAGTTGGCCGTCGGAGAAAATTTTGTTGATCAGGTTCTGTACCAGTCCCTGGATTCGTGACGGGGTTGGGTTTTCCAAGGTGCGTGAGGCCGCTTCGACCACATCCGCCAGCATGACCAGTCCCGCCTCCCGGGTCTGGGGCCGCGGCCCCGGGTACCTGAAATCATCGATGTTGACCGCATCCGCTCCTTTGACGGCCTTCGCCTTTTCATAAAAATAACTGATCAAGCTGGTGCCGTGGTGCTGCTGGGTGGTGTCGATAATCACCTGCCCCAGTTTGTGCTCTCGGGCGATCTCCACGCCGTTTTTGACGTGGGCGATCAGGATCAGGGCGGACATGGACGGGGCCAGTTTGTCGTGCTTGTTCCTGCCGTCCGATTGATTTTCGATAAAATAGAGAGGCTGTTTCAATTTTCCGATGTCGTGATAGTAGCCGCACACTTTGGCTAAGATAGGATTGGCACCAATTTCCCCGGCCGCCGCCTCCACCAGAGACCCGACCACCATGGAGTGGTGATAGGTGCCCGGCGCTTCCAGCATCAGCCGGCGCAGGATGGGCCGGTCCAGGTTGGCCAGTTCCAGCAGGGTGATGTCGGTGGTGTAGTGAAACACCATCTCCACCACCGGCGCCATTCCTGCAGTGAGGATTCCGGCACCGATTCCTCCCAAAAAGGCCACGGTCAGGTCAAACGGCAGCGTGCTCCATGCGGCGGTGCCCAGGTAGACATCGAGGACGACGGCCAGAAAGGCATTGAGCAATCCCAGCTTCGCTCCGGTCTTGATGATGATTTTTCTCTCGCGGCAATCTTGAAGCCACCAGACTGCCATGGTGCAGCTCAAAATGAAATAGATGAACGTCTCCAGGCCGCCCTGAAGCAGCATGGATGTGCAAAGCGCCAGTGCCAGGGCAAAAATCAGCGCGGTTTCCCGCCCCATGAACAGGCAGACGATCATGGCCCCGGCGGCCAGCGGGATGCCGAAGCCTACCGGAGATGATGGACGGGACAGGGGTAGGCCGAGAAACCAGGCATCGGGCAGGGTGGTGGAAATTTTGACCACGATGATAAACGAGACCATGATGCACGACAGAAACAGCAGGTCCTTGTTGCCGGTGTTGGCGAATTCCATGCGACGTTTGAGCCGGACCTGATACTGGATGATCAATATGGCGGCCAGCAGCGCCACCGCGCCGGTACCGGCGAGAGGCACTTGATGGGCGTCGGCCTGGCTTTCCATCGCATCGAGTTTGCGAAGCTGGAGCGGGGTGACCCGCTCGCCCTCACGGAGCAGCATCTCTCCTTTTTTAATCATATACAGGACTGGCTTGATCTGCTTTGCCGCCACCTCTTTACGTGCTTCGGTTTCGAGGCTGTTCAAGGTGATGTTGGGTTGAATCAGCTGCTGAGAAAAATCAACCATGAGGTTCAGCAGGGCATAATCCATCCCTTTGAGCAGCGGGTCGCCGACAACCCGGACCATGGTCCGGGCCTGGTCCGGGCCGTAAAACTGTTTAAGGTTCAATACTTGGGTTTCGGTCAAGGTCTCCACGTTGCGCAGGGTGATGCCTTTGTCTGATTCCTTGAGCAGGATCTCCTTGTTAGCGACCACGCCGGCGGAGAGCACCTGGGTGATAATGGTGCTCAACAGTTTGGGAATGTCATTTGCGAATCGATGTTCGATGAGAATGGAAAATGCCCCGTTACTGATTTCGAACCCCATCGCTTTTTCCAACAGGCTTTTCTTGGCCAGCATCCGCTCCGCAAGTGACACCTGCGGAAGGTCCGGTACATTGGCGGGCTCGACCAAGGCCTTCTCCAAAGGCGACGGGGGGGCGGGAAGGCGCTTGGCGCGGATTTCCAGATCTTTGGTTTCCGATTCGTATATGGACCGCAGTTGATCGAAGGCATCGTTCAGGCGGGTAACCGTGCCTCTGAGGATCTTCGGATTGAGGTCATAGACGGGGCGCACACTCTCCACCGCCTGGCGGCGGTGGGCGTCGGTGACGGAAATGTCTTCAATGAAAAAATCCGCTGAGGCCTTGACGTCGGTTTTCACGACATCACCGCTGTCATAGTGGTGTTTTTTGATGACTAGTCCAGGGTAAAGGCCGGTTGTAAAAACAACCAGGATGAGCACCAGCAATGCCCAACGGACATGAGGGTTCAGGCTGAAAAAAAGGTGGATGGATTTTTTTTTCCGGTCACGAATCATTTTTTTGGTCGCTTGGTGAAGCCGATCAACCCATTTGCCGATGACACCGTGGACAGAATTGTTCGGACCCTTTATTTCTTGATGCGACTGGCTTCCAGCAATTCATAGGCGTTGATGATATCCTGGACCAGCCGGTGGCGAACGACATCTTGCTTGGTAAAGTGGATGAACTGTATGCCGGTTATGGGGGTTAGAATCGCCTTGGCTTCAACAAGCCCTGAAGACTTGCCCGCCGGCAGGTCGATTTGGGTGATATCTCCGGTGACCACTGCCTTGGAGTTAAAGCCGATCCGCGTCAAAAACATTTTCATCTGTTCTGTTGTGGTGTTTTGGGCTTCATCGAGGATGATGAACGCCTCGTTGAGGGTTCTTCCCCGCATGAAGGCCAATGGCGCAACTTCGATCACCCCGTTTTGCATCAGTGCGGCCACTTTTTCAAATCGCATCATGTCATGGAGGGCGTCATAGAGCGGCCGGAGGTAGGGGTCTACCTTGTCGGTCAGGTCTCCCGGCAGAAAACCCAAAGATTCACCGGCCTCCACCGCAGGCCGGGTCAGGATGATTCGACTGACCGTTCCTTTGGAGAGCGCAGATACGGCCATAGCCATGGCCAGGTAGGTTTTTCCCGTACCGGCAGGTCCGATGCCAAGAACGATATCATAGTTGCGGATCGCTTCGATGTAGGCCTTCTGGCTCTGGTTTCTGGGGGTGATGGCCCGTTTTTTCGAGGTGATGTAAACGGTATCCAGAAAGATCTTCTTCAGGTCAGCGGTGTGGTTCTCCCTCAATATGCGCAAGGCATAGTCAATATCATTGGGATAGACCGGGTATTTTTCCTTGATCAGGCCGTAGAGTTGCTCCAGTACCCGCCGCGAAAGATCCACGGCCACCGCTTCGCCTTTGAGATGCACGGTGTTGCCCCGGGCATGAACATGAATGGCCAATAGATCCGCGAGGCGCTTGAGGTGGCCGTCTTGCTCACCAAATAGCTGCCGGGCCAGTTCAATATCGGAAAAGGTCAGTCGGGTCTGTTTGCTCTGCGTGCATTCATCCATAAGTTGGGCAAGTGTCTTGTCATCGTTTAAACGCGTCGCCGGCAATCAGTATGAATCGACCCCGTTCATTTGTCAAACCACCGGCAGGCCGCTCAGGTAATTACCGATTCCGCCTCTGGAATATCCGACTTTTCAGGGGAATGCAAACGCCAAATTTACCTTTGCGACCCCGGTGAAAATGCTTGACTGGGAAATAGCGCTCTGTTAATCTTACCCACCAAAAAATTAGAAACAGTCTGATTTTATTGATTTTTTTATTTTTTTTAAAGGAATGCTCGCGAAGCGTTGCGCGTCCTTTCACCACACAGGCAAATACCAGTTTCGGGTAACGGTGTCGCTTCATTGAACCGTCCCCACGGCTTGCCGCGGGGACGGTCCACCGCCGAGGATAAGATCTATTTTTTTTCGCCCGCTAACCCCCCCCTCCGTAAACGACGGGTGATGCGCTCGCTATCGCGGTTCAAGGGACCACCATGAATCCTTTTGATATTCTTGTCGTCACCACCCTGACCTATGGCTTGATCCGCGGCATTTTTCGCGGCCTGGTCAGAGAACTCTCCTCGATCGTCGGTGTGTTGGGCGGATTTTATGCTGCGTATACCTATTATCCCCATGTGGCCAGGTTGATTTCTCCTTGGATTTCCGATGTCGCTTATCTGAATATCCTAAGCTATATGATCGTTTTCTCCCTTGTGGTGATTGTCGTTGGCATCCTTGCCGTGGTCATCAAGTATCTGCTCAATATCGCCTACCTGGGATGGGTGGACCGGGTCTGCGGTGCCCTGTTTGGGTTGCTAAAAGGCGGACTGGTGGTCTGTGTGGTGTTTATCGTCCTGACCGCCTTTTTGCCCAAAGGTGCGCCGGTCGTCAAAAATGCAACCCTATCCCCACACATATCATTGGTTTCTGAAGTGATGGCCAAGGTGATTTCAAGGGAAATGAAAGAAAATTTCATAATCAAATTGAGGGAATTTAAAAAATCTTGGCAGACCCGCGAAAACCAGGCCAATTAAGGCCCATCGAGCGCTTGGGTGCGCTGATTGAAACCCTGAGAGGCGAAAATGGCTGCCCGTGGGATAAAAAGCAAACGCCTTGCACCATGGCCCGCTACCTGGTCGAAGAGGTCTATGAACTGGTAGATGCCATCACCTCTGGAGATCCGCGCGCCGTCTGCGAAGAGGCCGGCGATGTCCTATTTCAGCTTCTTTTTGTCATCAACCTGTTCAGTGAGTCGGGGAAATTTACCCTCGCGGACGTGGTTGAAAAAAATGTAGAAAAGATGATTCGCAGACACCCCCATGTGTTTGGCGATGTCGCCGCTAATACGCCTGCGAAGGTCAGTGAAAACTGGGATAAAATCAAGCTTCAAGAAAAGGGTGGGGCGGAGCCGCTTTCGGTCCTCAGTTCCATCCCCCAGAGCCTGCCTGCGCTGCTCAGGGCCTCGATGGTTTCGGAACGGGCAGCCAAGACGGGTTTTGACTGGGATGATATTTCCGGCGTGATGGCCAAAACCATGGAAGAGTGGGAGGAGTTCTCAACGGAGATCCATAGCCCTGAAAGTGAATCCGGTGGCGACAAGGCGGCCGTGGAATTCGGGGACATCCTGTTTACCATGGTCAATGTCGCCCGGTTTGCCCGCATTCATGCGGAAACCGCATTGATCCGGTCAATTCAAAAATTTGAAAAACGCTTTACCTATATGGAAGAAAAATCCATTGCAACGGGGCGGGATTTCGCCAGCCTTAGCAAGCAGGAGATGCACATCCTCTGGGATGAGGCCAAAGAAAAAGTGGGGTGATCCTTCCGCGGATATTTCTTTTTTTTGGAAAGCACCCGTTTCTGCCAGTGACCAAAGCCGGCTGATTAGCCGGCTTCGTATCTTAAAATCAGATCTGTCTTTTACACGTGCTCGTCTATCGGCTTTTGTTCCGGTGGTGTTCTAAAAATCACGTTACCGTTTTTATCGTATTTTTCAAAGAAAACACCCCCATCATCCGCCTTGTAGCCACCGGATTTCTTTCCCGCCTCGGATTCAGACGCAGCACTTTCTTGAGCGCCCTCGACGGGGCGTTCTTCTATGGCTTTTTCGACCTTTTTAAAGGCGACATCCTTGTTTTCCACAGCCAGGTTGTTGTCCACGCGTGTCGTCGTTCTGACGGCTGATTCGCCAATTGTATTTAACATGGCAATACCCCCTTTGTTTTCTACAAATGTGTTTGCCGTTCCTGGTGGTTTTTTTCCTTTCTGAATTCCAGTGCCGGCCGGTTCCAATTAATCATTCAGCTTTTCGGTTAATGGCCGTTTTGGCCAGTTCATCGAGCCGGTTCATCAATCCCTGCGAGTTGTCAACGGGGATGGATCGGGTCTCCTTTTGATTGTCTTTGACGATCGTGTTGAATACAAACGTATTATCTTTTTGATCGATGTTCAGATCCTTGGGTGTAACCCGAACCTGATTGATCAGCTCTTGGCCAAAGTTTGATCCGAGGTCGACATTGGTAATCTTTTTGAATACGCCAGCCGCCACTTTTTCCATTATCGACTGGTTTTTGGCCTCTTTTGAAATCGTAATTGCATCCGATTTGGCATCCGGGTTGCCCACCTGCTGGGGGTGGTTCGCTTTGCCCAGGCTTAATTGCCTTCGATAGACATTCAGGACGTTATGGATCTGATAGCTTTGAATGTACATATGTGTTCCTCCGATACCGTTATCGGCAGGTCATGAAAGATCCTTTAGGAAAAAAGAGGAAAAAGTTAATTCGGGATCGACCCCGGCTAAGGTATAAGATTTGAAATTAGGAGGTAACTATATGATAACAATTACGAATGAAGGATGGGTGGCCTTCGACTGCGACAGTGGGCATAATATTTTTCCCATGGCTACACGATATTATGATGGTTGACGGGTGAGGCCGTAACGAACAAACCACTGCCGTGTGAAACCCACGGGGCAGTGGTTTGCCAGTTTAACGCGGGGCGTGATTCCAAGGCTCAAAACGCGTGAACGGCGATAACGCGTACATTCATCGCCGCTCGCCTCGCGGAACCTTCAATCAGTCGTCGAAGTCTCCCTCGGGACTTTCGTTGCTTTCAATCAAAGCGGCACGCTGGGCTATTTTTTCCGGCGTCCATTCCTCTGGGTCTTCAATTTGTTTGGCTTTGGGACCCGGATCGAAACCATTGGTTGCCAGGATGGTTTCGATGGCCAGATCGGCGGTGTCCTGAGCATTGAATACATTGACGAGCATGTTGTAAACGAACGACTCCACCCGCTGCTCCATTCTGTCCCGGATTTCCCGGGGCAGCCCCTGCAGCTTGTTTTCAAAAGGCAGGTTCAGCTTTTTATAGTTTCCGCCCTTCCACCCCTTATTGGCGGCATAGGCCACCATCTTTGCCCACATGGCCTCAGTGACCCCCTGATCGGCAATTTTGATAAAATCGCCGTTGCCATCCAAGGCGGCATTGCCGTCATCATTGACATCGAGTCCCCACGAAATCATTTGCAGCGCGGTGGCGACGTTGGCTTTGGTGGTGTTGGTGCGGTTAGCGATCTCCCGAAGGCGCTGTGAACTGTTGCCGGAGGTGCCATGCTGTGCGCCAGAGACATGGTAAGTTGCCAGTGCAGCGTGGATCTTCTCGGTGAGGTCTACCTGGATGCCCTGGCCGCTGGCCTCGATGCCGTGGACGGTCCCGTTGTTCAAGGCGATCCAGTTGGGGAATATGCCGTGTGCGTTGAGCCCCTGAATCAGGAAAAGGGCTTCAGCCTCAGTTGACAGGCCCAATTTCCCTTTGATTTCACCGATCTCAGTCTCCAATCCGGACCAGTCGGGAATAAACGGCTTCAGCTCCAGATTGGTGGTCAGGTTTTGGTCATCCGGGAGGTGGGAGGCGTCAATGGCAATGGAGGTGATGCCGGCTTCGAACATCGAGGGGATTTCGATCTTGGCTTCCGGTATATCTTCCTTGCTTTTTATGCCGTAATGATCTGCATGCAGGGCTACAGGTACCGTAATGCCCAGTTCGTTGCACATTGCATCCACAATCCGGGCCATATTCCAATAATTGACCGCACAATAGGCATCGGCTCCTCCTTCGGAACGGGCAATTTCGATGATCAATGCAGAATTTGCCCGCTGGGCGGCTTTCAGCGCACCCCGGATGACAAATATATTTCTGCCGTTGGCAGCCATGCAGATGGCATTTTTCTTTTTGATCATCGCCAGGTCGATGAACTTACCGCTGACCAGCAGCGCCTTCGAATGGGGAAATCGTTTCTGGATATTTGGGGGCCTGCCCACTGAAACCGCTTTGTTGAAGTCACTGGATGATGATGTCATGGTTTTTCTCCTTGAAGGGGTCGTTTTGACATGATCGTTTGGTTATAAGCGTTTATTTTTTCTTTGAATGCGTTGGATCTTGCTTCGTACTGTTCTGTTTTTTGGTTAAATGCAGTGATCCTGTAGTTCAGTTCTGCCCGATCCTTGAAGTTAAGCGCCTCAGGGGTTATTTTTTCAATCTTTTCCCTCTCTTCCAGCAACTGCTGATACAGGAGATCTAAATCCGCTTTTTCCTTTTCCAGCGCTTCCCGGCTCAGTTCAGTGGTTTCGTTTGCTGAACCACTATCCGGACCTGCTTCCCTGGCTTCAAGGGGTGGGGCCGGTTTCGCCGTTTTTGCTTTCCCGGCCGCTGCCTCGGCCGGTTTTGCTTTTTCGGTCTCAATCCGCTGGGCCGCGGCCCGCTGCTCTTTGGGCACCTGGCTCAGGTCGTCTGTCCATCGTTTTTGTCCATTTTCATCGATGTATTTGTAGATTTCAGCGCACACCGATGCCGCGAACAATAGCGCCGTGATCAGAATGAAAGCCGAGATTGGTTTTTTCATGGGGAAAGCCTTTGTTGTGAGATGAAGGTCAAACCGATTTACGGCGAATGGTAACCATTTGAATGCCCAACTATAATGCCCTTGCCGGGCGGATGTCAAGCACCCACGATGACATCAAAAACAATCCATGGACAAGCTGATGCACGATGAACTATTGTTTGACAATGAAATCGGCTTGTGTAGATTGAGCGAGGCCACGTTGCCGCCTCAAGAACATATGAAACCGCTATGCAAAGATCCCTTGATCGAGGAATCTATCAGAAAGATAGCTAAAATGGCATCAATTTATCGAACGGTGATTCTCTTTCTCATGGTCGTCTATTCGGGTTGTGCGCCGAAACCATTGCCGGTGTCCATCCCGACGCCGGTTCCCGCCATGCCGGGCAATCAAGCCTACCAAGACGCCGAGCAGGCCTTTGAGAATGGGCTGTACGCCGAGGCGTTGGATGGGTATAACCTGTTTTTACGCGAAGCCTATGAGGACCCTTTCGTCGATGACGCCCTGTTCAAGATAGGGCGGTTATACCGCCTTGCCGGACGCGATGACGACGCCATCGCTGTTTTCTTTAGGCTGAACCGGGAATTTCCAGAAAGCGACCTGGTTCCCGGGGCCATGCTCGAAACCTTGAATATCCTGTTCGACGGCGGCAATTTTGAATCCGTTGTCAAATATGGACTGGCCTACATCGAGCCCACTGATCCCGAGCTGATACGGATGCCGTTTTTCTTTATGGTTGCCGATGCATATGAGGCAATGGGTGTGCATTTGGAGGCCGCTCGATACTATTACCGTGCCTGGAATACCTGCTTTTAGTTCAAAGGGTGCGCTGTCCAGTTCGAGCAGGATTTTTCCATCCCCGGCCAGGATTACACGACCCCCGCGAGGTGAGCGCACCACTCGCTTGGCCCAGCCGATCGGACCAGCTAACACATCACCTTGCGCCACCTGCATCCCGGCTTTACATTGAATATATCGGTCAGCCTTATTGCCCTGTAAACCCAGGCCACGGGCAATATCCAGCAAAAGGTGTTCCGGATTGAGATTGGTCTCGGCTACCACATCGGTTGCGCTGACATTTTGGCCTTTGCGAACCAGGACCCTTCCGGGTATCGGCAACATGCGCTCCCGGCGGATCATCGTTATAGGCAGGAAATGAGTCACCTCAGCTAACATAATTCGAGTCTACTCGATGCAAGAAGAGTGCCATCTATCGCTAACATCCTAAAATCCAACGCCACTTTGCCATGATTTCACGCCGGCGCACTGGGTCATCCGGCAAGAAGATTGGGCGCCCACGAGCATCGATGATGATGCCCATCCAGCCGCCGCGCACCCGCAAACGCCCGCCACGTCCTGGTCCACCCATGCCGATATCG
>NZ_JBFELV010000173.1:0-9546 GCF_041551955.1 Desulfosarcina sp.
ATCGTGGAAAAAGAGATGTACACCTTTGCCGACCGCAAAGGTGACCAACTGACCCTGCGGCCCGAGGCCACCGCATCCATTTGCCGGTCATACATCCAGCACAAGATGTACGCCCAGGACCCCGTTCGCAAATTTTACACCATCGGCCCCATGTTTCGCCGGGAGCGGCCTCAGAAAGGCCGCTACCGCCAGTTTTACCAGATCGATGCTGAAATCTTCGGTGTGGGTGCGCCTTTCGCGGATGTGGAACTGATCTTTCTGCTGCGCACCCTGTTCGACCGCCTGAACGTGACCGACACCACGGCGCAGGTCAACTCGTTGGGCTGCCCCGCCTGCCGGCCCCGGTTCAAGGACGCCCTGTCCACGCTGTTGGTCGAGGCGGCCTCATCCCTGTGCAGCGACTGTCTGCGCAGGAAGGATCGCAATCCCCTGCGGGTAATGGACTGCAAGGTCCCCGGCTGCAGGGAGGCCATGAAGGGTGCCCCGGCTATCATCGACTACCTGTGCGACGACTGCAGCAGCCACTTTTCGACGGTCACCGAAATGCTGACCCAACTGGGCGTTCCATTCAACGTGGACAAACAGCTGGTGCGCGGGCTGGATTACTATACCCGCACCGCCTTCGAAATCCAGACCGGCGCGCTGGGCGCCCAGAGTGCCATAGCAGGCGGTGGGCGCTATGATGGACTGGTCGGCTCCCTGGGCGGGCCTGAGGTCCCGGCCATCGGCTTTGCCATTGGTTTCGACCGTTTGGCGGAAATCGTCGCCATGAACGCCCCGGCGGCCATTCGACCGCCTGACCTGTATATCGCCGCCCTGGGTGATCCGGCCAAGAAACTGGCCTTTGAATGGTCGACTGCCCTGGGGCTCAAAGGCATCGGCGCCGCCATGGAATATGGGGACAAGAGCCTGAAGGCCCAGATGAAGCAGGCCAATCGCGCGGGCGTCGGTCGGGTGCTCATCGTGGGAGAGAGTGAGCTGGCGTCGGGAACGGTGGTGCTTCGAAACATGACCACCAAGACCCAGAGAGAGATCCCCGTGGGGGTGATTGTAGACACGTTGATCGAAACATTTTCCAAAAAGGAGAATTCTATTGGCTGAGATCCTCGGCGACATGAGAAGAACCCATCACTGCAACGCCTTGAGTGCCCGGGATATGGGCACGGAAGTCATCCTGATGGGCTGGGTCCTGCGACGGCGGGATCACGGCGGCGTGATTTTCATCGACCTTCGCGACCGGGAGGGAATTACCCAGGTGGTCTTCAATCCGGAGATCAATCCGGACATCCATGCCAAGGCGCACACCCTTCGCAGCGAATTCGTCATTGGCGTCCGCGGCCGGGTGGAACCCCGGCCCGACGGCATGGTCAACACCAAGCTGCCTACCGGCGAGATCGAGGTGCTGGTGGATGAACTGAAGATTCTCAACCCGGCCAAGACGCCGCCGTTCATGATCGAGGACAACGTGGATGTCTCCGAACCCATCCGCCTGAAAAACCGGCATCTTGACCTGCGGCGTCCACCGCTGCAGCGCAACATCATCACCCGGCACCGGGCCGGTGCATCGGTGCGGCACTTTTTAAACGACAACGGCTTTTTGGACATCGAGACGCCGGTGCTCACCAAAAGCACCCCGGAAGGCGCCCGGGACTATCTGGTTCCCAGCCGGGTCAACGCCGGCCAGTTCTACGCCCTGCCCCAGTCTCCCCAGTTGTTCAAGCAGTTGCTGATGATTTCCGGTTTCGACCGCTACTATCAGATCGTACGCTGCTTTCGGGACGAGGATTTACGGGCCGACCGTCAGCCGGAGTTCACCCAGATCGATATGGAAATGTCCTTCGTGGGCGAGGAAGACCTCATGGCCGTCAGCGAAGGCATGATGGCCAGCCTGTTCGACGAGGTCATGGGCCGATCATTGACCCGCCCTTTTCCCCGGCTGACGTACACCGAGGCCATGGATCGCTACGGCCTGGACAAGCCCGACACGCGCTTCGGCCTGGAACTCAAAGACATTTCCGACATCGTCGAGGGCTCCGGGTTCAAAGTCTTCGCCAACGTGGTTAAAAACGGCGGCATCGTCAAGGCCCTGAACGCCAAGGGATGCATCGATTTTTCAAGAAAAGAGATCGATGACCTGACTGCATTCGTGGCTGTTTACCGAGCCAAGGGCCTGGCCTGGATCAAGGTGCGCGAAGATGCCTGGCAATCCCCCATCGCCAAGTTCTTCACCGACGCGGAGAAGGCCCGCATGGCCGAACGCATCGACATGGCCCCCGGCGATCTGATCTTTTTCGTGGCGGACCAGCCCAAAGTCACCAACGAGGCGCTGGGACACCTGCGCAACCATATAGGCAAGCAGCTGGGACTCATCGACGACAACCGCTTTGACTTTGTGTGGGTCACCCACTTTCCCATGTTCGAATACGACGAGGTGGAAAAACGCTACCAGGCGCTGCACCACCCCTTCACCGCTCCTCTGGAGGAAGACTACGACCGATTGGAAAACGACCCTCTGGCCGTTCGCTCACGGGCCTACGACCTGGTGCTCAACGGCTTCGAGGTGGGCGGCGGCAGCATTCGTATCCACGATATGGAACTGCAGCAGCGGGTCTTTGCAGCCCTTGGTATGCAGCCGGCAGTCTATCAGGAGAAGTTCGGTTTTCTGCTGGACGCCCTGGAGTCCGGTGCCCCGCCCCACGGGGGCATCGCCTTTGGATTCGACCGCCTGGTGATGCTGCTTTGCGGTGAGCCTTCCATCCGCGACGTGATCGCCTTTCCCAAGACCCAGCGCGCCGCCTGCCTGCTCACCAATGCACCGTCCGAGGCGGCCAAGGCGCAGTTGGATGAGCTGTCATTAAGGATAAAGCTCACGGTCACGGAAACCCAGGAGAAAAACGAACCGTAGAATGTCCAGTTTGCAATCACGAATGTCGAAGGAGGGGCTCACCGCGAGATAGAAATAGTCTATAGAAAGAATTCCTTCCTTCATCATTTTGCGGTTCCTTGTTCGACATTGGGTATTCGTTGTATTTCTCATCTATGAATCAGGAGCCCTCATGACCGTTCAAAACGTGGTAGACGTTTCCGACCTGCGCTGTCTGTGCGACCCGTCCATATTCAAATTTGAAACCACCGCCGACATCGAGCCCCTGGACCAGGTGATCGGTCAGGAGCGGGCAGTAAGGGCCATCACCTTCGGGTTGGAGATGAAAAGCGCCGGATATCACATCTTCGTGACCGGTCCAGAAGGCACCGGCAAAACCACTATCGTTCAGGAGCTCATCCATAAGGCTGCCAAAGCCCTGCCCACGCCTGCGGACTGGTGCATGGTCAACAATTTCAAGGATGAATACCGCCCCAGGGCCCTGCCGGTGAACCCCGGCCACGCCGCCCGCTTTGCCAAAAGCCTGAACCGGCTGATCAGTGACCTTAAAATTCGCCTGCCCAAAGAGTTCCAGACGGATCCGTTTCGTGAGAAGGTCATCGAGATCCAGAAAAAATACGGGCAGCAGATAAAAGACCATTTCGAGGCGTTGGATCGATCGGCCCTGGAAAAGCACCTGAAGCTGGAAAAAACGCCGTCCGGTTACCAGACCATCGCCATCAACGGGGACGCACCCTATACCGAAGAGGAGTTTGAAGGCCTTTCCGAACCGGAGCGGGCCCGCATCGAACAGACCGTTCAATCCTTCCAGGAAGAGATCCAGACGGCCATGCGGAATGTCAACCGAATCACACACATCCAACAAAAGGAAATCCAGCAATTGGCGGAAGAAATGGCCCTTTTCGTGGTCAAGAACCGTTTGGACCTGGTCCGTGAGAATTACCAGGATCAACCGGAAATTCAACAATTCCTGGATGAGCTGCAGGAAGACATGGTGGACAACGTGGCCCTCTTCATGCCCCGTCAGCAGGAAGCGGAAGGCAACGGCGATGCACCGGAGAATGTCAGGGAGCTTTCCTTGAACCGTTACCGGGTCAACGTGCTGCAGGATCGATCCGGCATGGAGGGGGCGCCGGTGGTGTTCGAAACCAACCCCACCTATCAAAACGTGTTTGGCCGTATCGAAAAGAAGGCTTTCATGGGCACCCTGGTCACCGATTTCACCATGGTTCAATCCGGGTCTTTGCTGCAGGCAAACGGTGGTTTTCTCATCCTTGAGGTGGAGTCGACACTTGCCCACCCTCAGGTATGGGAGTCGCTCAAACGCGCCCTGCAAAACAAGATGCTCTGCATCGAAGACATGGCCCACGACATGGGCATGGGCACCGCCTCTCTGCGGCCGACGCCGGTGGCCCTGGACGTAAAAGTGATTCTGCTGGGGGGGTATGAACCCTTCCAGATTCTCCAGAACTACGATCCCAAATTCAACAAACTCTTCCGCGTGCGGGCGGACTTCGACTATGAGGTGGTCCGAACCGACGAGACCGTCGAGCTCTATGCCCAATTCATCGCCCGGGTCTGCCGGGACGAGAGCCTTCTGCCGTTCACCCCCGATGGGGTGTCGGCCGTGGTGGAGTATGGTGAAAAAGCCATTGACAGCAAAAACAAGCTGTCACTTCGTTTCGGCTCGGTGGTCGGCGTCATCAAGGAGGCCGATTACTGGGCCAGGAAAGACAACGCCGACCGGGTGACATCCCTCCACGTGGTCAAGGCCTTTACGGAGTACCGCTTCCGTTACAATTTGTACGAAGAGAAAATTCACGAAAACTATGTAGAAGACACCATCATGATCGACGTAGCCGGGGAAGAAGTCGGCCAGGTCAACGCACTGGCCGTCTACCAGATGGGTGAAATTGCCTTCGGACGACCGTCACGCATCACCGCCGAAACATTCATGGGAAAATCCGGCGTGATCAACATCGAGCGTGAATCCAAGCTGTCCGGAAAAACGCATGACAAGGGCGTGCTGATCCTCTCCGGCTACCTGGGTCGCACCTTTGCCCAGCGCTCCCCCCTCAGCCTGTCCATCAGCCTGACTTTCGAACAGAGCTACAGCGGCATCGACGGCGACAGCGCCTCGTCCACGGAGCTGTACGCCATTCTGTCCAGCCTGTCAGGCGTCCCCATCCGCCAGGGTATTGCCGTCACCGGGTCGGTGAACCAGAAAGGCCAGGTCCAGGCCATCGGCGGGGTCAACCAGAAGATCGAAGGATTCTTCGACGTTTGCCACAGCAAGGGGCTGACCGGCGGTCAGGGTGTGATGATCCCGGCGGCCAACGTCAAAAACCTGATGCTGAAGAAAAGTGTGGTGGATGCGGTCAAGCAGGGGAAATTCACGATCTGGCAGGTTGCCACCATCGAGGCGGGCATCGAAATCCTCACCGGAACGCCCGCCGGAAGGCCGGATGCGAAGGGCCGCTTCGCGTCTGAAACAATATACGGACGGGTGCAGCAGAAGCTGGAAACCTACCTGAAACAAAACCTGAAGCTGAAGCAGGCATACGCTGAACCCTGATCCCAATTATTGAAATCAGTTCTGCTGAGGTCCGATGGCATCCAGGAAATTTAGGCGGTGTCTGACGATTGCACCAGAGCGGACCGCAACACCTGGCCCAATTTGTCGATGGCATATGGTTTTTTCAGCAACCCCCCGGCACCCAGGCGCTGGGCCGCGTTGACCTCCTCGGTTTCAGAAAAACCGCTGGTAATGACAGCCTTCTGTCCCGGCTGTATCCGGCTGACCGCTTCGTAGGTTTCGCGGCCGTTCATTCCCGGTGGCATGATCATATCCAAAAGCATGAGATCCACATCGTGTGTTCCAAGGTAGTCCAGGGCAGCCTCTCCGCTATCCACCGTATTGACCCGATACCCCAGCACCAGAAGCATCGCCGATGCAATTTCCCGTTGGGTCGGATCGTCGTCGACAACCAGAATGCGTTCGCCATTGCCCTTGAAGGCGTCTATGGGCGTATTGGCTTCATCGGTTTCTTCCGCCGCGCGCGTACTCGGAAAATACAGGTCAAAGCGGGTACCGTTCTTGCCGCTGGCTACGGTAATGTAACCCGCATGATCCTGCACGGTGTTCCATACAATGGCCAAACCCAATCCGGTTCCGCTTCGCCCCATGATCTTTTTGGTGTAAAAGGGTTCAAAAATCCGATCCAGGTCACCCGGCGGAATCCCGCTCCCCGTATCCGCTACGCTCAGCATCGTGTATTCGCCCGTATGGACCGTCTCATAGCCCCGCATCGGTCGATCCACAATGCAGTTTTTCGTGCTGATGGTTATGACCCCTGACTGATCGAGGGCTTCCATGGCATTGGCCAACAGGTTCATCAACACTTTTTCGATGTGGATTCTTGAGCAACTGATATTCCATAGGTCCGCCTCAAGGCGAACCTCGACCTGGGCCTTGAGATGATGAGCCGACAGGTTGGCGTGCTCCGCCGAAACCAGGTATTCGCTGATCAAACGATTCAGGTTGGTAACCTCCCGACTGCTGGCCACCCCCCTGGCGATGGTCACCAGATCATTTACCACAGCGGCCGCCCGTTGCCCGGATCGCTGAATGGTTTGCAGCGGTTTTCTCAAGGGACTCTTTTCGGGCAGCTTCATCATGATGACCTCGGGGTAACTCATGATGCCGGACAGGATATTGTTCAGGTCGTGGGCAACCCCGCCGGCCAGCATGCCAAGCGCTTCCATCTTTCTGGCCCGGGCCAACTGCTCCTGAAGCGCTTCCCGCTCCTCAAGCGCCTGCATGCGTTCGGTCACATCCCGTGTCACACCCAATATGCCACAGGGTTGTCCATGGTTGTCCAGCATGAATGATGCGGCGATTTCAGTTTGTATGATTTCTCCATTTTTTTTCAATTGCTCGAGCTCAAGTGTCACATGGCGGCTGAAATCTCCTGTTTTTTCTCCATGGTGGAGTACTTCCATCATGGTGTCATTGGCTTTTTCCATCGATGCGGGCGTCAAGATCTGCTCCAGGGAAAACCCCATGAGTTCGTCGGTCGACCAGCCTTGCATCTTTTCCGCTGCAGGACTGATGTAAGTGAACACAAGGTTCATGTCCATGGTCCAGATGACATCCTGGATGTTTTCGGCCATGAGCCGATGTTTTTCCTCACTCTTTCGCAGGGCTTCTTCGATTCTCTGCCGTTCTTCAACTTCCAGCGTCAATTCAACGGTTCGCTTTTCCAGATCCTCTTTGAGATTGGCAATGTTCTTGTAGATGGCCGAATTGGAAAAAGCCAACCCGGCCACGGACAGCTGGTCCAAAAGCTTGAGCTCATCCGGTGACAGGTCGGCGCCGTGATCGGGCCTGGGCAACCAGACAACCCCCACCAACTGTTCGGCCTGAACGAGTGGCAGCATGTACCGGTACCCGTTTTTAACCATCAGCTCGAGCAGCTCAGGCGCCGCCTCTGCATACAGCGGGTGCGTCTCGATCATATCGATGCTGGCACTGAAAGGCTGTGACGCCAGCAGCATCGAGACAGCGTCAGACAACTCGGCACGGTTTCCGTTGGCCGGATTGACCATGGTGTTGGCGTGATCCCGGCAGAGAAATACCGCGGCATTGGGAATGGCCAGGTAGCGGTTCATGAGATCCTGAAACTCAATCACCAGCGCTTCAAGATCCTTTAAAAAGATGGCGTTGGCGATAAATTCCTTCACTGCCAGGCTCAGGTGGTGGCGACTCGGGTTGAATCGGCTGTTGATGAACGGCTGCAGCCGTCTAATGCAATGGTAATTGGCCATGAACCACGATGAAATGACCACTATGAACAGCCCGCGGCTGAATTGAGCGGCGCTGTTGTAAATCCAGTGCAGGAAAAAAAAATTGGGCACCAGTATCAGCGACGAGAGGACGCCCCATGAAGCGACCTGCAGCAGAATGCTGCGAATGTCCATCAGACGGTATCTGAGCACACCGTAGGCCAGTATGGACAGGGGCAGGAACAGAAAATTGCCTGCCGGATAAAAATCGTATCCATTCATGGCTGGAATGTTGAGCAGCGTCAGCAAGCCGGACATGCAAAAAGAGAAGATAATATACCTTTGTTTGCGAATGCGGACGAGGTTGCGCTCATTCCTTACCCGTCGCACGGTCTGAAAAACAAAATAGAATAGCGTAACCATGCCGTACAGGCCGAAAAGTTGAAACGCAGGCCCCCCCTTGGCGATATATCCCCAATCATACTGGTACAGCCCGTGGATGTACCAGCTGGTTGGCGTCGTCGCCGCCAGCAGGCCGCTGAAAAGAAAAGCACCGACGACCAACGATTTATTATGGATGTCCAGGAGGTGGTGCACGAACACGATGTGCAGCGCCGGGAGGAAAACATAAAAAAAATGGATGGACCGCTCAATGGCCAAGATCTGAGATAGGTCGGTCAGCAGGTGGTGGCTGATAAAAGCGGGGGACAGAAGCCCCCACCACAGGCAGATCACCGAAAACAGTTTTCGTTCGGTCGTTCGGGGCCTGGGACCAAAGGCGATGCCTGCCAGGGTGAGGCTGACCAACAGCGACAGGATCGGCGGAATCAGGTATATCGTCAGTGCATCCATAAAATTAACGGGTCTGCATGCGTTGATACCGCGATAGGCCCACTATAAATGGCCGTCGGCCAGGAGCGCAGCGAAGACATCCTGGGGAACCGGGTGTTTGAAGAGATAGCCCTGACCTTCATCGCAGCCCAGTTCCTTCATCAACCTGAACTGTTCCTCGGTTTCAATGCCCTCGGCCACAATCTGTTTGTCCATGCTGTGGCCCATGGCAATGATCGCTTTGATGATGATCAGATTCTTGGGTTCGGTGGTGCATCCCATGACAAACGAGCGATCGATTTTGATGATATCCACCGGGAAGGACGTCAGGTAGCTCAGAGAAGAGTAACCGGTTCCGAAATCGTCAAGGGCGATCCTGATCCTCAGGGCTTTGATCTGCTGCAGGGTGGAAACCGTCGCCTGGGTGTCCTGCATAAGCACGTTTTCGGTAATTTCGATCTCAAGGGCCTCGTTCTGGCTTCCGCGAGCGCCCAGCGCTTCTTTGATGGTCCGGATGATATTTTGGCTGGAAAGCTTGTACCCCGATAAATTTACTGCGACATTGATGGACGGCAACCCGTCCTCAATCCACTGCTTCCGCTGATTGCACGCTGTATGCAATACCCAGCGATTGATGTCGATGATCTGGCCGGATTCCTCTGAAATGTGGATGAATTTGTCTGGCGTAATCATTCCCTTGGTGGGGTGAATCCATCGGATCAGCGCCTCGGCGCCCACGATCCTGCGGGAGGCGAGATCGATTCGTGGCTGATAAAATAGAACAAATTCCTCATTGACCAGAGCCTTTTTCAGATCCCGTTCAATGGAAAATCGTTCTATGGCCGCCCGATTGAGGGATTCCTTGTAGAACTGGTAGCTGTTTCTACCATTGTTTTTGGCATGATACATGGCAGAATCGGCAGTCTTCAACAGCATGCTTGCTTCCTTGCCGTCTTCCGGGAAAACGCTGATGCCGATGCTCGTGGTCATCGAGACCTCATGCCCTTCGAGCTGATAGGTATCGGCAATTTCATCGATCAGACGCA
>NZ_JBFELV010000174.1:0-9527 GCF_041551955.1 Desulfosarcina sp.
CTCCGAAATCGATTTTCCTTGATTGCGCATGGAGATGATCAAAGATCCAAAATCGTGCACCGCGCCCATGATGATGCTGCCAAAAAAAACCCACAGCAGCGCCGGTACCCATCCCCAGATAACGGCAATCGCCGGACCGACAATCGGGCCGGTGCCTGCGATCGATGTAAAATGGTGGCCGAAAATCACCTCCTTTTTAGTCGGGACATAATCCATGCCGTCTTCAAGTTCGACTGACGGCGTCTAAACAACACCGGATAGGGCAACTATTTTACTGCTGATATACTTGCCATACGATTGATACATGAGCAGGTACCCGACGAATGCCACCACCATAATCAATAAGGCATCCATAGTCATCCATCTCCTTTCCCTTGATTGTTCTGCCGGCAGATTGCCCGGATGGGCAGCCAAGACGAGCCTTCCGGCGGTTTATAGATCCGATTATATTACCTGCAGCGCTGATCGCGCCGTCGGATCGATGGGTTGTTCGACACCATCTGCCAACCCACTTACCCCGGTGGGTCAGCATAATACATGCCACAGCTATGAACAGGGCTCTCAGGTGCCGAATGACAGGCCCGCAGGCGATGATCCCATCTACGCTACCCGGCTGACAGGGAGTCGATGTAAAAAAAATTAGAACCGATTTTTGAGTTTTTTCGAATGGCGTGGACGAATCGAGGTTCCTGGGAGCTTCATGAAAAGAATAAAGTACCGCCCGGCTTCTTCGAACTGGCGTCGAAGGTGCCGTTAACAAAAACCGATTGAAACGGCAATGAGGCATCCAGGAATTGACGCCGCTCAACCGGCAGGTCGCCCACGATCATATCGTGCAGGCAGGGCTGCCGCCGGGCTTCGAATAACAGGTGTTCGGTGCGGCACCATCCGGTTCCCTCGCCGGCGATTGATTGCGCTGCTTCGCGCGGACAAACAACCCGGAATGAAATCCGGAATCAGGTCAATGGGACTGACGGCGTAAACCACCACCAGAACCGCCGCGAGTTTGACCTGCCAGGAGACCCGAGGATCCCGGCAGGCCAGCAAAGGCGCATGAACCTCCCGCTTCAACGCCCGGGCACGTGTTTTCCAGCGTTCCCATCCAGCCCGATGCGCCTGTCATTTTTTTTCGGTGCCCCTGTGCAGTGTCCGTAGCTACTTGGCAAAGAGCTTGAACGCATCCCGGGGGGACTCGACAACCTTCTGGATCTTCTCCTGGATGTCTTGTTTATGGAGCCCATCCTTTTTGTCCCAGGCACCTTCGATCTTGGCCACCAGCTCGTCGATTTCGCAGGGTTTGGTCAAGTAATCGTAGGCGCCCAGCTTGACCGCCTCCAGAGCCGAATCGATGGACCCGTGGCCGGTAAGCATCAGGGTTTGGGTGAAAAGCCCCAGCTTGCGGATCTCCTTCAAGGTGGTCAGTCCGTCCATGCCCGGCATTTTCAGATCCAGTACCACCACATCAAAATCCCCATTTTCAAGGGCCCGGATAGCCTCTGCCCCGCTATTGACCGCCAGGGTCCGATAGCCCCTGGCATCCAGCAGGCGGCTCATGTTTTTGGTGAAAACTACCTCGTCATCCACCAACAGTATCTTTGATCCGATCATCGCGACCTCCTTTTAACAGGGGCGCTGTGCGCCCGATGGGATAGTTCGGTCAGGCACCTCATGGTCGTCATGCGGCCCTTTCCAGCTGGTTATTGTGGTTGTCCGTCTCCGTCTGCACATCCGGCGACCGCAGCGGCAGACGGATGGTAAAATCGGTTCCCTGTCCCAGTACACTCTTGATATTAATCTGGCCTCCCAACCGCCTGATGATGCTGTAGCAGATCGAAAGTCCCAGCCCCGTACCCTTGCCCACGGGCTTGGTTGTAAAAAAAGGATCGAACACCTTGGCAAGGTTTTCCTCCGATATCCCACAACCGGTGTCCGACACCACGATCTCGACGATGCCCTCGGATTCCAGAAACGCGGAACTGACTGCCACGGAACCATATTGTTTGCTGTCATGGGCATCGATCGCGTTGGTAATTAGATTCAGAAATACCTGCTGGAGCTGAGAGAGATCCGACAGAATCGGCGGCACATCCGGCGACAGGCGTTCGAAAAAGGTGATGCCGGAAGATTTGGCCTCACGCGCCATCAGCTCGACGACCTCCCGGATATAGGCGTTGATGTCCACGGTATCGATGACGGACTGGGTCCTGCGGGAAAATCGGAGCAGGTTGTGGGTGACGCGTTTGCACCGTTTGATCTGCAGATCGATTTGATTCATGGAGTCGTCCATTTGCGCTCCGAATGCGGCATCAATTCCATCGGCCTGCCGGTAGGCATCTAAAAGAATTTCGCGTTCAGTTGAAATGATGGCCAACGGGTTGTTGATCTCATGGGCCACCCCCACGGAAAGTTCTCCAATGGAGGCCATCTTGCTGGCCTGCATGAGTTGACGGTTCAGGATCTCAGCCTCGGCATCCCTGCGCTTGACCATGTTGAGCATGGTGCGGGTCACCAGAACCGTAACCAGCAAGATGGAGGCGGCGCTCACATGCAGGAAAATGAGGACAGAACGATTGGCCCGCTTCTCTGCAACGAAGGCCTCGTCGAGGTCCTGCCGGACCACCAGCATCCATTGGGGCGCCTCCAGCCATGCGGTGCTCACGATCTGACGCACCGGCCGGTCGCCGTTGAAACCGGCATCAGCTTCCTCCTGGCGAACCCGGATGCCAGGGTGGACCTCGCCCACGGCAATTGAAGCGCTTTCCATGATCCGACCGCTGTAGCGGGGCGTGGTCTGATAAACGCCTTCCCCGTTGACCAGGAACACCTCACCGGTCCGGCCGATCATGACATTTTCCACCAACGCACGAAACGCCTCGGTGTCCACGGTCGCCCGCAGAATATAGGATCCGTCATCGTCACGCCCCTTGACCGCGATGATAAAATGGGGCTCTCGTCGAAACCCCAGGAACATGTCACTGATGTACAATCCCTTCTCCATGACCATATTGAACCAAAGGGCCTCGCGATAGTTTTTATCCATCAGGTCATAGGGACCCACATAGGCCAAGTGATTACCTTCGACGTCAATAACCCCTATATCTGTCAGGGTCCAGTGCTCCTGGTTGATCATGTCGAAAACGAACCTCAAACGACCCGGTCGGGTGAGGGCCTTCCGATCGAGGGTCATGGCGATCAGCTCAAGCTTGGAACTGTGTTCTTCTAAAAATAATTCGATGACCTTGTGGTGATGCTGCACTTCCTTGCGAAAGGCGTTCACAACCCGGGTTTCGGCAAAACGATTGTAGTGGCGGTTGATCCCCCATCCCACCAACAACAACGGGACGACGGAACATACCAGGGTCAGCAGGATAAACCGTCTGGAAAGCCGCCTATACCGGGATGGTCGATCGACCTCGGCAACAGCGGGGGTAGTATGTTCCGAAACGTTTGATGCTAAGTTCAGCATGTCGCCTCCTTAAACAGATCGCGGCTGTAGATCAACGCTTGTTTGCTTTTCAATTATTTCATTGTGAATCAAGGAACATGCCAAAAAAAATATCCCAAAATAATTTTTTTTTATAATATTTTTAATTTGTTATGTTTTTATATCACCATGTGTCGAGCTGCTCCCCAGTAGACGTGTCTACCGTTTGTTGACAGACGTGTCTCCCAGCCGGACTGCCGGCAATGGCCGGGGGACACGTGCAAATGGCGAAGATCGTCATTGCGCGGAAGCCTCAGACCAGCTGGGGCCAGAAAGCCTTCTGGACCTCGATCACCTTGGAGATACTGGCGGGGACGAAAGGAAAACGCTGGGGCTGGAAATCTGGTCGGTCATGGCCGTCACGCTCAGGTTGGCATAGTCGTTGGAGAAATTTGATGCCGCAGGCTTCGATGCCTTTGACGCTGTAGCCGCCCTCGAGCACAAAAGCGATGCGTCCCCGGCATTGCCTGTCGGCCATCTGAATCAACTTGGCGGTGAGCATCCCGTAGCCTTCCGGGGTGACCCGCATGCCTCCCAGTCGGTCGTGCAGATAAAGGTCAAAACCGAGTGAAACTAAAATGAATTCAGGTTTGAACCCGTCGGCCAGGGGATCGATGATGCGGTGGATCACGGTGGCATACTCCCGGTCACCGGCGCCTCTGTCCATGGGGATGTTCACGTTGAAACCTCTGCCCCGTCCATGGCCGATCTCACCGAAGTTTCCCGTTCCCGGATAAGCCGGAAAACGATGGGTGGAGACGAACAACACCGAATCATCGTCATAAAAAACAGCCTGCGTGCCGTTGCCGTGATGGGCGTCCAGATCGACAATCATGATGCGTCCCACGCCGTGAATCCTCTGAAGATAGCGAGCGGCCAGGGCGACATTGTTGAGCAGGCAGAATCCCATGGCCCGATCCGGCTCGGCGTGGTGCCCGGGGGGACGCACGGCGGCAATGCCCCGCAGGGCCAGGCCACCGCAAATGCCGTCCATCAGCCGAAATACGCCGCCTACCGCCAGACAGGCCACTTCCCATGAGCGTTCGGTGGTCTGGGTGTCCAAATCCAAGGTGACCAGCTGCCGGCCAGAGGTCTTCTCCAGCCGCTCCAGATAGTCGGCCGTATGGACCCACAGCAGTTGCTCCTGATCGGCGGGCTCGATGGCCATCGCGTGCCATCGACCGGCGATGCTGGCGTGGGCGAGGGCGCGGTTGAACGCCTCAACCCGTTTGGGGCTTTCCAGGTGAAACACCCCTTGCAGATGAAGGGCAAATCGCGCATCATTGACGATCAGGACCGTTGTTTGCGAATCGGGCGTTTCACCGGCGATGCGCACTTTGCCCGTTCGGGTGGCGACGTCGATGAGGGCCGTGGCCTCGGGGATCCGGTGCTGGTATTTCAGCAACCGGGCCAGGGCAGTGGTTGCCGGATACGGTTGGTGCCGCGCCATGAGACATCGATTAATGAACCTCAAGGCCGACTCTCGACTCCTGCCCCTGGAACCGCGTTGCATCCGCTTGATCGAAGCGCCGATGAGCGATTCCAACCCGGGCCTGAGACTGCCGGTCGGCGGTCGGCTGTCGTCAGCCATGTCTGCGATGGCAGTCAGCAGGTATCCGCCGGGTGTTTCCAGAACATAGCGGCACGATCGCTGTTCCCTGAAACCACAGTCCAGGTAAAATTTTCGGGCACCCACCTCCCCGTCCAAAAAAATATGGCGCACCTGGGGATAGCATGTATGCCACAGCATCCAGACCCCCGCCAGCAAAAACGTTCCCACCCCTTTGGGCGGGGTCTCGGTGTCTAAGTGTTGCGGCATTCGCCGGGCAATGTACCGGACTTCGATGCGGGTGTTCACCGCCTGTCGATGCAGCTGGAGTTTAACCAGCCCCAAAACCTGCTGCCGGGAGATGCATGCGTATATCCACGGCAAGGTTCCGTCGGACCAGCCCCGCAGAATAAACCGAACGTTGAAAAATTCAAACCGCGGCCCGGCCACCTGCAGCAGAGCGGCCCGGACCAGGGGCAGCGGCATGAATCGGACCGCCTGGCCCCCGCTCAGGTGGCCTGAAAAATGTTGTCCGGGCGATTTGGGGTCGGGCATCCGAAGCGGTTCATCCAGGCCTTCCGGCCGCATTGCCAGTCGGCGCAGTTCGTAATCCACCACCGCCTCAGCACCGGCCCGCCGGATGTCGCCGGCCAGTTGCCGCACGTTTCCGGACACCCATCGCGCGGCACGGATCTGCTTTTCGCGAAGTTCTCCCAATTTGAGAACCAGGGATTGTTCGAGGGTGGCGATGCCTTCTGCCACGAAATCCGTTTTGGGGATATCCACCCGTTCCCCTTCGAAATAGTAATAGAACCCCCTGCCGCCGGAGTCCCTCGCACGGCGGTCATCCGCAGTTGGAATGCTAATCCTGGCGGCGTCAAAAAGTTCCCGCAATCCGTAGCCGGATTCCCGGTCTACGGCATATACGGCCTCAATCGCCATTCCCAGGTGTTCACGCTTGATCATGGCCCGCCGATTGTATTTGGCGCTTGGTCTGCGTCTTGAGGGCCCTGATATTTTTCCGGCAGCACCATCTTAAATACCGCGCCACCCGCAGATGGCCATACCAGGGTCAGTGATCCTCCCAAGGCCTGAAGGATATCCCTTGCCACGGGAAGTCCCAGGCCGGTACCGTCGGGCTTGGTGGTGTAAAGCGGCTCAAAGATCCTCTCACGATCCCCCTCCGGAATGCCCGGGCCGCTGTCGGTGAAGGTGATCGCCACCCCCTGACCGTCGGCTGCGATGGCGATATGAATTTCTCCATGTTTATCCACGGCGTGCACGGCATTGAGCAGAATGTTCTGAATGGCATGCCGCAGCCTGCTCCGGTCGGTCCTGATCGCAGGCGCGTCATTGTCGACGGTTAACGCCAGCCGAATGCATCGCAAGTTCAGTTCCTTGTTCAACCATGTCACCAACGATTCGATCAGCGTTGCCAGGTTCACCTCGGCGATCATGGGTGCCTCGGGGCGCAGGCTGGACATAAATTCTTTAAGACGCTCCTGGGCCTGGCTGGCCGACTCCCGGACCTGTTTGAGGTCCTCATCCATCTGCGGGGTGGCGACGCCGGCCAGATGATTTCCCATCCACTGGGACGCCACGGTGATACTGGCCAGTCGATCCGCAATTTCCTGGAGAAGACCAATCCCCAGTTCCATGGTGGAGATCATGAAGCTGCTTCGGTGAAGCTGGCGATTCAGGTGCTGGATGCGCTGTCGCTTGGCCTCCAGCCGGCTGACCAGGGTATTGGCGGTCAGCAGGACGAAAAACACGATGATGACACCACCGATAATCAGTGCCCAGACGGAAAGGTACCGCATCTCCAGTGCCGGGGCAAACACCTCGTCGGCATCGAACCGAGCCGCCAGCACCCAGGGGGTCGACGAAAGCCAGGTGGTGAAGAGAATGGTACCGTCCGCCTCATGAATACGGGTTCCCTCGAAGGGCTCTTGGACACCGAGACCGGAGTCGGCCATCAGGCGCCACCCCGTCCGCGGGGAAGACAGATAGCGGCCGTCGGGATGGACCAGGAAAACATCCGCCGTGGAGAACGTGTTCCATCCCAGCAGCAGTTGATCCTGAAGCGTAACGGCATCGATGCTGGCCCGGATGATCAGGGAGGGTTGGTCTCGATCCCTTCGGACCGCGACACTGATGTGGGGAAGCTGTCGATATCCCAGCTCCAGGTCCCCGATGCAGACCCCGCTGGAAATGACCTTGCGAAACCACGGGCGATCACTGTAGTTACGGGTCTCCCGGGTAAAGGGTCCGGTATAGGTAAGCTGGTTACCGTCCAGATCGAAAACCCCTAGATCATGAATCCAGGGCAACTCACGGGTAAGGTCCTGGGTGTATTCGACGAAATGTTCCTGCTCCGAAAGAATGCGCGTGGGCATTCTGGAAACCAGGTTAAGCGCCACGACGCGGTCGTTTAAAAATCGGTCGAGATGCTGCCGGCGCATCGCCACGTCCTGGACGAGCATCTCGACGGTTCTGGATTTGAAGATCGCAGCCGCATAAAAAGAAAAGACGCCGCCGATGACCACTAAGGGGATGAATGCCGCGCCCATGAGGGCCGCCAGCACCCGGTACCATAGCCGCCGAAAATGCGGGTAATCGTTTTTCATGAAATTTCATTCCTCAAACGGTTCATCGGCAAACTCTTCGGCACCCTCAAGATAAACGAGCACGTCCCTCAGCCGGATCACCCCCAGTACCCGTCGGTCTTGGCCGGCAACGGGCAGGGTCCGCAACCCCTTTTCCATCATGAGGGCCGCTACCTGCTTCAACGGGGTGGCGGGCTCAACCGAGACGGTATCCGGGTGCATCACCTCGCCGACCGTCAAATCCGGCAGCCATTGGGGATTGGCGGACAGCTCTCCCCAGGTAACCGTTTTGAGCCCCATTTGCCGGGCGACCCGATTCACGACATCTTGCTTGCTCAGATGGCCGCACAGGCGGTCATGCTTATCCACGACAAAAAGAGTCTCGCCAGCCATCCTGGTCAGCCGGTGGTTGAAAATAGAAAACGCCTCGACGAGGGGGTCGGCGTCCTCGATGCGCCGGAACGCATGCAGGATCAGTTCCCCGGCCTGGGTTCGGGGCCACAGGATCGGTCGGCGTCGAATCTGCCCGACCGTGCAGGCCAGGTTTAATTTTGCCACCAGGTCCTCGATGCCGCATGGCTTTATCAGATAATCGAAAGCGCCTCGACGAATGGCTTCGATGCCGGTTTCCAGCGTGGCGTGGCCGGTGAGCATGATGACCGGCGGCGCTGGCTTTTTTTCCTGTATGCGACCCAGGGCCGTCAAACCGTCCATCATCGGCATGCGCATATCCATTACCACTGAATCGAAGGCCTGGGTGTCGATCAATGCGAGGGCCGTCAAGCCGTCTCCGGCCGTAACCACCTGAAAATTCCGTTTTTCCAAAAGGGTGCCCAGTTGGAGGACAAACCGCTCCTCATCGTCCACCAGAAGCACCCGCCGGGTCTGAGGGGGTTTTTCAACCAGAGCGTCTTGGATGACCATGGCTTCACCAAGGTAATAGAGTTTTCATTTCCATTCACGCCTGCCTTCTGCCAATCCTATCAAAAGCCGTGCCATTGCCTGATCCACCAAAAACTTGACCGGTACGGGCAATTCCAGCGGGAAGGGCTGGCCGATCTTGGGGATTCCCGTTTTTGCCTGAAGCGCAGAGAAAACCATCCGTGGACAGGCAACCCGTCACCTGTCTCCTGATTCTGGACACTGCAATCCGAAAACGAGGGCTGCGGGAAGTTTTTCCGTCGCGAGAATCACGCGCGGACCCAGCCGAACGCGGCCTCCGAAGAAATACCGGGTGCGTTTCGATCTGGCATTTGGCTTGCAGATTTATCATCCAGAATCAAAACAAGATTACCGGGATGCCCCCGCATCAGGGGCGTAGGTATCGGCCGCATTCAAAAATCGACGGGCGATCCGCTCCGTCCGCCAACCCCTGAGAAGTCGCCCATGCACACACGAACCCTGAACAGCGTCAGAGAGATCCTGCTTCCCTTGACCGGGGACGTTCCTCTGGAACCGTCGGTGCGCCTCAGCGATCAGATCACCACTGCCATCGCGGTCATGGTCAAGAATGATCTCCACATCATCACCGTCATCCGCGACAAGCGCCCGGTGGGTCAGGTACGCCTCAAGGATGCATTTGCCATTGTTGGCCTTCGGATTCCCTGAACGCGCAGCCTTTCGTTCAACGATTTTCGGATTTAACCATTGCGGATATGGGGCAAACGTGATCGCCGAACGCGTCCTTCTGCCCGCGGACCTTAATCCGTTTCTGGCCCTTGCATCTCATCATCGGGCACATCCTTGTAATCGTCCGTCGCAATGCCCGCTTCTTTCATGAGGCGGTGCAGGTACTGACGCTGGATACCCGCCTTTTGCGCCGCCCGAGTCACATTCCCGTCGTTGTCTCGCAGCAGCCGATCGATGTATTGCCGATGAAAAATGGCGA
>NZ_JBFELV010000175.1:0-9513 GCF_041551955.1 Desulfosarcina sp.
CCTCGATTCAGTCAACCCACTTTTTATTCGCTGCTCAATATGAAAATAAAAATATAATTACGATACGTTAAAATTAAAATCGAACCTTTCTCCAGGCAGCCCCCCGAAGTGGTTTATGTGATCTGGTATTAATTTTGTATAGAGGCTCAAGGTATTAGACAAGCCGGCCGATATACTTTTTAATCCAATACATTTAATGCTGCCGGCATCGATCCTAAGGGAGTTTGCGATCTAAATGTACAACCGGAGGAAGGAAATGGCTTACAAAAATGGCAGTGGAAGGCTTATTATCGTTTCAATGGCGGCATGTCTGATTTTCAGTGTGTCGACGGCGTGGGCAGACGTAGATACCGATGGCGACGGGGTGCCGGATGCTTCCGATAATTGCCTGATGAGTGCCAATTCAGATCAAAGGGATAGTAATGGCGATGGGTTCGGTAACCTGTGCGACCCGGATCTGAACAATGACGGCAAAGTCGATCTCATAGACTTCGGTATGTTCAGAGCTGCCTATGGCACTGGTGATCCCGATGCAGACCTCAATGGCAATGGCAGTGTGGATCTCGCCGATTTTGGTCTATTAAGAAGTTTTTACGGGGCCCCCCCCGGGCCTTCCGGCGATGGCGTTGGCACGGGAGGGGATCCCCATGCCAATCTCACCTATGGCGCCTATCCCGGCAACTGCCTTGCCTGCCATACCGAACAGGCCGGCGAGATGATGCAGACCACCCATTACCAGTGGCTAGGCGAGGCGCCGGACATGACCAATGGCGCCGGCCAACGCCAGGGCAAGCTGACCAATGCCGTCAACAGCTACTGCATCAACATCGAAGGGAACTGGCCCGTGTGCGGCAGCTGTCACGTGGGCCGCGGCCAGCGACCTGACGCGGCGGGCAACGATCTGGAAAATATCGATTGCCTGATGTGTCACAACGACGACTATGCCGCCCAGCGCACCCGCCTTTCCGACGGATCCATGGGGGTTGCCCAGCCCGATGACAGCATGGTGCGAAATGTCCACCGGCCCACGCGCGCCAACTGCCTGACCTGTCATGCCACCGCCGGCGGCGGCGACGGGGTCAAGCGCGGCGATCTCTCCAGGGCCACCATCACCAATGCCGACCGCAGCTTCGACGTTCACATGAACAGCGCCGGTGCCGATCTTGAATGCCAATCCTGTCACGTGTTCGACAAACACAAGGTGATCGGCAAAGGGTCGGACCTGCGCCCCACCGACGACCTGGCACGAGGCTCGGAAATCAGCTGCCTGACCTGCCACACCGACAAGAACTCCCCGAATGGCCATGACACGGCCAAGAACAACGACCACGTGGCCCGGGTGGCCTGTCAGACATGCCACATCCCTGAATACGCCAAGGTGGCCACGGAAACCTATCGTGACTGGCGAACCCACCACGACGGCAGCCCGGCTGACGCCTCGGCTTTGCCCGGTCATCCATATACTGAAAAGGTTGCCAATTTGACCCCGGAATACCGATTCTGGGATCGTAAGAGCGATAACGCACTTCTGGGAGACGATGCCAGCCGCACTTACAATGGGGACACAGACACTTGGCCGACGTCGACCCCCTTGGGATCGGTTACCAGCGGCAAGCTGTATCCGTTTAAATACAAGACCGCCATGCAACCCAAAACACGGGCCGACCACCGCCTGATCGCCCTGAACACCTTTGAATACCTCAAGGGAACGGGCAACGCGGATGCGGCAATCCAACAGGGCCTTACCGCCATGGGCTACCCGGCCGACGAACCCTACGAATGGGTCCTGACCGACACCCACGGGATGCTCAACCACGGGATCAGTCCGGCGGCCAATGCCCTGCAGTGCGCGGACTGCCACGGCAGCATCGACCGTATCGATCTGCAAGGGGAACTGGGCTACCAGCTCAAGGGCAGCCAGTCATCGGTTTGCACCCAGTGCCATGGCTCAGAGGACAACCAAGGCTTTACAAAAATCCACGATAAACACGTTCGCAAGGAGAATGTGGACTGCAACCGCTGTCACACCTTCTCCAGACCCGAGCGGTAATCGATCGAGATTGGCACTACGCCGGTATCGCTGAAACAGGCGGTCCGGCGTGGACGCCAAACAGGCTGCCAGCAGATCAACCGCAACCCGAACAGAGGTGCGAGAGAAAAAAATGAGCCGATCAAAGATCCACCTGATTCCGGTTTTGACCCTTCTCATTTTAATCCCATCGACCGTTTCGGTTCACGCCTGGTCGTTCATTACCAGCCAATTTTCGGCGCCGTTCGATCAATGTCAGACCTGCCACGTATCGAACAGCAACCTGGCCATGAATCCATACGGCGACGATTATTTAGACCCCATTCACCGGTCAAAATTTGCCAGTAAACATCAGGGGAATATGGGTGATTGCAACACGTGCCACAGGGGCGACGGCTATCCCATATTACGCAGCGGGTTGGATGCCATGGATTCGGATCTTGACCTGTTCACCAACCAGGCGGAATTCAACGCCGGCACCTTTCCCGGGGACGCCACGGATTTTCCGGCAGATACCCATGCCCCCACCATCACCGCCTTCAGCCTGCCGGCTACCGCTTCCACCCTCACGGTCGCCATCTCCAGCTTGACGGCCACCGACGATGTCGGCGTCACCGGTTACCTGCTCAAAGAATCCGCTGTAAGTCCGTCAGCCGGTGATGCGGGCTGGACTGCCGGTGCACCGACCCAGTATTCCTTTGCTTCCGCCGGCATTTCCACTCTCTACGCCTGGGCCAAGGATGCGGCCGGTAATGTGTCCACCGCGGCCAGCGCCCAGGTGGACACCACCGCCAGCCAGGGCCGGGTGAACCAACCGCCCCTGGCGTCGGCGGGCATGGACCAGGCGGTGGTCGAAGGAGAAACCGTCACATTGGACGGTGGCGGCTCCAGCGACGACCTGGGAATCTTTAACTATGCCTGGCTGCAGCTAAACGGTACCGGCGGTGCGGCCATCGATCCCAACGATCCGTCAGCAGTGGATATTTCCGACCCCTTCGACATTCAGATCTCTTTCATCACCCCCGTGGTGGGCCTCAACGGCGCCATATTGACCTTTCAGTTGACCGTGACGGATGGCGATGGCGCCCAGGACAGCGCCGAGGTCCGCGTTACCGTGGACGATAACGGCATCACCGATTTCGACGGCATACCGGGTGTCCTTTCGACTTACTCGGCGGACGGCCAGCCCATCGGCATCGGGAACACCGGTGCCAATGCCTGCACCCGCTTTGTCCCGCTGGGCATCCAGGAGGTGGCCGGTGGTTCACGGCAGCCGAAGGATGCCATGTATGGATTCATTGATTTCACGCTGACGGTAGCCGATCCGGCCAGCCCATCGGTCACCATTTACCTGCCATCTCCGGCACCGGCGGGGTATAAATGGTTCAAGTACACCGATGCCGACGGCTGGTTCGATTTCAGCCGGGATGTGATCAGCAACGGCACCGGTGACGGCGCCGTGTTCAATGCCGACCGCACGCAGGTGACCATCCATATTACCGACAACGGCGATTTCGATGACGACCCAACCCCCCTTGTGATCAGCGATCCGGGTGGGCTTGCCTCGGGCCTGTCATCTTCGATATCCGTAGGGTCCAACAGCTTCGGCAGCAGTGGCGGCGGTTGTTTTATCAACGCCGCTGACGATGCTATCGAATGGTTCCGCCTGTTTAAATCCATGGCAGCGCCCCTGTTTATGTTCCTTGCCGCAGGAGGTTTGCGCTTAACGACCAGGAGATAAATCGAATGAAGACGCGACGGCTGACGTTGATCTGCATGGTTGCTGCCACCCTGCTGTTCCAGACAACGTTTTCGACCCGGGCTGCCGCCCAAGCTGCTGACAGATCGTATGTGGGGGCCGAGACTTGCATGTCGTGTCATGAGGAATACTACGACAGTTATTTGAAAAACCGGCATGGCATTGCGGCGGACCCGCGTACGCCGGAAGCCCAGATGGGCTGTGAGTCCTGCCATGGACCCGGGTCCGAACACGCGGATGCGGACGGTGAAGGCGGCATCCGTTCTCTCAAGGCTGATTCGGCGGACGGCACTGCGGTCAACAATGCCGCCTGCCTGCAGTGCCATTCCAAGGGTGGCCAGGCGCTGTGGCACGGCAGTGAGCACGAGGGGCGCAGCCTCTCGTGCACCAGCTGCCACAGCACCCACAACAACTACGCCAACAACCTCGCCTACCCAAGCCAGGAAGAAACCTGCCGGCAGTGCCACAAGCGCATCCGGGCCGAATTGCTGCGCCAGTCCCACCATCCCATCCGGGAGGGGAAAATGAAATGCTCGGACTGCCACAACGCACACGGGACTATCGCAGACAAGCTGGTTGACGCCCAATCCGCCAACGCCAAGTGCTTCGAGTGCCATGCGGATCTCAGGGGACCTTTTTTATGGGACCACCCGCCGGTGGTGGAAGACTGCCTGAGCTGTCACACTCCCCATGGTTCTTCTCACCATGCGCTCTTGAACGCCAGGACGCCATACCTGTGCCAGCGGTGCCATTCCAATGCCGCCCATCCCAGCGAACTGGGTGCGCGACGCAGTGTTGACGCCGGCCAATCGGTCTACCGGGTGCTCAATAACCGGGTCTTCTACCGGTCGTGCCTGAACTGTCATGTGGCCGTCCACGGCAGCAACCATCCATCCGGTAAGAGCCTGGCCCGCTGATGGCTGTATACGGAATCATGCAGAGGACTGAACCATGAAGAGAGTGCTTTCAACGACCCCTTGCCGCTTGGTTGTGCTGATAATGGTCTGTTTCCTGATCCTGCCGCCTACCGCCATGGCATCCGAGACCACGATCAACAACATCCGCGAAGGCCTTCATCCGGCATACACGCGGATCGTCTTTGACTGCAGCGGCAAAGCGCCTGAAGTCGTGGGTCCTGCCCAAACCGACTTCATCTCCCTTCGCTATGCAGGCCTTGAGGTCATTCCCGCCCTCGATCAGATCTCCGGCAGGTTGGGCGGCGCGGTGGACCGAATCGAATTGCGCGAAGCAGAGCACCAGACGGAAATTCGGTTGTCGTTCAAAGCCCCGGGGGCACGGGTCAAGTCCATGATGATTCCCTCAGCGTCGAACGCAGGCAAGGACTACCGGCTCGTCTTGGACATTTATGCCGAACTCCCGGCGACGAAAGCGTCCGCCGCTGCACCCGCCACCGAGGTCGCCCCATCGCCAGTCCCGCAACCTGCGTTCGCCAGGGTCGTTTCAGCAGCCGCGTTTGCCGCCGTACCGGTGGCGGCAGCAGTCACGGAACCCATTGAAAATCGGGGCGATGTCGCTTCCGCCGCCTCTGCCGACATGCCGGCCGTCTACGCCCAGTCGGCGGTTGAGCCAGATGAACCGGCTGCCGCAGCGGAAATGGAGACAGCTCCTGAAGAATCCCAGCTGGTGGTTTCCGGCGAGGCCAGCCTGATCCTGCGGTCGGCCGATCGAGAGGGCGACTCCGCCAAGTTCGAGGAGTATCGGGACATCACCGCGCCGGTTTCCGGCAACGCGACCATCGATGTCGAAAAGGACCGGGACTATTACCTGCGTGGCAAGGCCGAGGGCATCGGTCAGGATGACCAGTGGGTCGGGGCTGAAGGCGGTCGCTATGGCAAGTTTGGCATCGATGCCACCTGGGACAAGATTATCCACCGCTATGGCTACGATGCACGGACACTCTTTTCCGGCGTCGGTTCGGGATACATGACCCTCGACGACAACCTGCAGGCCGACATCCAGTCCGCACCCAATGCCGGCGAAGTGGCCAGCCGGCTCGACGGCTACCTGGCCAGCGCCGTTACTGGAGACCCGGATGTTACGCGGGACCAGCGCAAGCTCGGTATCAACCTGCTGGCATTCGACCCCTTTACCCTGCGGGTCGACCTGGCCAACGAAAAGCGTGAAGGCACCCGGCCCTTTGCCGGCGCATTCAATAGTTCCCAAATGGTAGAGCTTTTCGAGCCGGTCGATTACGACACCACGGATATGAAGATCATCGGCGAATACGCCCTGGCGCCTTTTCTCCTGAACGTGGCTTATCAGTACTCCCAGTTCAAGAACAACGAGGACACGCTGCGTTTCGACAATCCCCTGCGGGCGACCGATGCCGTCGGCGGTCCATCCAACGGAACCACCGATCTGGCGCCGGACAACCAGTATCATAACCTGAATGTCAACGGCGCCCTGACCCACCTGCCCTGGCGCAGCCAGATTACCGCCAGTGCGGCGTGGGGCCGTATGACTCAGGATGACGCACTGGTGCCGTTCACCAGCAACACCGCCATCACTGCACCCGCCCTGCCGGCCGAGCGGGTGGATGCCCGGGTGGACACATCGCTCTATAAATTCCGCTTTACCTCCAAGCCGCTATCCTTCATGCGCGTCAAAGGCAGCTTTCGCTATTACGACTATGACAACCGGACCGGGGTGATCGATTTTCCCGACGGCTATGTCGAAACCGATGACGCTCCTGTTGCGACGGCGATCCGGAATCTGCCCACCAGCTACACCCAGACCCAGGCCGGGGCGGATGTCGGGTTCGATGTATTCACGCGATCCAACCTGACCCTGGGTTATCAATATGAGAAAACCGATCGGACCAACCGCGAAGTTGCCGAGCAGGAAGATCACATCATGAAAGCGTCGCTGGATACCCGCGCCCTGGATTGGCTGGACCTTCGCACGTCATACGCGCGCACCGAACGGGACATCGGTGATTACCGCTACGACGTGTATCTTGACGGCGGCCAGGATTTGGCGCAACTCCCGCAATTGCGAAAATACGACCAGGCTGATCTGACCAGGGATTTTGTCGAATTCCTGGCCACGGTCTACCCCACGGATGCCCTGGCCCTGAGTGGCTCGGTGGCCTATGGCACCGATGATTTCCACAATTCGCCATACGGACTGATCGAGGACAACCGCTATGTCTTCTCATTCGACACCGACTACACACTGGGCGAGCGGCTGACCTTGAACCTCTTTTATACCCACGAAATTTATCAGAACGAGCAGCGCGCCCGGCAAAATGGCGGTGTGACGGATTTTGACTGGACCGCGGAGGGCCAAGACCTGGTTGACACCCTCGGCGGCGGTTTCAAGCTGGCATTGATTCGGGACCTTCTGGACCTGGATCTGATCTATGCTTTCAGCGATTTTGACGGGAATCTCGAATTCTCAAGCCCGGCCGGATCCTTCGACGATTTTTCGGCCGTGGACGACACCAAGACCCACATGCTCAACACCAAACTCGTTTACCACAACACCTCCCTGGACTTCGATGTGGCCGTTGGCTATCTGTGGGAGAAGTTCGACTATTCGGACTTTGCGGCCGAGGGTTTTTCCTATGTCCCCACGGATACCGCCGGCAACTACCAGGGAGCGCTGCTGGCGGGAACCCTGCCCCAGGATTATGATGCCCATGTGATCTACACCCGGATCACCTTCCGGTATCACTGACACCCAAACTGAGCGTTTCGATTTTTTACAGATACCATAATGGGTCGGTATGCTTTGCTTTTGCGGTTTACCGATCTTGAAAATTTGAAACCCGTTGGGATTGCCGATCTCACCGCATAACCGGTGTCAGCCGACCCCCCCGCATCGTCCACGATAGCGGAATGTCAGCTCCCTTGGTTCTGCGGCAAGCTCGACAATCGCTCAATGTGGGTGACAATCCCAATCCTTGTGGCGCACCAATAGCCGCAGGACCCCCTCCAACGACACCCCTTTTTTTCTGATAAACAGCCGTCTTCAGTCGCTTTGAGTAGTATTTTCCCCGCCGGCTAGCATCGCCAATCATCTGAACATAATAATGTCTACAATAAATTGCACCTATGTGCACAGTTCTGGCAAGTGTCGCGTAAAAATATTTATAACATGCTGGAAATATATTTAAAATTAATTTGGTATGATGGTTGCTGTTACTTCTGCAGAAACAATCGCTAAAGCGCCGGCAGCTTATGAAAAACACAATCAGAAGGTGATCAAAAAAAGAAATCGATTTTTTAGGAGAGAAAGACAATTACGCATCATCCATGAACTTTTAAAGGACCAATTGGTGCGCGTCGATCTACTGAAATGGATCGGAAAGGTGTTTATAATGAAAAAGTACATTTATGGTTTGTTGGTCGGTTTTCTTTCCCTTGCTCTTTCGGGCAATACGTTTGCCAAACCGAATTTTGGCTCCAACTGTGGGTCGTGCCACGGCGTTCCGGTTGTAAAAAATTTTGACCTCCCGGAATCTCATGGTTCGCTGACCGTTCCCATCACCGGGTTCACCGCCACGGACACCGATCCACAAAAGTCCAGCCTGGCCAGGATTTCCGGTTATATGGTCACCACAGCTAACAGTGCACCGGATGCAGGTGCTCCGGGGTGGCAGTCGTCGCCCCCCAATTCATTCACGTTTGCATCCGATGGCCTGCAGACTTTGTATGCCTGGGCCAAAGACTCCCTGGACATCGTGTCTGCTGCCGCATCCGATGCAGTCAAAATTTTGATCGTCACCAACACTCCGCCGGTCGCCGATGCCGGCCCCAACCAAACGGTGAAAGAGGGGGTCGCCGTCACCCTGGACGGCTCCAACTCCGATGACAGCGACAACGGTATCGTCAGCTACCTCTGGGAACAAGTTCCCGCTCCCGGAACCGTGGCTATCTCTGACCCTACGGCCATAGCGCCGACTTTCAGCACGCCTGACGTGGGGCCTGGCGGGGCGGCCTTGACCTTCCGCCTGACCGTTTCCGATGGGGAGGCAACCGACACGGATACAACCATCGTCAACGTTTCCTGGGTCAATATCGCACCGGTGGCCAATGCCGGTGACGATCGAACCGTTGCCGAAGGTACACCAGTCACCTTGGATGGTGCTGCTTCGAATGGCGTTGATGACGGTATTGCGACCTATTCTTGGGCTCAAGTGGATACCAGTGGCGTGATTGCCGATCTGATTGGTTGGAGTACGGCGACGCCCGAATTTACCGTAGCCGAGGTGGGGGCCAATGGTGAATCGTTGACCTTTGAACTGACCGTCACCGATGACGGCGGGTTGAAGGCCACCGATCGTGTCGTGGTTAACCTGACCAATATCAACCAGGTCCCGGTAGCCAATGCCGGTGCCGACCAGACGGTGGCAGCAGGCGATGAAGTCGTGCTGGATGCCTCGGGTTCCCACGATCCCGACACCGACCTCGATCCCGACACTGCCTACACCTGGAAGCAGACCGTCGGTCCATCTGTCACCTTTTCCGCTCCGGGTGCCATCAAACCGGCGTTTACGGCCCCGGCTATAGCGGACGGAGCCAGTGAAACCCTGGTATTTGAATTGACGGTTACGGACGGCCAGCTGCAAGCCACGGACACATGTGAGATTTTGGTCAATGGCGCCACCCCGCCGCCTGTCGAAGAGACGCCGGTGGTTGAGGAGACCCCAGTGGTCGAAGAGGCGCCGGTGGTTGAAGAGGCGCCGGTGGTCGAAGAGGCG
>NZ_JBFELV010000176.1:0-9479 GCF_041551955.1 Desulfosarcina sp.
CTGGCCATCAGCCAGATCATGCTGCTCTTGAAGAAAAAACCCCTTTCGACGATTGACATCTCCGAGCGGCTGGGCCTGAACCCCTCAGATGTATCCAAACACATGAATAGTTCTTCTCGGCACGGGTTGGTCAGATACGACACCACCAGCAATTGCTATGCGCTGGCCTGAAAGAAACGGGTATGGAATATCAACGGGCAGGAAGAAATTGAGGACGCGGCTAATGGATATTGAACAAATCGATCGGATCATTGACAGCCACCACGGCCAGGCCAGTTCACTCATTCAAATATTGCTTGACATTCAAAGCGAAAACAACTGGCTTCCCAAAGAGGCCTTGAATCGGGTAAGTGAACGATTGAATGTCCCTTCAACCCGGGTGCAGCATATCGCGACCTTCTACAAGGCCTTCAGTGTCGTTCCCAAGGGGCGCCACAAGGTTCACATCTGCATGGGCACCGCCTGTCATGTCCGCGGCGCCACCCGGGTGCTCGACACCGTGCAGGATGCGACCGGAATAAAAGCGGGTGAGACGGATCTTGATTTCAAGTTCAGCCTGGAGACGGTCAACTGTTTAGGTTGCTGTGCCTTGGGACCGGTATTGGAAGTCGATGGAAAGGTTCACGGTAAGATGACACCGGGGCAAACAGCTGACGTGCTAAAAACATACGAGTAGGGGAGAATTATGGCGCGGTTAAATTCGCCTGAAGAATTAGAGCAATTCAGACAGGATCTATTGTCCAAAAGGGACCCCAGCGCCCCTTGCATCTCGGTCTGTGCCGGCGCCGGTTGCGTGGCCTCCGGTGCAGATGCCGTCATTGCCGCCTTTAAAGCGGAAATTGAAAAAGCGGGCTTGGCCGCCAAAGTCGATACCAAGGGAACCGGATGCCCTGGATTCTGTGAGCGGGGGCCGGTGGTCGTGATCTATCCAGAAGAGATATGTTATCTTCAGGTAAGGGCCGAAGACGTTCCCGAGATTGTCTCTGAAACCATCAAGGCGAATAAAATCGTCGAGCGTCTGCTCTACCAGGATCCCGTAACCGGTGAACGCGCCGTCCGGGAATCCGATATCCCCTTTTATAAGAACCAAAAACGCACGCTGCTTTGCAGTAATATCAAAATCGATTCCAAGCGCATCGATGACTACCTGTCCATTGGCGGGTACGCCGCGCTCAGCAAAGCGCTTTTTCAGATGACGGATGTGGCCGTTCTGGAGGAAATTAAAAAATCCAATCTCAGGGGACGGGGCGGTGCCGGTTTCCCGGCCGGCAGGAAATGGGAAGGTTCCCGGAACGCCCCGGAACCCGTCAAATATGTGATCGTCAATGCCGATGAAGGCGACCCCGGCGCATTTATGGATAGGGCCCTGCTTGAAGGCAATCCGCACTCGATCCTTGAAGGGTTGATCCTGGGCGGCTACGCCATCGGTGCACAAGAGGGATATATTTATGTGCGGCAGGAATACCCCCTGGCAGTAAAAAATATCCATCTGGCGATCGAGCAGGCCCAAGCATATGGATTTCTCGGGGAGAATATTCTGGGCTCGCCTTTTTCTTTCAAGGTCATTGTCCACCAGGGGGCGGGTGCGTTCGTCTGTGGTGAATCAACGGCCTTGATGACAGCCTTAGAGGGCCGTGTGGGTGAGCCCAGACCCAAGTACACCCGCTCGAATATCAAAGGCCTGTGGGAAAAACCGTCTGTTTTGAATAACGTTGAAACATGGGCCAATGTGCCGATGATTGTCAATAACGGTGCCGACTGGTTTACCCAAATCGGAACCGACGGCAGCAAGGGGACAAAGATTTTCTCATTGGTAGGAAAGATTACCAATACCGGGCTGGTGGAGGTCCCCATGGGCATTACCCTGAGAGATATCATTTATCATATCGGGGGCGGTATCCCCAACGGCAAGCAGTTTAAAGCCGTGCAGACCGGCGGACCCTCCGGCGGATGTATCCCTGAAGCGCAACTGGATCTGGAGGTCGGGTTTGACGAATTGACCAAGGCCGGATCGATGATGGGATCAGGCGGGATGATCGTTATGGATGAAGATACCTGTATGGTGGATGTCGCCAGGTACTTCACTGAATTCCTTACGGACGAATCCTGCGGCAAATGCGTTCCGTGCCGCGAGGGACTGCGGCAGATGAACAGGATTCTGACCAAAATCACCCGCGGAGAGGGAAAAGCGGGTGACATCGAGATCTTGGAGGAGCTTTCCGAGACCGCGATCGACGCTTCGCTTTGCGCCTTGGGTAAGAGTGCCCCGAATCCGTTTCTAAGCACGCTGCGCTATTTCAGGGATGAATATGAGGCACACATCAAAGAGAAGCGATGCCCGGCGTTGTCCTGCAAATCGCTGATCGCCTATTACATTGATCCGGACAAGTGCCAGGCCTGCATGATTTGTCTGCGCAAGTGCCCCGCAGAAGCGATCGATGGCGGCAAGAAGAAGATCCATGTCATCGATCAGGAAAAATGCACCAATTGCGGAACCTGCTTCGAGGTTTGTCCCTCTCGTTTTGGCGCGGTGACGAAGATTTCCGGAAGTCCGGTCCCGCCCCGTGTCCCTGAAGCGGAAAGAAACATCATCAGAAAGAGCAAAAAAAATGAGTAAAATCCTTTTGCAGATCGACGGAACCAAGGTAGCGGCCAGTGAAGGGATGACGGTGTTGGAAGCGGCCCAAAGCGCCGGGATATCGATTCCTACGCTCTGCCACCACGAAAAATTGGAGCCTTTCGGGGGCTGCCGACTCTGCATCGTAGAAATAGAATCACGCGGATGGACCAAGCTGGTCGTCTCCTGCGTTTATCCCGCAGAAGAAAACCTGGTCGTAAGAACCCGGTCAGAGAAGGTAGATCGGATTCGAAAGACCATCTTGGAGTTGCTGCTGGCCCACGCACCGGACTCCCCGGAATTAAATCATTTTGCCAAAGAATATAATGCAGACAAGGACCGTTATGAAAAAGATGCTTCATTTTGCATCCATTGCGGCCTATGCGTCAGATATTGTGCCGAGGTAAAGAAGGCCGACGCGATTGGATTTGTTGACAGGGGAATCAGGAAAGAGATCAGTTTCATTCCTGAAATCGCAGCCACGGTATGCAATGACTGCAAGGCGTGTTTCCCGCTCTGTCCGACATCCTATCTCCAGGCAGCCTTCGTCTTGACCGAAGCCCTGGCGTTTCCGTCGGCGCCATCGGATCCCGCTGCAACGGAATAGGCAGGGAGATGGGCGGTATACGCGCCACGCGGGTGGTTGGAAAAATATATCCTGCTCAAGTTGACGAAACCGTCAAAGATCTTTTTTCAGATTGATAAACTTGCTGCGGTCGAACCCCAGGGTCTTGAAAAACGAGAGCAGATCGGAAGAGTCCCAGGGCACCGAGGTATACACGCGGCTGATTCCCATGCGCTTGTAAAGCTTGAATATTTCACGGGCCAGGCGGTCGCCCAGGCCCCGGCCCATGTATTCGGGATCCACGCCAAGGGTGGCGATCCAGGCGCTTTTTTCAATGCCGAATCCGAAGGTGAGGATGTAGCTGATCATAAAACCGATGACCCGGCCGTCCAGCTCGGCCACGAAGCAGATGTCATTGTCGCTCCGGGCATGCTTTTCGATCAGGTCTTTAAAGTCCATATCTACGGATTTTCGGACAATGGATGCGTAGATGTCGGCGATGTCGTCCGCATCCGCTGCCGCAAGTTCTCTGATCCGGATATTTTCCACGTCAATGGTCCTTTTTTATGCGCAGTTGGGGTTAGTCGACCCGGATGATCTTCACATGACGCCCTACCCAGTCCGGGGGCAGATAGACGCGGCCACTGTTGCCACTGGATTTGACCAGCTTCTCGATCATCTCTTCCCCGTATATTTCGAACTTTACTTTTGTGGGAGCTAAGCTCGGCGGCGCTTCAGTGGTCTGGTTTTTTTTGTCGTCTGCCACGATGAATGCCCATCCTTTTCGAGTGACTGGATTGGGGTTGTTTCGTAAGTCTCCGGATCATTCCTCTTAGCATCAGCATCGGGTGGGGTCAAGCCGGTTTAGCTAATATGTCGCTACTTTTCAGCTGTCAGGGTCTGCATGGCGCAGGCTTCGATGCCGGTGATTGGATCATGACCGATATTTTTTCCTCTGCAGGCCGGCCATTCGGTTGACTGCGCCACAAGCGCGCTCCACAGGGAGCTCCCTGTGATGTTGAAACCGAAGCTGATCGGTCCTTCCAGCTGGCCTCGGATGGCGGGCCGATCTGCCCGGTCCAACGCCAGAAAGCGGTGGTACACCGCCGAATAGGCCTCCCTGAGGTCGAACATGACCGGGTCGTCAACACGCAGCAGGGCATCTTCCAGTTTCGCATCTATTCTCAAATAGGGTTTAAGAACGACCAGTTGGGCGTTGCTTCTCTTCTTTACCCCATGGTAAATTCTGGCAGACCCTCCAGTCAATCATGCTTGATGGTTGAGTTTACCCGGCCCAAGGGTATTCGTCCGATCCGCTGCCACGCCATTGTCCGAAGCTCCTCCTGATTCATGATCAGGCACGACGGTAACTTAGGGGACTTTCTATAGCGCCTGGCCGCTTAACCGGAGGATTGCGGTCCATAAGAAACCGCTGATTCAAGCCCTGAATCATATAACAAAATTATGCCGGTGATACCGGACGACTAAAATCCATGGTCAGCCGGTCGACGCCTCCAAGGCGTTCGACTTTTATGTTCCAGCCCATTTTCTTCAAGACGTGATGCATTTTTATGTTTTCAGTCAATGTCTCAGCGGTAAATCCTTTTAATTGTCGTTCTTTGGCCAAGCGCATCAGTACGTTGCAGAGGTACGTCCCGATGCCGATATGCTGATACGCCTCATCCACCATGATAGACAATTCCGCATAAGGCGTCTGGGGATTGAGCCGGTCAAAACGTGCTTCCGCGATTATCCGGTCATAGTTGGGATCATCGGGCAAACCGATCAGGGACAGGGAATGGCGGTAATCAATGTTGACATACTCCTGTATATCTGAGTGAAACATGGTTTTTATGGGGTAGAAGTATCGGTACTCCACTGATTGGTCCGATAGGCGGTAGAAAAGTTGGCGCATATTTTCTTCATCGGACGGTTTAAGTGCCCGAAATCGGACCTTCGTTTTTCCCTTGAACGTCTGCCGAAATTCAATCTCATTCGGATAGAGATGCGCACTTTCTGTGAGAAAGATCTGATCCGGGTAGAGGATGTTTCTTGTTTTGGCTTCTGCCACCAGGTCGGCACGGTCATCCGGATGGGCGATATCAATCAGGGCCTGGGCTCGTTCGCGGACGGAGCGGCCCTTCATGTTGACCGATCCGTATTCGGTTACAACGGTGGTGACCGATTCCCACAAACTGAACTGGTTGGGTAGTTTCCGAACCGAAATCAAGATGTTGGGTTTTCCTTCACGATTGCGGCTGGTCAGCGCGAAAATGGCCCGGCCATCTTTGGAAATCAGGGCGCCGTTGAAAAAATCGACCACTTCGCTGGGGCCTGAGCCCACATTGCCTTTTCCGGTATGTAGGGTGAGCCGTCCTGACAGGTCTATCTCGCGGGCCGGCAGAACGGCCATTACCTTGGGGGTCCGGCTGATATCAATAGGGTTGAACACCTGGTCGATGCTTCGGAATTCTACCAGAGGATTGTTGTCCAGCCACTGCATGAGGGTACGGGTGCCGATGGCGTAGGATGTCAGGGATTTGCCCGGGGACAAGCGGTTATAGCGGTTGGTCACCGCACCGGAGTTGACCAGGTCCATCAGGTTGTCGAAGAAGAAAGGCGTGTGGATGCTGAGATCTTTCTTTGATGTCAGATGATGGCATAGGGCTTCGTAAAGCGGACCCACCGAAGACCCGACACAACTGCCGTCCTCTATGAGCGCTGCGGCGTTGGCACCGAGACGGTCATAGATGTCGTCAACCTTCCACCGATTGAAATAGATCGGTGGTTCAGTGCTTTCAACGATCATGTCGAATTTTGAGAAGGGGACGAACGTATCCCCGAATGTCCAGGGGATTTCCGTGTTGACCTCACCGACCACCAAGGCCGCTTGCTCGATAGCCGGTCGGGCCACATCTACACAGACACCCAGGCTGCAAAAGCCTGCTTTATTCGGCGGTGTGATCTGGACGAAGGCGACATCAATGGGAATCTGGCCGGATTTGAATACCGCTGGAATTTGGTAATAACGGCTGGGAATGAAATCGGCAAACCCTTCCGAAACCGCTTCACTGGCTTCCCACCCGCTGAAAAAGGTCTTCAGCCGATATTTATTCGAGTCCTGCGCGGTTACCCCGATGGCTTCTCCAAGGCCCACCAATTGAAACAGTTCTAGATCGAGCAGGTTCCCGGCGGTGGATCTCTTTAAATGCCGAACCAGCGTCAACGGTTCTGACACACCGGTCCCGATGAATATCCGCATTCCCGGTTTGATTCTTTCCAGCACCTTATCCGGGGTTGAGACCTTGTCCCTCCAGGTTGAGCCGGCCGTAATGATCAAAGAATCACCTCGCTTAAAATCCGTGTGATAATTTCAGGTCACGCTTAGCCGGGAGTGATCCGGTAAACCATGGGTTTCGGCGAGTTCGTATCCGTATTCACCCCATCGGGGTCAATCGGCCTGGCTTTCGCACGGCAAACGAAGCCACGATTTCAGCCAGCCGTTAGCATGACAACGAAGTTGAAAATGGACCCCCGCCTGTCGGGAATCAATACTATTTTTCCTATTTATTGTTACTTTGGCTTCTCAATTGAACACTATTCTGGCTTCCATCTACTTGATGGCTTCTCATTTATTGGCGACCCATCTTATTCATTGTCCATAAAACATTCTGTTTTCGTTACATAATCTGTTTTTTTAGGGAAAAAAGCCAATCGTGGTATGGATCATGCCCTGTAGAAGCGCAGCGGAATGCTAAATTGATTTGATCGTTAACGCGTACGTTGCCAACGGTTGACCAGCTCTGAACCCCAATTTAAGGGTGATGTCAAGCCGGTGTCAACGAAAAATAAGGGGCTTAACATGAGAAGAAGGCCGCTCTTCCCGAAGCATGTCACCGGCGTCAGTCCAACAGACTATCTACGAAATTTTTGGTGCCAGTATTACCCTACTTGCCAGGGGGAAGCTGCCAATCAACATACATACCTGAGTTGCAATCTGTGCTGGTACAGATGCAGCCGAACCCAAAAGGCATCCTTGGCATAGCGAAGGCGATCCCATTTCCCACCGCTCGTCGACGCAACGCCGAAGTTTCGCCCATCGGAATCGGCGTGAAGCAGAGATCGCGCCGATCAGGGCCGCGGGGAGGATTTACGATGTTTGACTGATCAGAAACACGCATCAATTCTTGACAGACCCCAAAATCCGCTAATAATATGGTTTATATGCCTTCCATCTTCAGGTTGAGTGCCCTTCTGGCTGCCCCTTCTTCCTGCCCCATCATCGATTGAGCCGACCATTGATGTAACGCTTCTATGATTTAGCAATCGCTTGAAGGCATTTATTACTCGAGAAATAGTCCACGAAGAAAGGAGCTGATCATGGAAATGAAAAAAATACTGGCCGGGTGGAGTAAAGTCTGCCCCGGATGCAATATCGGACGGAAATATCCGGATTCCTTTATCGGGAAACAAGTTAGGAATCACTGGAAGCGGGGATGTCTCTCGCATAACGCCTATGTTGACGTATACGGCAGCGACGAGCCATCGCCGAGGGAGACCAAAATAAAATCTAGATGAAAGTAATTCCGCCGCGTTGAGGCTACAATTCCAAAATGTACAGCGGGTGCCCGCGGTTTAGTGTTGCGCGTGTGCGGAGCGGAGCGGTGAACTGAAACGATGCGACGTGCAACCGTCGATCATCTGCCGATGGCACCGCTGGCGCTTTCCCGGATCACAGGAGTTCTGTACCGAGTTGAGACTTTTTCGGCCTATTTTACAACCCCTTTATTCTGTCTGTTCGTATCCCCGGGCGGTGTAAAAGATAGCCCGATCGAAAAAAAGGATGACCCGATTGTTCAGTTCCAGTGCCTGATGGTGGTCCAGAACCGTGTCCAGCAACCCTTCCGACAGCACCTTGAGCCACACATGTCGTCTGGTGATAATGAGCGCCTGGATGACTTCCGAAAGTGCGAAACCTTCTTTTCTCCGCTGCTCTCCTAAGACAGTGTAGTATTCTTCTATGTCTTCTTTGGATGTTTCTCTCGATATCCATTGGCCAAGATGGCTGTATACACGATGGGCCCGTTCATAAAGCTTTTTCTCGTCATACGTATGATAGGTGGGCGTGGTGGGATGGCTTCGCACATTGCTGAGCCAGTTTTTCGTCAGTTGGTCGGCATCGCGTTCGATTAGCTTGATGAGTTTGTCAGAAATATATTCCATCTTGTCCTCCTTTCGACCATTTGAGTTAAAGGATCCTGCGTCTTATTTTCGCATCTAAGGTTTCTTGTTCGCAGTTAGCGGTTTCGGATTGACCACGAAGGCGTCGACGTCTGGATGTCCCCTCATGCGTGAACCATACTGGTATTCACTGTACAGATCGATTTTACGGGCAACTGGAAGGTCTGCGCTGAAGAAGTGAAGGTTCGAGAATCAAGTTTTCGTTAACCTCTCCATATAGGTTAGTATAGCGACTATAAATGTCAATGCCAATTTTGGCCGATTGAAAAGGCTATGTCCAATGGTGTTGAGGAGCAGCGGACCAATCAAAGAGCAACTGGCTTTGTAATTGCGTTCAATTGCATTCCGCGGGATCGGCAAGTCTGAATCTGCGGCTTTCCACGAAACCGTCGAAAATGCATCATTTTACGACTTCATCATTGTTGACCACCATCCTCAAGCTTTATTATCGAGACGAGCCTGACTTGATGCCTTCTGCCATGCGCCAGACGATATGCCCTTTACCGGTCATATGGTTGAGGGTGGCGAATAGGTTTTTCACCAGGTCACGACGGACCTCATACCCGCGTCCTGGAAAGAGCGAAGCGGATTGGGCGGGTATGGAAAAAAAATCTTGAAGGAACCGGGTGTCGAGGGGACGCACCCAGCGATGATGGCAAATATTTGTGCAGTAGCGATTCAAGGCATCAGAGGCCTCAGAATAATCCGTAATCACTCGAAATCGCGGTAGGGGTTCACCCAATCGGCGAAAAGCCGCAGCAAACAGATCCTCATTTGCCTCTCCGACCAGTTCAGGATAAAAAGAAAAAGCAATTTTACCGCCGGTACGAAGGTAATGATAGGACTCGGACATGGTTTTCGAAACGTCAGGAAAAATAAAAATCGAGGCATTGTAAAGCACATAATCGAAGATGCGGTCGCCCACAATGGGAGACAAATTTTCCCCGTCACCAACTAAAAGTTGAATGTCATCGCCGTCGCACAGCGAACGTCCTGCAGCAACCATCTTGTGAGACAAATCTACGCCCAATACGCTGCAGCTTAATTGGTCATTCA
>NZ_JBFELV010000177.1:0-9450 GCF_041551955.1 Desulfosarcina sp.
CGTTAATTCGCCAAGGGGCGTTTGTCCATGGGAGATATGTAATTTAAAGGTGTCCAGAGAGAGCGTGCCGGAGCGATGACGACTCACGGCATCGAAGACCATCGATTCCAATTCCCGTACATTGCCGGGGTAGGCATGATTCGACAACAGCGCTTCGAGTTCACGCGGCACCGGCGGTGTGGGCTTGTTCAGCCGGGAAGCGGCATTTGCCAGAAAATGAGCGAGCAGCCGAGGAATGTCATCCAGCCGCTCTCTGAGGGGCGGGATGTAAATTCGATGGGTCTGCAGGCGATAGCTGAGATCTTTTCGAAAACGCCCCTCACTGAGAAGCGTGGACAGGCGATGGTTGGTGGCCGCGACGATGCGCGCTTTGGCCGACCGGGGTACATCGGCGCCCAAGGGAAAATACTCGCCCTCTTGCAGCAGTCTCAACAGCTTTACCTGGGATGCCGGGGTCAGGTCGCCGATCTCATCCAGAAAGAGGGTTCCGCCCTCAGCCTGTTCGATCAATCCGCCGCGAGGGGTATCCGCTCCGGTATAGGCGCCCTTTACATGGCCGAACAGGGTGTCCGAAAATACGGTGTCGTCCAGGCCGGCTGCATTGACCGCCACAAAGCCACCCTTGAGGCCGCTCAGCTGATGGATGGCCCGAGCGATCAGCTCTTTGCCGACGCCGGTTTCTCCCTGCACGAGGACCGGCTGCGACGTGGTGGCGATGGACTCCACATACTGGAAAAGGATTATCATCTTGCGGTTCCCGGTAATGATGCGGCCGAAGGCCTCAGGATTTTCCAGGTCGGTTCGCAACATGTGCCGGCGCAGCGATTGGTTTTCCCGCTTGAGCTCCTGATAGGACACGGCCCGGGTGACAGCCGTTATCAAACGATCCGCCTCCACCGGTTTGACGATGTATTCGAAGGCCCCTGCCTTGATGCAGCGCACGGCGGTTTCCACATCCACGGCACCGGTGACGATAATCACCGGCACATCCGGGTATTCCAGGCGCACATCGTCCAGCAGCCGATGGCCGTCCACGCTGGGCATGTTCAGGTCGAGCAGCATGAGTTCCACCGGGTTCTCGGCCAGCATGTTCATCACCCGGCGGCTGTCCTGGCAGGTAACCGTGTTATTCAGACCACTCATCTGGAGGGTCGTTTCTATGGCCAGCAGGATGGATGCTTCATCATCAACGATCATGATGGGACGCAGCGGGTGTAGAGGGATATTCACGCTAAGCCACCCTTGCCTCTCGTTGACGGGGGCCATGGGAAAGAGGAAACGTCACCTGCACGGTGGTTCCCTTGCCCGTCGTCGACTCAAATTTCATGCTGCCGCCATGATCCTTGACGATGCGATCGGAAATCGCCAGGCCAAGACCGGTGCCTCCTTGTTCCCGCCTGGTGGTGAAAAAAGGGTCGGTGATTCGTTTTTGTGCGGCTGCATCGATGCCTTCGCCTTCATCCTTCACTTCCAATACGAGCTGTTGCTTATCCGATTGAAACGCGGTGGTCACGGTAACCGATCGATCAAGGTCTGCCAGGGCCTGACAGGCGTTGACGATCAGGTTAATCGCCACCTGTTCGATACGCTGGGCATTTCCCGGAAAGGTTGGTAACGCCGGATGGCAGGTCAGCGTGAAGTGTCGGGTGGATTTTTTGATCAGATTGGTTGTCAGCCCGATGGCTTTGTTGACCACATCGTTTAGATCCACCTCGTCCTTCAACGCTGAAGGGTTGTCCCTGGCAAAGTCTTTGAGATCCGCCACGATGTTCCTGACTCGTCGTGCATCCTCGGTAATGCTGGTGAGCATTTGAGGAATGCGCTCGCGAATCCGGCTGTAGACAGTAGCCCCCACCTGGAAATCGCCGTGCTGTATCTGGTGATGATCAAGTATGGGCAGTATGGCCTCCCATATACGGGTAAGGTTGGGTGCATTGAGCATGACCGAGGTGATGGGGTTGTTGATCTCATGGGCCACACCGGAGACCAGGGTGCCCAGGGAAGCCATTTTGGCGGCCTGAAACAGCTGTTCCTGTTTGAGCAACGTTTTTTCTTCGGCAAGCTTTTTTTCCCGGGTCACCTTCATGCCATGCCAGACAATATGGATCGAAAGAAAAATGATCACGAAAAGGATCAAGGAGCAAACCAGCGTCGTTTTACGGGTGATGGCGGCAATCTGGGCGTGAACGTCCTCCACGTAGATGCCGGTACCGATGACCCATCCCCACGGGTCAAAACCCATGACATATGAAATTTTGGGAACGATGCGGGAGGGGTCGTCCATCCACTGCCACTGATAATCCACATAGCCGGCTTTTTGGGTCCGCACGATCTCCACGCATGACAGGAATAGCCGTTTGCCTGCCGGATCCGAAAATGTGGAAATATCTTTGCCCTCCAGGTCCGGACGATAGGGGTGCATGATCATGCGGGGCTGCATGTCGTTGATCCAGAAGTAGTCCTTGAAATCCTGCCCGTAACGCAGGCCCCGGATATGGTCGATGGCCAGGGCCTGGGCCTGGTCACGGGTCATCACCCCCTGGCGCACCTGCCGGGCGTATCCCTCCAAGCTGCTCCAGGCCGATGCCACCAGCTCACGGATGACCTCCCGCTTGCCGTCCATCAGCCGTTCTTCCATGATGGGCAGGATAAGCAAGAAAATGGTCATGATGAACAACAGCACCGTCAGCACCACAGGCAGAAGGATGCGGACGGGGATGCGACCGATCATATGGTTAATATGCGCCGTTTTCATGTCTTGTAATCGAACCGCTGCCGAATGGAGAGAAACCGGATTGACAAGCGTGGTCCATTCACTACGAGATTTTCAGATTACCCCATTGCCTATGAAAATCAAATCTAAATTGCATATTTCAATAAATGGGAACAACGGATCAACAACTGCAGCGACCCGATGTTGACAATACAATACTTGTTCCACAGGATCGGTGATGGTATGATTTCGCCATCGTTTGTGAACTACTCAAATGGAAACAGCCACTCGACGCCAAATCCCGTCCCGCTCGGCCCCGAAGTAGGAGACCGCCATGAAGCAACATCCTTACCCCCATCTGTTTGAACCCTTGAACCTTGGCTTTACCATCCTGAAAAACCGGGTGATCATGGGCTCCATGCACACCGGATTAGAGGAGGCCCAGGACGGATTTGCACGCCTGGCTGCCTATTTTGCCGAACGGGCCGCGGGTGAGGCGGGGCTGATCGTCACCGGCGGATTTTCTCCCAACGTTGAGGGTTGTGTGGCGGACCACGCCGCGCAGCTGAGCACGCCGGAAGCGGTTGATCGTCACCGGGTTGTCACTGCGGCGGTACACGAAAGCGGCGGCAAGATCGCCCTGCAGATCCTGCACACCGGCCGGTACGGGTTTCACAAACGTCTGGTGAGCGCCTCTCCCTTGCAGGCGCCGATCAACATCTTCAAGCCCAAGGAGCTTTCCGAAGACGAAATCCTCCGGCAGATCGAGGATTTTGCCCGCTGCGCCGATCTAGCCCGTCAGGCCGGCTATGACGGGGTGGAGATCATGGGGTCGGAAGGCTATTTGATCAACCAGTTTATCGCCCCGGCCACCAACCGGCGCACCGACCGCTGGGGCGGAACATATGAGAACCGGATCCGGTTTCCCCTGGAGATTGTCCGCCAGGTCCGCAAGCGCGTGGGCACTGACTTTATCATCATCTATCGTTTGTCCATGTTGGATCTGGTCGCAGGCGGCAGTTCCTGGAATCAGGTGGTGGAATTGGCCCGAGAAGTGGAGGCCGCTGGGGCCACCATCATCAATACAGGCATCGGCTGGCACGAGGCTCGGATACCGACCATCGCCAGTATGGTTCCCCGAGCGGCCTTCACCTGGGTCACCGGTCGGCTGAAAGGCGCGGTGTCCATCCCCCTGGTGACCAGCAATCGGATCAACACACCGGAGACGATTGAACAGACCCTGGCCGCCGGCCATGCGGATCTGGTCTCCATGGCGCGTCCCTTTCTGGCGGATCCGGCCTTCGTGAAAAAGGCCGGGGAAGGTCGCGCCGATGAGATCAATACGTGCATCGGCTGCAACCAGGCCTGTCTGGACCATATCTTTCAAGGTAAGGTGGCGAGCTGTCTGGTCAACCCCCGCGCCTGCCGGGAAACCGAGTTTGTCATTTCGCCGGCCGCTTCGCCCCAACGATTTGCCGTGGTGGGCGCCGGGCCGGCCGGACTCTCCTTTGCCGTCACCGCGGCATCGCGGGGCCATCGCGTGGTCCTTTATGATCAGCAGGACCGCATCGGCGGGCAGCTGAATCTCTCGGTACGCATTCCCGGCAAGGAGGAGTTCGCCGAGACCTTGAGATACTTCCGTCGTCAACTGGCGCTGCTGGGGGTCAAGGTGCGGCTGAATACCCTCGTGGACGCCGATCGTCTGGCCGGAGAATCCTTCGACGCGGTGGTGGTGTCCACCGGTGTCCGGCCTCGACGGCTGAACATTCCCGGGGTGAACCATCCCAAGGTGATCACCTACATCGACGCCATCCTGGGCACCAAACCCGTCGGTGATACCGTGGCCATTATCGGCGCCGGCGGCATCGGCTTTGACACAGCCGTACTGATCACCCACGAAGGCCTATCCACCAGCCTCGACCGCGACCGTTTTCTGGAAGAGTGGGGCGTGGATCGGGACTATCGGCAACCGGGCGGGCTATTGGCCGCTGATTCGGAAACATATCCATCTCCCCGGCGCGTCACCATGTTGCAGCGCAGGGCCTCCAAGATGGGTGCCGGGCTGGGCAAAACCACCGGCTGGATCCATCGGGCCACCTTGAGGAAGCGCGGGGTGGCGATGATCAACGGTGTGGCCTATGAAAAAATCGATGACGACGGCCTGCACATCGTCAAGAACCAGACCCGCCAAACCATTTTCGCCGACACGATCATCGTCTGCGCCGGCCAAGAGCCCTTGAGAACCTTGGCCGATGAACTGACCGGCGAGGGCATACCTGTGCACATCATCGGCGGTGCGGACAAAGCCGCCGAACTGGACGCCCAGCGGGCCATCGACCAGGGCGCCCGGCTGGCCATGGAGATTTGACGTGAGCCTGCCCGCCGCCGTTCTGGACCACCTTGTGGTGGCCGCCCACACGCTGGAACAAGGACTGGGGTATGTACAGGATCAAATCGGGGTAACCCTGACCGGCGGAGGGAAACATGCTGCCATGGGCACCCACAACCGGGTGCTTAAGCTGGGTCCGGGGCAATACCTGGAAGTGATCGCCATCGATCCCGAAGGCAGCCCGCCCGATTTCCCCCGCTGGTTCAACCTTGACGATCCGGGATTTCAGGCCCGGCTGAAGATCCGGCCGCGCCTGATCACCTGGGTGGTGCGAACGGACAATGTCGATGCACTGGCCGAAGCAATCTATGGGCAGCGGGTGTGCGTTCGTCCCATGCAGCGGGGTGAGCTGCGATGGCGGTTTGCCTTCACCGACGACGGATCCATGCCGGGTGACGGGCTGATCCCGCATATAATCCAGTGGGATGGCCACACCCATCCCACAGATAAAATGCAAGACGCGGGCTGCACGCTGTTGGGTCTTGACGGGTCCCGCATCGACGCTGAATCTGTTATCCGGGTTATTTCGTCCATGGGCCTTGACCATCTCATTACGTTCCATCCCGTTTCAAAACAGCGTCCGCCGGGATTGTCGGCACGCATAAAAACGCCCGCCGGGGTGGTGGTGATGGATTAACGAAAACCCATATTGGAAAAAAGGGGGCAACGCATGTCCGCCAATAACCAAGGCAAAGGTCCGGACAGACTCTCACAGGTGGTGGCCGACGCCCGCCGCCACATGAAGGACCGGGAAAAGACCTACCGCGAGAAGGCCATGAAAATGTATCCGCACGTCTGCGGCCGTTGTGCACGCGAGTTCAGCGGCAAGCAACTCAAAGAACTCACCGTGCATCACCGGGATCACAACCACGACAACAACCCCCCCGACGGCAGCAACTGGGAGCTCCTGTGTATTTACTGTCACGACAACGAACACGGTCGCCTGGAAGTGGCCGAGGCCTACGACGGCAGCTCGTCGTCGACGGAGACGACTGATTCCGATTTCTTCCACAATCCCTTTGCCGCTTTAGCGGGGATGCTCAAGGATAAAGATAAAGGCAAATAGGCTCACGGCGTCTGGAATCGGCCACCCATAGACCAATCGGCGTCATCACTGCCGCCACGGCGAAAATGAACGCCTGTAATACGATCAACCCATAAGGAACAGACCGGTGTCAACGCCCTTTGATAGAAAAGATCTGCCTTCAATCGGAACAATCATTCCGCAGGGAATGCGTATTTTGTTGGCCGCCGCCCTTGTCGCGCTGCTTCTGCTGATACTGGCCGGCGCGCTGACAATCCCTTTTGCCTTTGAATCGCCGTCCATGTGGTATAAATTCGGCATGGAAAAGGTCAGCCTGCGCACCGGGAAAATGCTGGGCCTTGCAGCCGGCCTGCTTATCCTCCTGCAACTGCCACTGGCCGGGCGACTGAAATGGTTGGACCGGATTTTCTCCCTGCCCGGCTTGATCCGCCAGCACCGGTTGCATGCCTGGGCGATTGTAATCCTGGCATTGGTTCACCCCCTATGCGTGCTGCTTCCCGAAGGAACACTGATCGTCCCCCTGGAGAAGCGTTATTGGCCCGAGTGGATCGGGGTGGGGCTGCTGATCTTCATCTTGAGCCAATTTGCTGTCAGCCGATGGCGCCAATCATTGGGCATCGCCTTTCACACCTGGTTGCGGTTCCACCGCATCGCCGGCCTGCTGATCGCCGGTCTCCTGGTTGTACATGTTCTTTATGTCAGCGAGTCATTCAGCGAAGACGGCCTGCCGAAGCTGGCGGTTGCAGTTGCCGCCGCTGCTTTCCTGATGTGCTGGCTGTGGGTGCGCAGCAGCTGGTTTCGGGTGCGCAGGAAGCCGTTTCTGGTTTCGCGTGTCCAACTCACCGGCTCCGATTGCACCTGCGTTGAATTAACCCCGGCAACGCCAACCCTTTTTTCATACATTCCCGGCCAGTTTGTTTGGGTCTCCTTTGCGTCGGCGACGGTCTCGCAGGAACCGCATGCCTTTACCCTCTCCTCCACACCCAGCCGTCCCGGGGTGCTGCAGTTCACCATCCGTGCATGCGGTGACTGGACTCATACGGTGGGAAGCCTTTCAATTGGAGACCGTGCCTTCATTCAAGGCCCCTTTGGCCGCTTCTGCCACCTGTTTACCGATCCGGATCGGGAGTTGATCATGATCGCCGGCGGCATCGGCATCACGCCCATGCTCAGCATGCTGCGCTTTATGGCAGACCATGGCGACCCCCGCCCGGTCACCCTGATCTGGAGCAACCGCAGCAAAGAAAAGATGGTGTTCACCGAGGAGATGGAGGCCTTGGCTGCAAAATTGACAGCTCTGCGCCTGATTCCTATATTATCGCGTAATACCAAAAAGGATGAGCGGACCGGCAGATTGGATCACAGATCGTTGGAGACGATGTTAAGAGGATGCAGTCGCGGATCGGCAATTTATGTATGCGGCCCGCCACAGATGATGAAGCAGGTAAGCACAGACCTTAAAACGCTCGGATTTCCCGCCCGTTCGATATTCAGCGAGGCGTTCGGCCTATAGATCCCGCCATTCAGCAAAACAGGCTACCCCCGATACCACCCTGGGCCGGTCCGACATTATTGATGAACAGGAGGCATTTCATGAAACCCTTTATAAAACTCTCGGCCGTTTTTCTTTTCGTTCTTATCTTTTCGGCTCAAGCGACAGCGGCAGCACCGCAATGGGAACTGGATCCGGCTCACTCTGGCATCTATTTCGGCATTGATCACATCTATTCTACCGTAAGAGGCTATTTCGAAGGTTTTAAAGGCACGGTGATGTTCTCACCCGATGACCTGGCAGGCAGCCGCTTCGACTTCGAAGTCGATGTAAAAAGCATCAACACCGGTAACACCAAGCGAGATGGCCACCTCAATTCAGCGGACTTCTTCGATTCCAAGCAATTTCCGACCATGAGTTTTAAAAGCACAGCCGTCAAACATGTCAAGGACAACCAGTACCTGGTCGAAGGGAAAATGACGGTCAAGGACGTGAGCGAGGCGGTTTCCGTGCCATTTACCTTTTTCGGGGTCAAGGTCCACCCATTCGACGACAAATCGGAAGTGGCCGGCTTCGAAGCCAGCATGACCATCGATCGCCTGGCCTATCACGTGGGCGGCGGCAAGTATTTCGATATGGGTGTGGTGGGAAAAGAGGTGGATGTGCTCATCTCCCTGGAAGTAACCCGAAAAAAGTAATAGGCAGTTCAAATCTGTTTTTAAACAGGTTCTCAATTGGGTTCCTGCTGACTGAACGCGTTTGTGCCATGCTTTGAAACGATTGACCGCCGCCCTGCTAGTCCTGCTTCAGGCTGGCTTTCCATGGCCAGCCTGGAGCAGTGCGCCGTTTGCTCCGACGGCAATCTCCCTGCCCCCGGGCTTTCGTATTTGATCGACCGCCGCCTCTATACCACGGATCATTCCCGGCCAATCTTTACCGAATCTTTATCCGATCTTTACCCAAGGTTAAAAGCCAGGGGTTATCGTATGAACAGTTCCAACAGGGTTTGTTGATCTGAAGCCCTGTTAACCCTTCAACCCCTTTTCGGTAAAGGAGATTGCCATGACAAAGCGATTGTTCAAAACACTCTTAGCGCTAATGATCGGGATGGTATTGCCCCTTGGTCAGGCGATGGCCGCTGAATTCACCGTCACCGTGAAAAACCTGACCAACGGAATCTATTTCACCCCCCTGCTAATCACCGCCCATGATGGAAAGACCCATCTTTTCGAAACCGGTTCGCCGGCATCAACGGCCCTGCAGGCCATGGCCGAAGGGGGTGACCTTTCCGGTTTGGTTGACATGGTGGGCGGTCCAGACCGGGATACTGTTGTCGATCCGGCAGGCGGTCCGCTGGCCCCCGGGGGTATCGTCAGTGACGTTTATTTCAACACCAAGCGGACTCGCAACCGATACTTGTCGTTGACCGCCATGCTGCTGCCCACCAACGACGGCTTCGTGGGCCTCGATTCGCTGCGTATTCCTCGAATTCCCGGGACCTACCGGTATTACCTTTTCGGTTACGATGCCGGCACCGAGGCCAACGATGAGCACCTCACCGGTGGTGGTGCGCCCGGCGTTCCTGGGATTCCAGGCGCACCCGGCGGTGATGCCGGCACCGGCGGCAGCGGTGTACCCGGCGCCGATAAAAATTCGACAGTGCACATCCACCGGGGGGTAATCGGCGATAACGATCCCGGAGGCGGCATCAGCGACCTGGACAGTGCCATTCACCGCTGGCTGAATCCCGTTGCGGAAATAGTCATCGAGGTCCTGCCCCGGCGACATGGCAGAAGATAGTCGAATTTTGC
>NZ_JBFELV010000178.1:0-9425 GCF_041551955.1 Desulfosarcina sp.
ATGGCCAAGATCGATGCTTTTTTTAAGCTCATGCACGAACAGAATGCTTCCGACCTGCACCTGATTTCCGGCCAACCCCCTGCGTTGCGCATTCACGGTGACATCGAGCGCGTTAAATACAAGGTGCTGGATAACGACGACCTTCGTGCCATGCTCTACGAGATTACCTCTGAAGAAAAGGTCAAAACCTTTGAGGAGTCCGGCGACGTGGATTTCGGTTACGAGATTCCCGGTCTGGCGCGCTACCGAGCCAATTATTTCATGCAGAAGAACGGTATTGGAGCGGTGTTTCGAGAAATCCCCAGCACCATCATGACCGCTGAACAGCTTGGCCTGCCCCCGGTGATCTCCAAATTGGCCTCGCTTCCCAGGGGGTTGGTCATCGTTACCGGCCCTACCGGTTCGGGTAAGTCCACCACCCTGGCCGCCATTATCGATGTGGCCAACCGAACCCGCAGCGACCATATCATCACTGTCGAAGACCCGATCGAATTCGTTCACAAAAGCCGGAGTTGCCTGGTGAATCATCGGGAGGTGGGGCTGCATACCAAATCCTTTTCCGCCGCCCTGCGCGGCGCGCTCCGTGAGGATCCGGACGTCATCCTCGTCGGTGAAATGCGGGACTTGGAGACGATTTCCCTGGCCATCGAGGCGAGTGCCACCGGGCATCTGGTTTTCGGCACCCTGCATACCACCAGCGCCCCAAAAACCGTGGATCGAATCGTGGAGGTATTTCCCGCCCAGGAACAGGCTCAGATCCGCTCGACCCTGGCCGACGGCATCCGGGCGATTATTTCCCAGACGCTGTTCAAGCGCATCGACAAGAAAGGGCGCGTACCGGCCATGGAAATTCTTATCGCCACGCCGGCCGTGCGCAACCTGATTCGCGAATCCAAGTCTCATCAACTGCCCTCAATGATGCAAACGGGCAAAAAATACGGCATGCAGCTTCTCGATGACGCCATCATGGAACTATACAACAAGGGACGGATTTCTGCCGAGGACGCCTACACCAAAGCCAACGACAAGGGGCGATTTCGTCCGCTGCTCAAATCGCCGCCGACGGATTTCACCGAGGCGTAGAGCGATCTTGATCCCGGCACCGATGGCCGTAAATAGAGGGAGAACATGAAAAAGCAGGAAGTCGATCATATCCTGACCCGGATGTTGGATTCCCACAGCAACGTGTCCGACCTGAATCTCACTGTGGGGAAGCCGCTTCAGGTGGAAAGCGCCGGTGAACTGGTTCCCGTTGAGATCAAACCGGACATCAAGGAACTGACCCCCTACCAGACCGAGTCTTTCGCCTTGAACCTGATCGGCAAGGACCGGCGTCTCACCGAAACCCTGATTCGGAGCGGATCCTGCGATCTTTCCTACTCACTGCCAGGCAAGGCCAGGTTCCGCGTGAACATTTTTTCCCAGACGGGTCACTACTCCATCGTCCTGCGGAAGCTGGAATCCAAGATTCCCACCATCCGCGACCTGAACCTTCCGGACACATTCTATAAAATTGCCAAAGACCTCAACGGCATCGTTTTCGTCACCGGCGCGACCGGTTCGGGAAAGACCACCTCCCTGGCGGCAATTCTGGAGGAAATCAACGAAGCCCGGTCCGTCCATGTGGTGACCCTGGAAGACCCCATCGAATACCAGCACCCCCACAAGAAGGCCACCTTCAATCAGCGGGAGCTGGGTTCCGATTACGACACGTTTGCCAATGGTCTCAGGGCGGCCCTGAGACAGGCCCCCAAGGTCATCCTGGTCGGTGAAATGCGTGACCGTGAGACGGTGGAAATCGGCCTGAATGCCGCCGAGACCGGCCACTTGGTGTTGACCACCCTGCACACCGTGGATGCCGGCCAGACCATCAACCGTATCCTGGGCATGTTTCCCAACGAAGAGGAGAAGCAGATCCGTATTCGACTGGCCGATACCGTTCGCTGGATCGTCGGTCAGCGGTTGCTGCCGAAAATCGGCGGGGGCCGAGTGGCCGCCTTCGAAATCCTGGGCACCAACCTGCGGGTCAAAGACGCCATCCTCAATGGCGAATCCGAAGGCAAGACCTTTTATGAAATCATGGAAGTGGGCCGGCCATTCGGCATGACCACCTTCGACGACCACATTGTCGGGCTATACGAGCAGGGACTGATTACCCAGGAAACCGCCCTGGCCTATGCGTCCCACAAGGGTGTGGCCGGCCGCGGCATTGACAAGGTGAAAAGCGCCCGGGGTGAGTCCACCACGGATATCGACAACTTAGAGATAGACCGCCATTACGATAAAGCCTGATTGCCGCAAGTCTGTCGCCTGCGTGGCGGAAAGGACCGGTTGGAAAACCATGGAAATTATCTGTGAAAGCTGCCAGAGCAGATTCAGGATTGGCGATGAAAAGCTGCCCAAGGATAAAACGGCATTCCTTAAATGCCCCAAATGCCAGAATCGGATTAGTGTTCCGCCGTTGGACAAGGATCCGGACGGCAGCGGCCAGCCGGACGTCGACGAGGATTTCTTTTCCTTCGATGAAGATGAAGGAGACGGCTACGACGCGTCGGACAAGCCTTTTGACTTTGTAGAGGAAGAAGGCAAGACTGCGCTTTTGTGCGAGCCCGATCCCATGATTACCAAGGCCATCACGCCCGTTCTGGATGTTCTCGAATACCACATCACAGAAGTAAAAAACAGCCGTGAAGCCTTAAAGACCATGCGTTACCACAGCTACGACCTTATCGTGGTCAACGAGTATTTCGATGCCAAAAACCCGGACGCCAACGGGGTGTTGATTTACCTGGAACGCCTCCATATGTCCGTCCGCCGAAATATCTTTGTGACCCTGATCACCCGGCGCTTTCGAACCATGGACAACATGGCGGCATTCCAAAAGAGTGTGAACATGATAGTAAATGTTGACAACATTGCTGATTTCGATAAGATTCTGAGGCGGGGAATGGCCGACTTCGGCATATTCTATCAGGCCTACAAAGACTGTCTCGACTGATGGGTAAACCGGTTCACCGTTACTTCGTTGGGCGCTTTTTGGTGAACCCAGAACCCAGAACCCAGAAGCCAGAAGCCAGAACCCAGAACCCAGAACCCAATGAAACCCACCGGTGATTATACCTGCGCAGAATACCGTCAAGAGATGATTCTGCTGGGATTGAAGCGCCAGCTGGCGGACCCGATGCTGACGGAACCCCAACGGGTGCATGTCGCCGATAAAATTCGTGAACTGGAACGGCAGATGGGGATGGACTGACCCGTGGCCGCCACCGTTCATCAATTCGGCCCTCACCTTTTCCTGATCGTTTTAACCCCCCCCATCAGGGGATTCCAGGACTTCATCGGCGCCTGGCTGGTGACCGGGCCGGAAGCGGTTTATCTGGTGGACGTGGGGCCTGCGTCGACGGCGGACCAACTCATCGACGCCATCACCGCTCTGGGTGTGGATCGCCTGGATTACATCTGCCTGACTCACATTCACCTCGACCATGCCGGCGCCGTTGGCCACCTGGCCAGACAATTTCCAGGTACTCCGGTGGTTTGCCACCCCCAAGGCGCCCCCCATATTGTCGACCCTGAACGCCTGTGGCAGGGCACGGTGAAGACCCTGGGAGAAACCGGCCGCGCCTACGGCCCGATGTTGCCGGTGGATCCATCCTGGATCGCCACCGAATCCCAACTGGCATCGGCGCCCTTTCGACTGTTGGACACGCCGGGCCATTCACCGCACCATTTTGCTCTTTTAACCACCGGCTGCCTCTTCGCCGGAGAAGCGGCCGGTGTTTGCCTGCCACTGTCTTCGGGTGACATCTATCTGCGTCCGGCAACCCCGCCCCGTTTTTTTCTGGAAACCTCATTGTCGAGCATCGACAGGCTCATGGCAGCCGGTTCCGAGACCCTGTGTTACGGTCATTTCGGCATGCGTGGAGACGGGTTGCGCATGCTGGTCAGGCATCGCGAGCAAATTCTTTTCTGGGAGAAGACGCTGGCCACAGCGATTGGCGGCGGAGGAGCGGATCCGACCGCTTCCGTGAATCGGTGGGTTGACCTGCTGCTGGCCCAAGATCCGCTGCTTCGCGGCTTTTCACAGCTGGCGCCAGCGGTTCAAATTCGCGAACGGAGCTTTCTGTGCAACAGCGTCAAGGGATTCGTCGGCTATCTGGCCAATCTGGAGTAAATTCAATTGCAAATCGTAAATGATGACTGTTGAATTCGTGGCTACCGTCCATTCCCTATCTAACGATAGAACATTCATCCAACATTAAAAACTAAGCCTTCATGATTGCCCATCCAGGCTGTCGCTGATGATGCGAAGCCCTTCCAAGGTGAGTGAAGCCTCCACCTTTTCTATACTCGTGGCCACATCGGCCATCAACGGCGCCAGGCCGCCCGTGGCCAACACCATCGGCACGGTATCCATCTGAGCTTTCATTCGGCCCACGATGCCGTCCACCAGACCGGCATAGCCGAAAATAATTCCGGATTTGATGCCTCCGATAGTGTCCTTGCCGACTACATTGTCCGGTCGTTCGAAGATCTCCACACGCGGTAGCTTGGAGGCTTCCCGAAACAGGGCCTCGGATGCGATCATGATGCCTGGGCTGATGGCGCCACCGAGATATTCCCCCTTTTCCGAAATGACGTCGAAAGTGGTGGCCGTTCCGAAATCGATGATAATTAGGCTTTTGCCGTATTTGCGGTAAGCGGCCACGGCATTGACGATGCGGTCAGCACCGACCTCCGAGGGATTGTTCATGAGAATGGGCATGCGGGTATAGGAACGTGCATCCACCCACCGGGGTGCATGGCCCAGGTATTTGCGGCAAAATGAGTCCAGAATGGTCACCATCGGAGGCACGACACAGGAGATGACGGTTCGCTGGATGGCACCGGCGTCAATGCCGCCGGTGGCGAATAGGCTGGCGACGATGACGTTGAACTCGTCTTCCGTCGTTTTGCGTTCCGTCCGGATTCGCCAGTCCCTGACCAGCGTGTCATGGCGATAGATACCCATGACCGTATTGGTGTTCCCCACATCGATGACAAGCAGCATGATCACCTCCACCCTATTGGCTGATGGTTACCGAAAAACGCTCCGGACTGATCCGGACCAGTTTAGCTCTGACTGGAAGGTTGATGACGGCCTTCAGGGAATGGCTTCCCGCCGTCAGATTGCTCAGATCCACGGTGACGGCGAAAGCCGGATCGGTTTCGATTTTACTGACAATGGCCTCCGGGCCCTTGACCGTCAAGGAGATGGCGTCGGGGTGAATCCGAAATTCTGCGGAGGCACCCTTAACCGAGACCGGAATGCTTTCCAGCACCCGTGTGATGATATGTTCCTTTATTTCGACGTGCGCCACCACAAAGCGAAGGGGCGGGTCGACCGCAATGGCTTCCGGAAGGTTTAGCGGCACCTCTTTTTTAAAGGATTCCGCAGCGTCTTTTAGGTTGATGGATCGGGTTTCGACCGTGTCGATGTCGGCCAGCATGCTTGCGGTACCCTTGAGAAGAATGCGGCTGGGTTGTATGGAGACCGCCGCCACCGCAAATCCCGGCGCTGGGTGTCCCTCCAGGATTGCCACAACCTGGGCCGTCTTCTGAGACAACGTTTCCAGCCTGATGGTCACCGACGGGGTCAACAAGGCTTTGAGGCTCACCCCCTTGGGCAGAGCGACATCCGCCGGATTCACGGTTAGGGTGTGGGTTCCTTCACCCAGACCGGACAAATCCACCCTGCAGGAGGTCTCATTGGCATCGATCGCGTGGAGGGTCGAAGTGGAATCTGACACCAACAGCCGCACCGAGTGGCGCGGTGCATCCATCAGCAGCAAGTTGTCGGAGAGGTTCTTGAAAGTCACGCCAATGGCGATTTCCCGCTCCTGCTTTTCGGTCCGTGAAATCAGCGCCGTGGTCGCCGCACCCAGAAGCAGAGAGAGGATCACCCACCGGAGCCAGGCAGCGTTTACACGTTTATTGTTTGAAGCGGGCGATGGTGTCATGGACTCACACGGATGTGATGGCGTTGACGACCGCAAGGGTGGCGCGGGTTCGTGCAACATCATGAACCCGGACAATGTGGGCGCCTTTCATGGCGGTGGCCGCCACGGCCGCCTGGGTACCCCGGGCCACCGCTACAGAAAGCGGGTCCATGTCTTTTTGTGACGGATCTTTCAACAGTTGACGGATGAACATCTTGCGCGAGGGGCCGACCAGCAGCGGGGCGGCAAGCTCGTGAAATCGCTCGAGGTCGCGAATGAGTTGAAGGTTGTGGCCGATGGTTTTTCCGAACCCGATTCCCGGGTCGAGGATGATGGCGGAACGCTCCACCCCTGCGGCCATTGCCCGGTCCATGGCATCGGAAAGAAAAGTAATGATGTCGGTGATAAGGTCCTCGTACGTCGGTTTCACCTGCATGGTCTTGGGTGTGCCCTTCATGTGCATGAGGACGATCGGCACGCGGCATCGCGCAGTCGTATCGGCCATTTCCGGATCGGTTCGAAGCGCACTGACATCGTTGATCATTGTCGCTCCCGCGGCCACGGCCTGCCGGGCGACTGCCGCTTTGGTGGTGTCTATGGAGATCGGAACGGCCACTTGATGGGCTAAGCCTTCGATTACCGGCAACACACGATCCGCCTCTTCTGATTCGCCTACCGGGTCCGAAAAAGGGCGTGTGGATTCGCCGCCGATATCCAGGATGTCCGCCCCTTCATCAACCAATTGCATGGCCTGGGAGATGGCTCGTTCCGATGAGAAGAAGCGGCCGCCATCCGAAAAAGAGTCGGGGGTGACATTGACGATGCCCATGATCAGCGTGCGCTGGCCCAGCGCCAGGATTCGTGATCCGCAGGTGATGGAGTATGGTGGCATGGTAGCGTTCATTTGCGTTTTCGGATGTCGGCAGCGTGTTTTCCCTTGGCACCGTGAGGATCCCGGTCTCCATCTAGCGCTATGGCTGCTTACTGTTGTCGTCCGAATCCGTCGCCTGGGCTGCACTGCTCCTGGAATGGTCCGCCTGCGCTGCAGCAGCATCCTCTGCCGTCCCTGATTCGTCGGCAGCCGGTGATGACGGGGCGGCGTCATCATGAGGTTCTTCCTTGTCGGTGGGTTTTTCCGGAAGCTGAATATCCGGCCGCACCTGGCGGATGATCTCATCCAGTTCGGCACCCAGGATGGTCTCTTTTTCCAGCAGTTGTTCGGCCAGTTTGTGAAGGACATCGATATGTTCGGTCAATACGGACTGGGCACGCTCGTAGGAGCGCATGACCAGACGGTTGACCTCTGCATCGATTTTGCGGGCGGTCTCTTCCGAGTAGTCGCGGTGTTGGGCGATCTCCCTGCCCAAAAAGACCTGCTCTTCATCCTTGGCAAATGAGAGGGGCCCCAAGGACTCGCTCATGCCCCAGCTGCGAATCATCTGCTGGGCCAGTTCGGTGGCTTTTTTGATGTCGTTGGAGGCACCGGTGCTGATGCGCTTGAAAACAATCTCCTCGGCCACCCGTCCGCCGAAGGCGATAGCCAGTTCGGCTTCCAGCTGATCCTTGTATCGAAAGTCCCGCTCTTCCGGCAAGAACCAGGTCACGCCTGCAGCACGTCCCCGGGGGATGATGGTGATCTTGTTGACCACGTCGGTGCCGGGGATGAAGCGGGCAACCAGGGCATGGCCGCCTTCATGGTAGGCCGTGGTCAACCGGTCTTCCTCCCTGATCACCTTGGACTTTCTTTCGAGACCCATATAGACCTTGTCCTTGGAGTCTTCGAAGTCCATCATGTCGAGCCGTTCCTTGTCCCGCTTGGCGGCCAGGAGGGCGGCTTCGTTGACCAGGTTCTCCAGGTCGGCGCCGGAGAATCCGGGGGTTCCTTTGGCCAGCACCACTGGATCCACATCAGAAGCGATGGGGGTGCGCTTCATGTGCACACGCAGAATCTTCTCTCTCCCCCTGATGTCCGGCAGCGACACCACCACCTGGCGGTCGAAGCGTCCGGGGCGCAGCAGGGCCGGGTCCAGCACATCCGGTCGGTTGGTGGCCGAAATGAGAATGACGCCCTCGTTGGATTCGAATCCGTCCATCTCCACCAGCAGCTGGTTCAGGGTCTGCTCGCGCTCGTCGTGGCCGCCGCCAAGCCCTGCGCCGCGGTGGCGCCCCACCGCATCGATTTCGTCGATGAAAATGATGCATGGGGCGTTTTTCTTGCCCTGTACGAAGAGATCGCGCACCCGGGAGGCACCCACCCCGACGAACATTTCAACGAAATCGGAGCCGCTGATGCTGAAGAACGGAACCCCCGCCTCTCCGGCGATGGCTCGGGCCAACAGCGTTTTGCCGGTCCCCGGGGGGCCCATGAGCAGAACCCCCTTGGGAATACGCCCACCCAAGCGGGTAAATTTCTTCGGGTCTTTCAGGAAAGCGACGATTTCTTCCAATTCCTCCTTGGCTTCATCGATGCCGGCAACGTCCTCGAAGGTGACTTTTTCCTGCTGGTCGGAGAGCAGTCGGGCTCTGCTTTTGCCGAAAGACATGGCTTTGCCGCCGCCACTTTGCATCTGGCGCATGAAGAAGATCCACACGCCGATGAGCACGATCATGGGGAACCAGGAAACCAGAACGGACATGTACCAGGGAGATTCAGTCGGCGGTTTGGCAATGATAGTCACCCCCTTGTCCTTTAACCGCTGAATCAAGGCAGGATCCTGGGGTGCAAAAATTTTAAAATGGCTGCGGTTGAGGTCGGTAACCCGGATCTCCTGGCCTTGGATGGTGACTTCCGACACCCGGTCGGCTTCGACCATAGCCAAAAATTCCGAGTAGCTGATGTCGTTCTGCGCGAGCTGCTGCTGATTGAACAGATTGTAGAGCATGACCATCATCAAGGTGATGACCAGCCACAAGGCCAGGTTCTTGTAAAATGGATTCAAAAGCGGTTTCCTCCTCGAAGTGTTTCAAGCACGCGATACGATTTCCTGATTTTGTTTTAGGATCATATTAACCATCATCGGGTGTCAAGCAAGAAAAATTCAGCCCTGAGGACCTGGGCGGTTGCCGTGGTCACCTTAACGTGTTCATCAATGCGATGTCCCACCAGCCAGATGATCCTCTGTCCGTCCATCAGCACTGGCACCATGGCCCGGGCCTGGCGAGGGATTCGGTGATCGATGAAGAATTTTTTCAATTTTTGGGAGCCGCCGGCACCCAGGGGGGTAAAGCGGTCACCGGGAACCGCGGGACGTACGCTCAACGGTGGGGCTATTCGGTCTAAATCGAAATGGGCCTGGGCAGGATCGACATCGGTCCAACGCGGCAACTGGTCCGGCCGGCAGGTTGATAGTCTCAGCCCGATTCCCATTGCCGAGATCTCTGCAACCACCGGGAGCGGCATGGGAATGGTCGTCGTGGCGACGTCACGGTCAACTGACGCCTCGA
>NZ_JBFELV010000179.1:0-9389 GCF_041551955.1 Desulfosarcina sp.
GGCCGATGGTGTAGAATTTGCGGACGGGGTCCTGGGCGTACATTTTGTGTTGGATGTATGACCGGCAGATGGACGCCGTGGCCTCGGGACGCAGGGTCAGCTGATCACCTTTGCGGTCGGCAAAGGTGTACATCTCCTTTTCCACGATATCCGTGTCTTCACCGATGCTTCGCGCGAACAGCTCGGTCTTTTCCATGATGGGAATGCGGATTTCCCGATAACCGAAATCTTCGAACAGGGCGATGGCGGTGCGTTCGATTTGCTGCCACAGTTCGGTTTCACCCGGCAGGATGTCTTTGAATCCTCTGATCAGTTGTATGTTAGGCTGGCTCATGGGCTAAACAATACCTTTCGGGCAGCCTGCAACCCCTTCGTCAGGTGTCGCTATGGGCTGCCAACGAACATTTACACGTAAACCTGAACATTTATCCCAGGCGTTCGCGGATAGTCAACCTTATTTTGCCGCAGATGGTTTGCCGTCATGGTTGGCCGGCGACATCGGCAAGAACGCAGGCCAGCAGGAGAGTGCGTTGGGGCAGGCTGGATTTTAACATGTACTCGTCTGGGCTGTGGTCCCGGCCACCCACGGGCCCCATACCGTCGAGCACCGGGATGCCGGCCTGGGCGATCGTGTTGGCGTCTGAAACGCCCGGGCGACATTCCGGACGGAGGGCGATGCCTAAACGTCCGGCAATTTTTTCGACGCGGGTGTAAAGGCGTTGGTTGGTGTCACCGGCGGGCATGGGAGGCCGCCCGGAGATGATATCCAGGGTGGCTGTGGTGCCGGCTACCCTGGTGTCGGTGGAGATGCGGAATAGGCGGTTTTCCAGTTCATCACCATCTTCAGGGCGCCTGAACCGGAAGTCCAGCCGAGCCTCGGCGTGCTCGGCCACGGTGTTGGGTCCGATGCCGCCGGTCACCGTTCCCACATTGGCGGAGAATCCCCGATCCGGGTCGTTGAGCGCCTCGATGGCCAGGGTTTGATGGGCCATTTCCAGGATGGCGCTGGCCTTGTCGGTCCCGGCAAAGGCGGCGTGGCCGGCCCGACCCTTTACGGTGAGCCTGGCGGACAGATTTCCCTTTCTCGCGGTGACGACCTCGCCGTCGAGTCCACCGGCTTCCAGTACGAAGGCGCAGGCGCAATTGTCTGCTTCCCTGCGTATCAATGCCTGGGAGCGTTTGGAGCCAATTTCTTCATCGCTGTTCAGCACAAAAACCAGTGGGATATGGTGCAACAAACCAACGGCTGAAAGTGCTTTGAGGGCAAAAATCCCCACGACCAGTCCCCCTTTCATATCTATGACCCCGGGGCCATATGCTCGGGTGTCGTCTTCCCGATAATCGGTAAAATCCGTGTCTGCGGGAAAGACCGTATCCATATGCCCGGCCAAGAGCACCCCACGGGTATCCGTCGACGGGCATGGGGTGCGGACCACCAAATGGTTGCCGAAAGCTTTCTCTTCGATCACCGTGACGGCCAGGCCACATCCGGTCAACGCATCGGCGATCACGCGGCCTACCGCATCCACGCCGATCTTGTTATGACTGCCGCTGTTGATGCAGACCATTTCTTTCAACAGGGCGAACATTTGCGGTCGATGGGTTGTCAAATACGCTCGAAGGCGATTCTCCATGGTTTTCACGCTGCCGGCAGGCTATTTCAGGGTTGGGATGATGGCTCGAATTAACAGCCCCCGCGGCAAATGGCAATCGTTTTGTAAATCACCGAAATAAAGGCCTTGCGACCGCTTCGCATTGTTGACACGGGTGCTGATTTTGGATACCGTAATTTTCTCTTCCATCGAGGCCAAAAACCAACAATCAGGATGGCAATATGATCATCGGGTTGGATGTAGGCGGTACCCACACGGATGTGGTCCTTTTGGGACAAGAGGGGCTGGTGCGGCAGATCAAGGTCCCCACCAATTCGTCCGACCTGTTTGCCACCGTGCTGACGGGCCTGGAAAAGATCACCGAAGGCATCGATCCGGCGCATATCAGACGGGCGGTGCTGTCTACCACCTTGACCACCAACCGCATCGTGCAGGGCCGCATCCCCGAGGTGGGGATGATCGTTTCCGCCGGTCCGGGAATGGATCCCGACCTGTTTCGAACCGGCCCGCATTATCACACCGTAGCCGGTGCCATCGATCACCGGGGACGCGAGATTACACCCATCGATGAAGGCCAGGTGTTGAAGGTGGCCGACAGTCTGAAAAATAACGGTATCCGATATGTGGGGGTGGTTTCCAAATTTTCCGTTAGAAATCCAGCCCACGAATTGGCTATCGGTGCTCTTCTCGGCGAGCGCTTCGAAAAGGTGTTCCTGGGCCACCGCATCGCGGGACAGCTCAACTTTCCTCGCCGCATTGCCACCACTTTCCTCAATGCCTCGGTCTACCCCGTCCACAAGGACTTTTTCGAGGCCGTGGTCAATTCATTGGCCAGAAAAGGGCTCAGCATGCCCATCCGCATCCTTAAACCCGACGGCGGCAACATGCGCTTCGAAGCCTCCATCGACCATCCGGCACAGACCATCCTGTCCGGGCCGGCGGCCAGTGTCATGGGCTCCGTGGCTTTTGCGCCCAAGGATGAAGCCTGCCTGGTGCTGGACATCGGCGGCACCACCACGGACATGGCGGTACTGGTCGACGGCGTACCGCTGCTGGATCCGATAGGCATCAGCATCGGGGACCACAAGACGCTGATCCGCTCCCTGGAAACGGTTTCCATCGGTGTTGGCGGCGACAGCGCGGTACGGGTGGTTGACGGAAAGATTCATATCGGTCCTGACCGGCTGGGCATGGCCATGGCTTACGGCGGGCCGGTGCCCACCCCTACGGACGCTATGTTTCTGCTGGGCATCGGCGACGGGGGTGATCCGCAAAAAGCCCGGGAGGCGATTCAGTCAGTGGCCGAAGCCCTGGGAACCGATGTCAAGGATGCAGCCAATCGGATTTTTGAGCAGGCCTGCCGGACAATTCTGGATGAGGCCGGATCCATGATCGACCGAATCAACGCCAAACCGGTTTACACGGTCCACGAGTTATGGGAGGGCCATCGCCTGCAGCCCCGTCAGATTCTGGTGCTGGGCGGCCCGGCTCCCTGGTTTGCCAAGGGTTTGGAACGCTTGAGCGAGAGTCGGGTGACGGTGGTTCCGCGCTGGAAGGTGGCCAATGCCATCGGTGCCGGTCTGGCCCGCACCACCTGCGAAGTGACCTTCTTTGCCGATACGGAGCGGGAAATCGCCAGTGCGCCGGAGGAGAATTTTACCTCCGTGATTCCGTCGACCTACACCAAGGAAGACGCCATCACCGCGACCCTGGACCTGCTTCGCCGCAAGGCCATCGCCCGCGGCGCCAATCCTGAACACCTGGAACTGGAAGTCATCGAGGCCATGTCGTTCAATATGGTCCGTGGATTTTATACCACCGGCAAGAACATCCGGGTTACGGCCCAGGTCAAACCCGGGCTGATCCACGGCTACGACCCGATTGCGGAAAAGATCATGGACATCAGTTTTACCTGATAATGGAGTCTGCCATGCTGCGCGCCAAAAACAGAACCGGTCTGGTCTTTTTCCCCGCTTTCGACTGGGCCATCAGTCCCACCCATCCGGAGCGTGAAGAACGGCTGCTCTACACCCAGGATCAGGTGTTCGAGGAGGGCCTGTTAGACATCGAGGGCATCATCGAATACAAACCCGACCTGGTTACCAAAAAGGATGTTCAGCGGGTCCACTTTTGCGTGCCGGACCTGTGGGCCGTGATGACCGAATCCCATTTCATCAGCGCCGGCGGCGCCAAGACCATCGCCATGGCGGTGATGGACAAGCAGGTGGAGCGCGGGTTCGCCCTGGTGCGGCCGCCGGGACACCATGCCAACCGGGTGGTCCACGGTGCCAGAGGGTTTTGCAATGTGAACATTGAAGCTATCATGATCGAGTATGTCCGTAAGGCATACGGGGTCAACCGGGTGGCCATCGTGGACACCGACTGCCACCACGGCGACGGCACCCAGGATATCTACTGGCATGATCCGGACACCCTGTTCATTTCTATCCACCAGGACGGCCGCACCCTCTACCCCGGCTCTGGTTTTTTGAGCGAACTGGGCGGGCCCAATGCCGTGGGCAGTACCATCAATATTCCGCTGCCGCCCAACACTTCCGGGGAGGGGATCCTGCATGCCATTCGGGAGGTGGTGCTTCCTATTTTGAAGGAATTCCAGCCGGATATTGTCGTCAATTCTGCCGGGCAGGACAACCACTACTCGGACCCCATCACCAACATGAATTTTTCGGCCCAGGGGTATGCAGAGCTGACGGCCCTGCTCAAACCCGACATCGCCGTGCTGGAGGGCGGTTATGCCATCGAGGGGGCGCTGCCCTATGTGAATGCCGGCATTATTCTGGCCATGGCCGGCATGGATTACAGCCACCTCCGAGAGCCCGATTTCGATCCCGTGAAGATCCGTCAGTCTCCGGAGGTTTCCCGCTGGGTAAACAAAACCTGCGAAAAGGTGCTGGAGAACTGGCACCAGCGGCGGCATTTAGCTGAGATTTTCCGGGGGGATTACCAACTCATGAACCGGGACCGCGACATCTACTACGATACCGACAATATCCATGAGCACCAGCAGGAGACCATCCGGGTTTGCGACAGCTGCGGCGGCGCTCTGAAAATCGATTCCGCCGCCCGGGGCATGAAACACATCCTGGCGGTGCACATCCCGAGAAACACCTGCGAGAGTTGCCGCAAACAGGGATACCAGTGGTACGATTCGGCCGACACGGCCCACTACGATAAGATTTACCTCCAGGATCGTTCCGGGGATGTGATTACAGAAAAAAGCCAGGCGACCTAACCCGGAAGAGCGGAAACCAATAAACAAACCTCAAATTACAAATCTCAAATAAATTCCAAATTACAACGTCCAAATCCCAAAAAGGGCAAAAACCGACCGATGATTGCCCATTGAAGTTATCCTATGTTGATAATTGGAATGTCTTTTCTTCAAGACCGTGAGGTTTAAGATTTTGAACCGCGATAGCGAGCGCATTCCTCGCCGCTTGCGGCGGGGTTAGCGAGCGAACTGAAAATCGATTTTTTATCCTTACGGTGAAGATTCCCCGCGGCTTGCCGCGGGGAGGGTTCAATTTGGGTATTGTGATTTATTTGTCATTTGGGTTTTGGTTATTGTAGTTTGGCCGTCATCCTTTTTCCATCGTCGAGATCCCATGTCTTACTCCCGACAAGCCGCCATTCGCCCCGCCCTGGAGCGACGCGCCCGTATAATCGATGCCGTCCGAGCCTTTTTTATCGCCGCGGGATTTCTGGAAATTGAAACGCCAGTGCGCATCCCGGCACCGGCACCGGAGGTCCATATAGACGCCCAGGAAACGGGAGATTGGTTTTTGCAGACGTCGCCCGAGCTTTGTATGAAAAGGCTCCTGGCCGCCGGCTATGAGAAGATCTTTCAGATCTGCCGGTGTTTCCGCAAGGGAGAGCGCGGTGGCCGCCACGTGCCGGAAATGACCCTGCTGGAGTGGTATGCCGCTGGCCTGGATTATCTTGACCTGATGACCCAGTGTGAGGACTTGATCGGTTTTGTGGCCGCCCGAATCGACATTGGCCACCGGCTCGTCTATCAGGGTCGCACGGTTGACCTGACACCGCCCTGGGATCGCTTGACCGTGGCCGAGGCCTTCGAGCGCTTTGGCGGGATGCCGGTCCAACAGGCGCTGGATCGGGGATGCTTCGACGAGATTATGGGCCTCGACATCGAACCGCAGCTTGGAATCGAGCGGCCGCTGTTTCTCTACGATTACCCGGCCCGCTGCGGCGCTCTGGCCCGGCTTAAACCTGCCGACACCTCGGTGGCCGAGCGTTTCGAACTTTATATTGCCGGCATGGAACTGTGCAACGCCTTTTCCGAACTTACCGATCCACGGGAACAGCGCACCCGTTTCGATGCCGATAGCCGTGCCCGGGGGGAGATCGGTAAAACGGTTTATCCCGTTGCCGAACCGTTTCTCCAGGATCTGGAAAACATGCCGTCGGCTGCCGGAAATGCGCTGGGGCTCGACCGGCTGGTGATGCTTTTTACCGGCGCGGCATCGATCGACGGGGTGGTTGCGTTCACACCGGAAGAACTATGACGGTTCCGTAAAACGTTCGATATCTGCGTTACGCTTCATCCCTCGTCAGTGCGGCGTACGGCCAGTACGCCTCATTCCTCGGGATTTGCAAGCCTTGATCTCAAACGTTTTACGAAACCGTCTTGACAAGGCAAATTGGATCAGATGAATGGAATTGGCGGTTTCATTTATTTGCCACGGAGTGTTTTTCAGATTATCTTTCCATTCGACGACAATGATTACGCGAGGGAGAATAAATATGAGCGAACTCAAACGCACAATTTTATATGACTGCCACATCAAATCAGGCGCCCAGATGGTGCCGTTCGGCGGCTGGGACATGCCGGTCATGTACGGCGGGGGGATTCTGGCTGAACACCTGGCCACCCGCAAGGGTGCCGGACTCTTCGATGTCTCCCACATGGGTCGCTTTGCGTTTCGCGGGTCCGGGGCGCTCGAATTTTTACAATATGCCCTGACCAACAACGCCGAAGCATTGGATACGCTCGACAGGGGCGCCCAGTATACACTGATCCCCACCGCAGCCGGCACGGCGGTAGATGATGCCTATCTCTACCGGTTTCGAGAAGATGAATATCTGCTGGTTGTCAATGCCGGCAACCGTGACAAGGACTGGCAGCATTTCCAGGAACTGCTCAAAAAATACGATCAGGTAGAACTCATCGACCGCAGCGACGATCTGGCCATGGTCTCCGTGCAGGGGCCGACATCACGTTCGATGGTGTCGGCGATCATCGAGAACGGCCGTTTGCCGGAACCCGCCAGAAACGCGTTGAGCACGGTGACGATCGCCGGCGCCTCGGTTTTGCTGGCCCGCACCGGGTACACCGGTGAACCGTTGGGGTTCGAGTTGTTCATTCCCCGGCATGCGGCGGTTGCCGTTTGGGACCTGCTGATGGAAAAAGGAGCCACCCCCGTTGGCCTGGGCGCCCGTGACACCCTGCGGCTGGAGGCGGCCCTGCCCCTTTACGGTCATGAACTGGGTGCGGATGCCGATGGAAATGAAATACCCATCTTTGCCTGTTCCCTGGCCAAGTTCGGCGTCAGTTTTTCTCCGCTGAAGGGGGATTTTATGGGGCGGCGGTCTTTAGCGCGCCAGCATGAGGCCTTCCGCAAAATTCTCTTTCGGGATTTCTCTGCCATGGCGGACCTGCCAAGGATGATCCGGCCGCTGGTATTGGCCGGGCGAGGCATCGCCCGCCAGGGAGCCAAGGTTTTTGACGGTGAAAGACTCGTGGGGGCCGTTACCAGCGGCACCATGGTGCCGTATTGGGAATTTGACGGGCAGAGCGTTTATGCCGACCCCAGTGATGCGAACCAGCGGCGTTCCATTTGCCTGGCTTATCTGGACAGCGATGTCCTCGACGAAGTGCCGCTGTCGGTTGAAATTCGCGGGAAACGAGTGGCGGCCTTGGCCGTGCCCTATCACCTGCGCAGTGAATCGCCGCCTTACACCCGGCCCATTTTGTATGACCACGGCCGCACACGTAAAGTCGTTGCGTCGGATACCACCCAGGCCGATGCCCTGCGCCTTGTGAAGAAGGCCACGGCCAACCACCACTGGCGGCAGCAGGCGTGCATCAATCTGATTCCTTCGGAAATGACCGCATCTCCTTTGGTGCGCATGCTTTCCATCACGGATCCGTCCTTCCGTTACGCCGAGCACCGCAAGCTGAAAGCCTACTACGATGCCGAGGTGTTCTATTACCAGGGCTGCGATTTCATCGATGAGGTGGAAGCACTGCTGGTCAAGGAAATGAAGCGTTATTTCGGGTGTGCCGAGGTGGAGACCCGTGTGATCAGCGGTCAGATGGCCAACACCGCCGTATACAGCGCCATGCTGGACTATATCAACCGGGCCGACCGCAAGCTCGAACCCAGGCGGATGCGCAGGGTGATGAACAACCACATTGGCAAGGGCGGCCATCTCAGCGCGCAACCCATGGGCGCCCTCAGAGATTTCGTGGCCCGGGATCCTTCCACGGAACGGCCGGCGGTGGTCAACTTCCCGGTCCTGGCGGACAATCCTTTTCGCATCGACGTGCCGGCGACGCTGAAACTGATCGACCAGCATCGGCCCGAGTTGATTATCTTCGGCAAGAGCATGGTCATCAGCAAGGAGCCGGTCGCGCAAGTCAGAGCCTTTTTGGACCAGCAGAGCATCGATGCGGTGGTGATGTATGACATGGCCCACGTGCTGGGACTGGTTGGACCGCACTTCCAGGATCCGTTTAAAGAGGGCGCTGACCTGGTCACCGGTTCGACCCACAAGACTTTTTTTGGCACGCAGCGGGGTGTGGTGGCCAGTCGCTACGAAGCGTCCGATGAGCGTTATGCCCTCTGGGAGGCCATCGAGCGACGAACGTTTCCCGGATCGGTGTCCAACCACCACCTGGGGACCCTGGTGGGACTGCTGCTGGCCGCCTATGAAATGAACCACTTCAGGGACGCCTACCAGTCTGATGTCCTATCCAATGCAAAGGCATTCGCACGGGCACTTTCCGATTGCGGACTGCATGTGGCCGGTGACCCATCCGTGGACTACACGGAAACCCACCAGGTGCTTGTGGATGTCGGGTATGCCAGGGGCCCGCAGATCGCCCGACGCCTTGAAGCCAACAACATCATCTGCAACTATCAGGCGGGACCCGAAGACGAGAGCTTTTCCGCTTCCGGCATGCTGCGCATGGGGGTGTCGGAAATGACCCGCTTCGGTATGGACCCGCAGGCCTTTCAACAACTTGCTCAACTGATTCGGGATGTGGTCATGGATGATATTCAGGCGAAGGAAGCGGTGTCCCGGTTGCGAGCACAGTATCTGGACATCAGGTACTGTTTTGACGGTGATGCGTTTGAAGAACCGATAAAAATGCTGATGGAGAAGCTGATATAACTCCCTGCCCAAAAAGATAAAGCAGGCCTTGCTCGGCCTGCTTTTTTCTCTTCCACATCAGCGAAAAGCCCTGAAACTATTTCCCGATCGCCTTCAAGGAGATTCCTGATTTTGTTTTGCGAACGATAAACTTGTTGCCTTGTGCAAAACCCATTTCATCAATCATCGATTTTGGAATGACGACACTGCCGCGTTTGCTCACCAGAACTTCTTTAGCCGTGTTTGTTTTTGATTTATTACGTCCGGACTTGATTTCCGGTGCTTTTCCGGCTTTCATCAACGCATCGAGATAATGCGCTTTAAATTGTGCGGCGGTATTGAATTTAAACTCTTTCA
>NZ_JBFELV010000180.1:0-9380 GCF_041551955.1 Desulfosarcina sp.
GTGGTCAAACTGGGCGATGAAATCGGCAGGGTCGACAACATCGGCCTCCGATTCACCACGCTGATCAACTTGCACGGCCAGCGGATTTTAATCCCCAACAGAAATATTTCTGTAATCAGCCAGTTTCGCGGCGGCTGTATCCGTGCCTACGTAGACATCCAACTGCCGGGAGAAGTCGATGAAGATGAGATATCCCAGGCGGTTCAGGCCATTGCCAAGGGCATGTATCACCAGCACCGGTCCATCATCCTGGATGCGCCGGAGACATTCGGTATCAAGGATGCCAAAGCTGGCCAATGGCGGTATCTGCGCATCAAATTCAAGCTGTGGCCAGGCCAAATGAAAATCATCGAGGAGACATTCGAAGAAAGGGTGGTCCAAATACTCAAGAAACCCTATCCGGATTTTGCTGCCTGGATGATTACGATAACCTACAAGGTCGAATAGACCCGCAGGATGTTATCCTCTTTGCCTATCGACAACATTCAAAGTGAGGAGTCAATTATGGCCAAAGTCGAAGTGAATACACCGGCACCTGAGTTTTCCTTGCTCGATTTTAACGGAAACAACGTATCGCTTTCAGATTTCACCGACCGAAAACATGTGCTCGTGGTTTTTAATCGCGGATTTTTCTGACCATTCTGCCAAAGGCACATGGCGCAGTTGCGTCAAGACCATAAACGCTTTGTAAAATTGAATACAGAAATCATGGTTGTCGGGCCGGAGAATGCCGAGTCATTTAAAAAATACTGGAAAAAAGAGGAGTTGCCGTTCATCGGGCTGCCCGACCCGGGACATCGGGTCCTAAAATTATATGGACAAGAGGCCAGTTTGTTCAAGCTGGGCAGACTGCCTGCACAGATGCTAATTGATACGTCCGGTATGCTCCGGTATGTGCATTACGGTCATTCGATGGCGGATATCCCTTCGAACAAAGAGATAATGAATCTGATAAAGCAAAGCCCACCAACCCAATAAGGTATCTGAAAAAATTAAACGCTCAGTTTGGGTTCGACTGAGATTTGATGTGAACGTCCCGCTGAGGAAAAGGGATTTCGATACCATGTTCTTTGAAGGCATCCCAAATGGCAATGCGAACGGCGCTGCTGACATTTGCAACCCCATTATCCGGATCCCCGATCCAAATGCGTAGTTCCAGATCCACCGCACTGTCACCGAAGTTTTTCAGTTGGCACACGGGGCCGGGTTTGTCCAACACGCGATCGATCCCTCGGGCGGATTGCACGATTAAATCCATGGCTTTGTGAAGGTCTGTATCGTAGGAAACCCCAACGCCGATTTTTAATCTTACCAGACGGTCGCTGAAGGACCAGTTAATCACCTGTTGGGTAATCAGATCCTCATTAGGTATCAAATACTCGTACCCGTCACGAGTGACCACCGACACATAACGGGCCCCAAGAGACTGAATTTTGCCATAACTATTTCCGACCCCGACCACGTCGCCAGGTTTTATCGATTTGTCCAGCAGCAAAATGACACCGCTGATCAGATTAGAAACCACTTTTTGCAGGCCAAAGCCGATACCCACACCGATAGCGCCGCCGATGAAGGCAAAGGCCGAAATGTTGATGCCGAGACTACCTAAAGCGACAACCACGGCTACCGTTAGCAGGGTGACTTTCAGCGCTTTGGACAAAAGCACCTGCACCGATGGGGTGAGTTCCTCCAGACTCAAGATCCTCTTTTCCATGAGAACGGAAACACTCGATGCCAATTTCAACAGCACCGTAAAAACAATGACCCCTTTTATGAGCAGAAGCAAAGAAACGTTGATACCGCCAAGGGTGATCGCCAATTGGTCGAGCAGTTCGATCGTCGGACCGAGCAGATTGAGGATGTGAAGCGCTGCGACGGTCCAGGCGGTAATCGATAACAGTCGAGCCCAATTGGAGTCGCGCAGCATCGCGGTGGTAAAACGAATAATGATCCAAGCAGTTAAAAGCCGAGTGGCCGTGTCGATCAAAAAAGCCGATATTCCGTATTTAGTGATTCCCACGCTCCCGATACGAAGCACAAGAATGGCGATTAAATAGGTAATCAGGGGCAAAAACGCGCTGATCATTTTCCCCGGCAGTCGATCTCGCCAGTCATGATGGTCCAAAAGCCGTTTTAGTCTTTTTATCAGCGGGCGAGCGACTAAAGGAGCGATGAGCAGTCCTATTGCAATGACCGCCATCTCAACCAGTGTATCGATGGTCAGTGCTTTTTGGGTAAGCCATTGCCAGAGTGCTGATAGGTGGGACAGAATAAATGCCGGATCAGTATATTTATCCATTAATTGAGTATCCTATTTTCCAACTTCCGTAATTGTCGGTGGTTCAACCTCGACGGTGAATTCATTCGCGGCTTGCGCCGTGACGCTGGAACGAATGTGAATGTCACGCTGGGGAAAGGCGATTTCAAGGTTTCGCTCCCGGAACACCCGATCGATCTCGAAGCGGATGGCGGTGGCGACTTTGAGCATGTTGTCTACATCGGTCCACACGCGCAATACGAAGATCAGGGCGCTGTCGCCAAAATCGGAGAAAAGCACATCAGGCCGGGGATTGGCGAGTACTTTATCGGTTCTGCCGGCGATCTCCAGCAGACTACTGCGAACCAATTCGATGTCGGAGCCATAGGCCACGCCTACGGAAACTTTTATCCGAAGGGTCAAGTCTCGGAAACTCCAGTTAGTCACCTGACTGCTGATGAACTCCGAGTTGGGAATGATCAGCGAAGCGTTGTCGAATGTCTGTACCACGGTGGATCGAAACCTGATTTTCTTGACCTCCGCCCAGATGCCGTTGATCTCCACCGCGTCGCCCACCTGGATGGGCCGTTCGAAGAGCAGGATGATGCCGCTGATAAAATTGTTGAAGATGTTCTGCAGACCAAACCCCAGCCCGATACCCAATGCGCCGAAGGCCACCGTCAGGGAGGTGGAGCTCAACCCAAAGGCATGCAGGGCCACCAGCACCCCAGCACCCCACAGGAGATAGACGGTGATGCTGGTCATCGAATGCTGCAGACCGGACTCCAGGCCGCTTCGCGCCAGTATGCGGGTGGAAAGCACGTGGCGCCATAATCGAATCAGCAGATGGGTAATAAACAGGATCAGGGCGGCTGAGATAAGGCCCATCAAGGTGAAGCTGGAATCTCCGACACTGACGGGGAATCGCAAGACTTTGGCCAGTCCCGTGAAAACCGTCTGGGTCCCGCTCCAGGCCAGGACCACGGTGATGACCAGCAGAATGCCCCACAACAGCCAGCAGAGTTGAAACACGGCCCAGCGGATAGGCTCTGCCGACCGGTATGGTGCGGCCGAGGGGCTGTGGGGTCCCTTGTAGAAACGCTGGCCGCCCTCCCGAAGGATCAGAAAGAAGAGCAGCCCCCAGAAAAGTGCCGCTATCGTTGCCCCCCATGAGGTGAACCAATACAGTGACAGCGCGCCGTAGCCGGCCAGTTCGAGAACCGGGCCGGTGATGAAAATGGTGTGGCCCAGCACCGAGAGTGTTGGGCGCAGCAGCTTCTGCCAGATCTCCGGGGGCACCACCGACATGGGATGCGCCCTGAATGTGGGGCGAAAACGAAAGATCCAGGCAACCAGGGCTGCCTCGAAAGTGATGCGGGCCGCCATCAGCAAAACGCCCCCGGGCCCCAACATCCACGCAAGCACCAGATAGATCGCCGCGAAATAGCGGATCAGGCGCAGCAGCCGTTTCAGGCGGGAAGTCCATGCAGTCGGCAGTAGTTGGTGCTCCTGCTGCGCTTGCAAGGTGATAAAATTCAGGCCCCACTTGGTGAAGAGCCATACGACGAGCAGGAAAAATGTTTCCTGAATGCCCGGAACGGTGGTAAAAAGCCCGCGCGCTTGAAAAAAGATGTAGAAGAACAGCGCGGTACCCAGCTGCGGCATGGAGCGGGTCAACAGCCGGATGGCCATCCGGCGCCAGGGATATTCAGCACCGAAGGGCTTGTCTTTGAGTTGCCGGCAGAAGCGCCGGAGGCGCATGATCAAAACCAGGGTCAGCAGGTAAAGCAGTACCGAGGTAACCGGCAGCAGCCCCCGGCTGGCCAGCAGATCGGTTCCCAGGGCAAGCCAATACTCCAGGGAGCTGAATTTACGAATCTGTTCCCCCAATTGCTTCAGTTCCCCCCCGATGTTTTTCCATCCGAGGCCGATGATCGGGTTGACGGTCCTCTGGAAGAGGTCTGCACGCTTTTTTTCCTTTATCCCCAGGCTGAATTTTTCAGCCAGGCCGACATATCCCTGCCGGACATCACCAACCCTGGTGATCAGGTCGGCATAGTCGGTTTGCAGTTCTCCCAGGATCTCAACCCGCTGCGCCTGGCTGCGAATCAGGGCGTTCAAGTCGCCGATTAGCGCCTGGGCCTCCGGGGTATGGCCTTTATCCGTTTTCATGACCTCGAGCTGCTGATCGGCAATGGCTTTCTGCTCAGTCAGCTGTTGTGCAAGTTCCTGCACGGCATCCAGTCGCTCTTTCAACTCGGCTTGTCTACCATTCAACCTTTCAACGGTGCTTCGAATGCCAAGCCAGGCTTTCTCAAGGTCGTCGATGCGGGTCCCGGGTGTCAGCAGCAGGTTGCCGGTGGTCGAGAGTTGAATTTCTTGGAGCTCGAGTTCGTCATTCAGGTCGCGAGATCGTGCTTCGTGGTCTTGTATACTTTTTTCGACACTCGAGAGGTTTCTCTTTTCGGCCTGGAGGGTCGCCTGAACGGTTTGCTTCAGGTCGGTATATTGGGGCGGTGTTTGGTGCTGCACCGAGGCATCGTCCCGGGCAAAGGACGGTGATGCGTTCAGCAGCAAAAGAATGGTAAGAATAAGTCCCCACCGGCCGCTGGTCGCCATGACAAAAAGCTTCATTGCAGTTTTCAAATCCAGGATATCCTTTCGTTGTCATTCCCAGTCAGGGAACCGATGCCCCTTGTCCGCGAAATCCACCATGCGGACCACGCTGCAGGAGGTACAGACCTGCGGGTCTCGAGCATCAACAATCATCCCGATGTTTCCGGTCGAGACCCCATCATGGACTCGAATATCAATCCGTTGAATGCCCACCCCGGCCGCTGATTCTGACACTGAGCAGCGGAACCGGGCATCGCCGGAACAACCGTTCCGCAATGGATCCTTGCAGTACGTCGCTGAGATTCGACCGACCCTTGGTTCCGATAACCACCAGATCGGCCTGCTCTTGGTCGATGACCTCGACAATCACCTGAAAAGGATCGCCGATCTTGATCAGATAGTCGCATTCCCGATCCGCACCCCCGGCGCGCGCTATGGCTTCACGCAGGGACTGCAGGCGTTCGCTCTCCATGTCCGCCCGGTGCTGGGCCAGTGAGATGGGAACGTTCTCATAGCCAAAAGCAATCTTTTCGAGGGCTTTTTGCATGCTGTCCATGTCCCGCTGGTTGATTACATTGATCACCAACAGACCGGCGTCGAGGCTGTCGGCAAGGCCGATGGCCGTATCCAAAACGTCGCCGGTGTAGGCGGAGAGGTCGCACGCAGCCAGGATTTTTTTAATTTTTTTCACGATGCCTCCTCGTATCTGAACGTCTGATGGTTCTCGGCAAACTAACCTTTTTGACAGATCTGCCGGAGACCTGCCCACATGTTCTCTTCAATCGGAGTGGCTTCATGATCGCGTTCAGAGCCATTTGATTTTTTTTAAACCATGCAATCAGGACAATGGCAAGCACAACCAAGAATGCCGTGACTATCCATAAAGCCCACTTTTTTGTTATTGCACAAAAATATTCGGATGAGATAGGCTGGTGGCAATCATTTTATCTGAAAAATTGCCTTCGTTAGGCGCCCATATTAGCAGCGTTCTCATGGAACATCATTCACGGTGAATATCAGCTCATTTTTCTTCAGAATGATGCTCACCCTTGAACACTGCTGCAGGATGAGGGCGAATCAAACGTCGAACGTTCACCCCTGGAATCAAGCAAATTACGACCAGAAAGCATCATATGTCCAATATCTCGCTCTACGAAACCTTTCTGGTGATTTCCACCGCCGCCTTGTTTCTCGTCTACCACCTGCATCTTTACGTAAAAGTCCATAAGGCCCCCTTGACGACGGCCATCGGCGTTACCAATCACGCGCGACACATGTGGGTCGAAAGGATCATCAGGGGCAAGCGCGACATCCTGGCAGTGCAGACCCTGCGCAATCAGGTGATGGCCGCCACGTTTTTGGCATCCACGGCGATGCTTATCAGTCTGGGGTCGTTCAGCGCCGCTTTTCGACCGGGCGTCTTCATGGAAGTCTCCCATACGCTCAATCTGCTGGGAACAAAAACCGAAACCTTGTGGATGTTCAAACTGATGCTGCTGGGCATTTTATTCTTTGTCACGTTTTTTAATTTTTCGCTGTGTATCCGCTACTACAATCACGTCGGGTTCATGATCAACACGTTTCAGCAGAACGATGTCACCGTCTCCGAGAAAGCCGTTACCGAGGTGCTCAATCATGGCGCACTGCATTACACCATCGGTATGCGCGGGTTCTACTTGTCGGTGCCGCTCGCCTTGTGGCTGTTCGGTCCGATCTGGATGTTGGCGGGCAGTGTGGTGTTGGTTGCCGTTTTATATCGCCTGGATCGTGAGGCGTAACTCTTTTTTTAATATTCAGCATCTCATCGTCATGGCTTTTCTTTGGCTGCTCGTCCATATTTTTCCATTGAACCCTCCCCGCGGCAAGCCGCGGGGAGGGTTCACCGTAAGGATGAAAATTGATTTCCAGTTCGCTCGCAAACCCCGCCGCAAGCGGCGGGGAATGCGCTCGCTATCGCGGTTCATGAAAGTTGGCAGGGTCGAATAGACCCCAACGTGGTAAATAGAAACGTTATCTCAACAGCCTTGCTGCAACATGGCGAGGCTGGGAATCGGGAGAAAAAACATGCAAAGCAATCCGTTGAAAAGAGGGGGCGCACCGGACCGATCCCTGAGCCAAAGCCCGGCCTGGAAGGCCCTTAAGACCCATCACGCCACGATCGGTGATCTGCATCTGCGGCAGCTCTTCGCCGACGATCCGGGCCGCGGCGAACGCCTGGCCGCTGAAGTCGGGGCCATTTACCTGGACTACTCCAAAAATCGGGTCACCGACGAAACCATGCGGCTCTTGATCAGATTAGCCGAGGAGTGCGATCTGCGCGAGCGCATCGATGCGATGTTCCGCGGCGAGCCGATCAACGAAACGGAGAAACGGGCCGTGCTTCACACGGCTCTTCGCGCACCCAAGACCGAGAAGATTGTGGTCGATGGCGTCGATGTCGTACCCGAGGTGCACGCGGTGCTCAACCAGATGGCTGCTTTCTCGCGCCGGGTGCGCAGCGGTGAGTGGCAAGGATACACCGGCAAGCGGATCCGCAATATCGTTAACATCGGCATCGGCGGCTCCGACTTAGGCCCGGTGATGGCTTACGAGGCGCTGCGCCATTACAGCCAGCGCGACCTGACATTCCGCTTTATCTCCAATGTGGACGGCACCGACTTTGCCGAAGCCACCCGTGATCTCGACCCGGCGGAGACCCTGTTCATCGTCTGTTCAAAGACCTTCACGACCCTCGAGACGCTGACCAACGCTCACAGCGCCCGCGCCTGGAGCCTGCGCCGACTCGGCGACGAGCGGGCCGTGGCCAGGCACTTTGTCGCCGTGTCGACCAACGCCGACGGCGTGTCCCGATTCGGCATCGATACCGCCAACATGTTCGGTTTCTGGGATTGGGTCGGCGGACGCTACTCCATGGACGCGGCCATCGGCCTGTCGACCATGATTGCCATCGGCCCGGAGAACTTCCAGGCGATGCTGGCCGGATTTCACGCCATGGACCAGCACTTCCGCAGCGCGCCGTTCGCCCAGAACCTGCCCGTGCTCATGGGCATGCTGACGGTGTGGAACACCAACTTCCTAAACGCCGAGACGGTAGCCGTGCTGCCTTACGACCAGTATCTCAACCGATACCCCGCCTACCTGCAGCAGCTGACCATGGAGAGCAACGGCAAACAGGTCACCTTAAACGGCACGCGCGTAACCTATCAGACCGCACCCATTTGCTGGGGCGAGCCCGGCACCAATGGTCAGCACTCGTTCTATCAGCTGATCCATCAAGGTACCCGGTTGATCCCCTGCGACTTCATCGGCTTCTGTCAGAGCCTGAATCCCATCGCCAACCATCACGATCTGCTGATGTCTAACCTGTTCGCCCAGACCGAGGCGCTGGCTTTCGGCAAGACGGCGGACGAGGTCATCGCAGAAGGTATACCGGAATGGCTCGCGCCGCACCGTGTCTTCGAAGGCAATCGCCCGACCAACACCATCCTGGCCGAACGCCTGACACCGAAGACGCTGGGTTTGTTGGTTGCGCTCTACGAGCACAGCGTTTTCACCCAGGGGGTCGTCTGGGGCATCGATTCATTCGACCAATGGGGCGTCGAGCTGGGCAAGGTGCTGGCCCAGCGGACGAGCCCCGAGCTTGAAAGTGCGGACGAGCCGGAGCTCACGCATGACAGCTCGACCAACGCGCTCATCCGACGCTACCGGCGACTCAAGGACGGGCGTCGATGAGTTCTCACCCTTTCACCCAGGATAACCGGCGCCAGGGTGATGAAAAAAGCGCAAGCACCCTGAAGAAGGCTTTTTCGATGGCTCTGCTTGCCGGCTTCTGCTCGGCGGCCACCCTCGCGGTCGCCATGAACCTGACAGTCGGCAATTTCAGCGGCGGCGATTTAGATGGCTGGACGGCTCAATCATTCCAGGGGACAACCAGCTATCGATTGGTAGCGCAGGACGGCCGGCAGGTAGTGGAAGCCGACAGCCAGGGAACCGCTTCGGGGCTCGTACGGAAAATAAGGGTCGATCTAAAAAAATTACCGTATCTCAACTGGTCCTGGCGGGTCGACGATGTCCTGAGCGGAATCGACGAACGGACCAAAGCCGGTGACGATTATCCAGCCCGGGTCTATGTCATCGTCTCCGGCGGCGTCGCCTTCTGGCGCACCAGAACGCTGATTTATGTCTGGTCCAGCCGACAGCCCGCCGGCAGCACTTGGGAAAATGCCTTTACCGGAAACGCCCAAGTCATGGCGCTGCAGTCCGGCAAGGGCGCCGGCTGGGCAACCGAACGGCGTGATGTGCGAGCCGACTTCAAGGCCTGCTTTAAAGACGACATCACCTTCATCGACGCGGTCGCCATCATGACCGACACGGATAACAGCAAGCAGGAAACCACGGCCTGGTATGGGGATATTTTTTTCTCGAGCGAATGATCATTCAGCGGGTGTCGCCGAAAGAAAAAGCCAAATCAACCCACGCAAACTGCCCGGCGGCATTGCCGCAAGCA
>NZ_JBFELV010000181.1:0-9372 GCF_041551955.1 Desulfosarcina sp.
AGACGAACTCGATGACCACCAGGGCGGCAATATTCGTCACGGAAAGGGGGAGCAGGATCTTGCGGAAAAACATCATGGCCGAAGCGCCGTCCAGCTTGGCCGCCTCGCACAGCTCTTCGGGAACGGTCAAAAAAAACTGCCGGAACAGGAAGGTGCAGGTGGCCGAGGCCACCAGGGGAAGAATCAGGCCCGTGTAGCTGTCCAGCAGGCTCCATTCCAGGGCGATTTCGAAATCGTTGCCCGCCCACCACTGAATCAGACTGTTGAGGTGCAGGGTGTCGATGAGCCACTGAAGAGGACCGAAAAGGTTGGCCGCAATCTCGTAGGTGGGCAGGATGCGCACCTCCACCGGCAGCATCAGGGTGCAAAAGACCGTGGCAAAAGCCACTTTACGGAAGCGATAGTCGAAATAGACAATCGAAAAAGCGCCCAGCATGGAAACGACGATCTTACCGATGGTGATACCCGAGGCCATGATGAACGAGTTGGTCAGCTGACGCCCCAGATTACCGGTTTCCCAAGCAGCGTTGACGTTCACCCAGAATTGGTCGCCGGGGGTAAGCGGCATGGGCACCTTGGCAACCTCCTCCAAGGGAAGTGATGCCGCCACCAAGGTATAGAAAATCGGAAAGCCGACGATACAGATGCCGAGCATCAAAAACGCATAGGTCAGTGCGTCGAGTATGGGGGTTCGTTCAACCATGGAAAGCCATTACACCGTATAGTGAACTTTGCGCTCCACGAAACGGAACTGGAGCACCGTAATCGTGACGATCAGGATCATGAGAACCACAGACTGAGCCGCGGAGGACCCTAAATTCAAACCGATAAATCCGTCCTGATAGACTTTGTATACCAGGGTGTTGGTCGCCCCGCCGGGCCCCCCCTGGGTGACCGTATGGATCACCCCGAAGGTTTCAAAAAAAGCGTAAATCACATTCATGACCATCAGGAAAAAGAACGTGGGCGACAACAGCGGGAACGTGATCGTCCAGAACCGCCGGAACGGCCCGGCCCCGTCCATGGCCGCCGCTTCGATGAGCGAGTGGGGCACGGCCTGGAGTCCGGCCATGAAGAAAACGAAGTTGTAGCTGACCTGCTTCCAGGCGCTGGCCAGGACCACCATGATGAAGGCGTCGGAACCGCTGAGCACCGGGTTCCAGTCGATGCCCATCTTGTTCTGGAGAAAATAGGCCAGCACACCAAAAGAGGGGTGCAGCAGGAAAAGCCAGAGGATACCCGAAATGGCAGGTGCCACGGCGTAAGGCCAGATCAGCATGGTGCGGATCACGGCTTTAGCCCGCAGGGCCCGGTTGGCCAGCGAGGCGAGAAACAGGCCGAAGACGATACTGGTCAAGGCGGTAGCCAGACTGAAGCCGAGGGTGATCCCAATGGATTTGAGGTAGAGGGCGTCAGTAAAAATGGTAATGAAATTGTCGAACCAGACGAAGCGGCTGCGCTGGCCGAAGGGATCGCTGAGCATGACCGACTGGAGCAAGCCCTGCACGGCCGGCCAGTAAAAAAAGGTCAGGGTGACCAGAATCTGCGGGGTAATCAGCAGATAGGCCAAGGTCCGGGAAGTGAAATGGGATCGTTTGATCATGGATTCCGGTGTGACACGTCAAGGTTGATGCACGCGTAAAGGTCACGGTCCCGACGTATTCGTATAAACGCCTTGCGGCGCACCGGCGCAATATATCGCGCATCGACCGATGCACCGCAAGGAGTATACCGCTGTTTTTTGGTAATGTCTACTTGTAGGTTTTTTCGAACTCGCGCAGCTTCTCGTTGCTGCGTGACACCGCATCGTCCATGGCCTGCTGCGGGCTCTTGGAACCGTTCCAGAGCAGCTCCATCTCTTCGTTGATGATATTACGGATCTGCACAAAATAGCCCAGGCGGAGCCCCCTTGAATTTTTGGTGGGCTTGCGACGGGTCATCTGATTGATGCCCACCTCCTGGTAGGGATTTTCATCGAAATAGCCCTTTTTCTTCAGCGACTCATAAGCCGTGATGGTGATGGGAAAGTAGCCGGTTTCCATGTGCCACAGCTCCTGCATGTCGTTCTGGGCCAGAAAGTCCATGAAGGCGGCCACGCCCTTGTAATCTTTTTTGGGATGTCCCTGCATGACCCACAGGGAGGCGCCGCCGATGATGCTGTTCTGGGGTTCCTTCATGCTGGCTTCCACAGGCAGCGGGGCCAGATCCCAGGCAAACTGGGCATTTTTCTTGACATTGCCGATGCCGCTGATGGATTCCATCAAAATGGCCGCATCACCGCCGACAAAAGCGGCCTGAGGGCCCTGATATTTCTGGCCTTCGTAGGAAAAGCGGTTGTCTGCCATCCATGACTTAAGCCGCGAAAGGTGGTTGACCACCTGGGCATTGTTGATCTGCAGTTCACAGTCCAGTCCCTCGTAACCATTGGCCTTGGACGCAAAAGGCAGATCATGGATGGCGCTGTAGTTTTCGACCTGGGTCCAGGACTGCCAGGAGGTGACCATGCCTTTTTTCACACCGGAAGCAACGAGTTTGGCGGTAATATCGCCCATCTGGTCCCAGGTCAGCGGCTCAGTCTTGGAAGGCAGGTCGATACCGGCCTTTTTGAACAGATCCACGTTGTAGTACATGACCGGGGTGGACGAATTGAACGGCATGGAAAGCAGGTTCTCGTTTTCGTCCACATAGTAGGAAAGAACCGGCTGCAGGTAGCTGGACCAGTCGATTTGGTAACCCTGATCGGCCATAAGCTTGTAGACCGGATAAATGGCGCCGGAGAGCATCATGGTGAGCGTACCCACTTCGAAGGACTGCAGGATATGGGGATGCTTTTTGGCCCGGTAGGCGGCCACACCGGCATTGACTGTCTCGTCGTAATTGCCCTTGTTGGTCTCCACCACCACGAAATCGCTCTGGGATGCATTGAAGGCATCCACGATCTTTTTCAGGGTTTCACCCCGGGCGCCCCGCATGGCGTGCCACCAGTGGATTTCAATGGGTTTTGCAAAAACCTGATCGGCGGCGAAAACCGCCAGAATCACCACGACCATCAACATCATGAGTTTTTTCATCATGGCTGCACGCTCCTCCCAATTGGTTGTAACGGTTTGAAAATAGGTAGAAAAGAAGATAACTCCCCCCGAGATAAAATAAGAGTAATGGGTTCACTCTCACGAGTCAAGCATTTATTAAAATGTCGACACATCGGTGAATAGCACAAAGGATCTGAGAAAATACCGGCATCCGCGTAAAGAGTGCTTGACTTGAACCGGAAAAGCGTGCTCATTTTTCACTACGCTAATCAACCCTTCATAACAGGAGTTCCATGGCACAGGTCACTATCAGGGACATCGTAAAACAATTCGGCAAGACAGAGGTGGTCCACGGCATCAGCCTGGACATCGCAGACAAGGAATTCGTGGTCCTGGTTGGTCCCTCTGGTTGCGGTAAATCCACGGTGCTGCGCATGGTGGCCGGGCTGGAGAAAATCACCTCCGGTACCGTCAGCATCGGTGACCGCATCGTCAATGACATCGCCCCCAAAGACCGGGATGTGGCCATGGTGTTCCAGAACTACGCCCTTTACCCGCACATGAACGTATTCGGCAACATGAGCTTCGGGTTGAAGCTGAGCAAAACCCCTAAGGCGGAGATTCTCGAACGGGTCAACGAAGCGGCCGCCATCCTGGGTCTGGAAGACCTGCTTCACCGCAAACCCCACGAGCTCTCGGGCGGGCAGCGGCAACGGGTGGCCATGGGGCGCGCCATCGTGCGCAAACCCTCCGTATTTTTATTCGACGAACCCCTGTCCAACCTGGACGCCAAGCTGCGAACCCAGATGCGTGTTGAAATCAAACGCTTGCACCAGAAGGTCCAGTCTACGGCCATCTACGTCACCCACGACCAGGTGGAAGCCATGACCCTGGCCGACCGCATCGTGGTGATGCGAAATGGGGACATCGAGCAGGTGGGACAGCCAATCGAACTGTTTCAGAACCCGGCCAACACCTTCGTGGCCGGCTTTATCGGCAGCCCGCCCATGAATCTGGTTCCTGCCCGCATCGTCTACGACGGCAACACCTTGAAGATCCGGTTCAACGACCAGCTCAGCGTGCCCCTCCCTGAAAAGGAGGGCATGTCGGTTAAAGCAGACACCGATGTCATCATGGGCCTGCGCACCGAGGATTTTACCGTGGACAACGGCAACGGCGACTATCCCGAGGAATGGAAGCTGGATGGCACGGTAGAGGTGGTCGAGCCCCTCGGCGGGGAAACCCACATGCACATGAATTTTAAAGGGATCACCTTTATCGTCAAAAGCGAGGGCCGCAGAATTTTTCACGCCGGCCAACACTTGCGCATGGCAATGAACCTGAATCATCTGCATCTGTTCGATGCCGGCACGACGCAATCGATTTATTGATGGTATTGATTCATGGGTAAAATAAGTGTACCTATAGCGAGTCTGTCTATCCGTCTATATTTTCCAGAACTGTTCTAAATTATTTTAGTTTCCTTGATCCGGGCGCCGGACCGAGACCGTCTTATTCAGCGAGGAGGACCATCATGCAAGTGACCATCACCAAAGCCGAACAGCTGAAAGCCAAACCGGATGAAAACAAACTGGGGTTCGGCACGATCTTCACCGATCACATGTTCAACATGGACTACAGCGTGGAAAAAGGATGGTACAATCCGCGCATCGAGCCCTACGCCCCCCTGGTGATGGAACCGTCCACCATGGTCCTGCACTATGGTCAAGGGGTCTTCGAGGGCATGAAGGCCTACCGCAACGGTCAAGGGGGCGTTCAGCTTTTTCGCCCCCAGGAAAACTTCCGGCGCCTGAATGCGTCCAACCGCAAGCTCTGCATCCCCGCCATCGACGAGGCCTTTGCTTTAGAGGCCCTCAAACAGCTGCTCAACGTCGAAAAGGACTGGATTCCCAGTGCGCCGGGAACCTCACTCTACATCCGGCCGACCATCATCGCCACCGACCCCTTTCTGGGTGTCCGGGCGTCGTTTACCTACCGGTTCTTCATCATTCTCAGCCCGGTGGGGGCCTATTACGCCGAAGGGTTCAACCCGGTGAAAATCATGGTCACCAAAGAGCATGTGCGGGCGGTGCGCGGCGGTGTGGGCGACACCAAGACCCTGGGCAACTATGCGGCCAGCCTGCTTGCCGGGGACAAGGCCCACAAGGCCGGCTACACCCAGGTGCTGTGGCTGGACGGTGTCGAGCAAAAATATGTGGAAGAGGTCGGTGCGATGAACATCTTTTTCGTCATCGGCGACGAACTGATCACGCCCATGCTTTCAGGCAGCATCCTGCCCGGCATCACCCGCGATTCGGTGCTCGAATTGGGACGGTCATGGGGCATGACGGTGTCCGAAAGAAAAATCAGCATCGACGACGTGATGGCCGCCCACACGTCAGGCCAATTGAAGGAAATCTTCGGTTCCGGCACGGCGGCCGTGATCTCTCCAGTGGGTGAGCTTAAATACGAAGACACGGTCATCACCGTCGGCGACGGACGGGTCGGGCCCCTGGCCCACCGGTTTTTCCAGGCCATCCAGGATATTCAGTATGGCGACATCGAAGGCCCGCAAGGATGGGTGGAACCCGTTTAGAGGTAGTCGGTAAATCACAATGCCCAAAAACCACATCACAAATAAAATACAATCTCCAAATTCAAAAATCCAAACCATATGCTCTTGAAGATAGGGGCATTTCAATCACAAATATTGGATAGATCAAAATATCAATCAGCTGCATTCTGCCCTTGTTTGAGATTTGCATATTGTTATTTGGGATTTGTTTGAGATTTGTTATTTGTAGTTTGTTATTTAATATTAGGTGGTTGTATTCCGCTGCGTCCCGGTAAGCAGCGTTAGGTCTGCACAATATCTCAACCAGGGAGGATTCATGAAAGTCAGAAAAGCCGTTTTCCCCGTCGCCGGTCTGGGCACCCGGTTTCTGCCGGCCACCAAGGCCATGGCCAAAGAGATGCTGCCGGTCGTGGATAAACCCCTGATCCAGTATGCCGTGGAAGAGGCCTATGCCTCCGGCATCAGGGAGATCATTTTCGTTACCGGTGCCGGGAAAAACGCCATCGAGAACCATTTCGACCACTCCTGTGAACTGGAGCACATGCTCATGGCCCGGGGCAAGGACGCCCAACTTAAAATGATTCACTCCCTTATCCCCGAATCCGGCTCCATCATCTATACCCGCCAGAACCAACCCCTGGGACTGGGGCATGCCATTTGGTGTGCCCGGAACATCGTGGGCAACGAACCCTTTGCGGTTCTGCTGGCCGACGACCTGATCAAAGCGGAAAAACCGGTGCTGAAACAGATGATGGAAAAGTTCGACGAGCTGCAGTCCTCGATCGTTTCAGTCGTTGAAGTGGACCCCAAGGAGACCAGTAAGTACGGCATCCTGGATGCGGACCCGCTGGTCAACAGCGTCACCAAAATTCGCGGTCTGGTGGAAAAGCCGAAACCGAAAGAGGCCCCTTCGAACCTGGCCATCATCGGCCGATACATCCTGACCCCGGAAATTTTCACCATTCTTCAAGGCAAAGAGACGGGCGCCGGCGGTGAAATCCAGATCACCGATGCCATGGCCCGGCTGCTCAAGACCCAGGATATCTATGGCTACCGCTACCAGGGAACCCGTTTCGATTGCGGCAATAAGGCCGGCTTTCAGATGGCCAACCTGGCATTTTCTTTGGACCGGCCGGACATGCGAGAACGCCTGCTTCCCTTTATCCGCAATCTGATTGATAAATATTAAGGATGGATATCAAGCCGATACCGGACGCTGAAAGAAATCTAAACGGCTTCGATTATTTTCTTCTTTGGGCCGGGGTGGCAATTTCCCTGGCCGAAATCTGGGCCGGCGGTTTTCTGGCCCCCATGGGCTTTTGGGCCGGCTTTTGGGCGATCATCCTGGGCCATATGATCGGCAACACCTTCATGGCTTTGGGGGGTGTCATCGGCTCGCAACACGGAATCCTTTCCATGGTCTCGGTTCGGCCCGCTTTCGGTATCCGCGGTTCCAACCTGCCAGCGGTCTTGAACATCATTCAGCTTATCGGCTGGGCATCCATCATGCTGATCATCGGCGGCCGGGCCGGTGCCATGCTGGGCGCGCCCTTCGGAGGGATGCTGGCTTCCAGCCAGTTCTGGATCGTGCTTATCGGTGTAGGGACCCTGCTGTGGGCCCTGGGAACCGGCAAATCGCTCTGGAAAATACTGCAATCGACAGCGGTGATCGCCCTGTTGCTGGTGATTGTCCTGATGAGTTGGGTCGCCTTCGGTGAGTTCGGCAGCGGGGTGACGACAGCCAACACCAACCAGATGCCGTTTATGATCGGCCTCGATATAGTGATCGCCATGCCCATCTCCTGGATGCCCCTGGTGGCGGACTACGCACGCTTTGCCAAAAAAAGCGGGCCGGCGTTTTGGAACACCTGGGTGGGCTATTTTATCGTATCTTCCTGGATGTACCTGCTGGGGTTGATGGCCACCCTGGTAACCGGCGAAACCGATCCAGGTGCCCTGATTCTTCAGACCATGGGAAAAATAGGGTTTGCGGTACCGGCACTGGTCATGGTGGTGTTTTCAACGATTACCTCCGATTTTCCGGATATCTATTCGGCCACCTGCTCCATGATGAATATATCCCAGAAGATCAAGGCCAACACGGTCATGTGGGTGGCAGGGATCCTGTCCATCGTGGTGGCCCTAGTGTTTCCCATGGAACAGTATGAGAACTTTCTACTTTTTATCGGTGCCATGTTTATGCCCCTGTTCGGGGTGGTGCTCACCGACTACTTCCTGCTGCGCAAAGGCAAATTGGAAATCGAGGCCATCGACACCATCGGCGGGCCGTACTGGTATTTCAAGGGCGTCAATATCGTCGCAGCGGTGGCCTGGGCGGCTGGATTTGTGACCTTCGAGACGATCGCGCTGATGAAATATCCGGTCGGCGGGTCGATGCCCTCCATGCTGGTGGCCGGACTGATCTACTACTACATGACCCGGTATTTCACCGCCCGGGGCAAAGGCTGAAAAGGATTTATTCTCGAGCCTCCCTTTTCGGTTCATAATAAATGGCTCTACCTCTGGATTCCAATTAAACGGCAATCCGCGCCGTTTGCAATATTTTTGGAACGATGTCGGCCCAGCCTAAGGGCATCAGATGCACCCCCTGAACCATGTGTTTGATTTCAGACAGAAATCGTCCCATCATGTCAGCCGCCTTCATTTTGCGGTCTTCCTTTTCCACACTGCCTATTTCATCGATCCAGGCTTGGGGGACCTCGATCCCGGAAACATTGGCATTCATGAATTTCCCCATCTGCGGGGATTTTAGCACCACCAGCCCCACTTGGATGGGAACGTTCAACTTCGACGCCTTGTTGATGAAGGTCTCAAAAACCCTGCGATCATAAACCGCCTGGGTCTGGAAAAATTCGGCGCCGGCATCGACTTTCTTTTTCATTTTCATCAATTGAAGTTCCAGCGGTTCGAAATTGGGGTTGACCACGGCGCCATAGGCCATGTCCGGTGGATTTTCGATGGCGTTGCCGGTGATATCGTGGCCGTGGCGCAGCCCCATGGCCATATCGATGAGCTGAACCGAATCCAGATCGAAAACCGGCTTGGCTTCCTTGTGGTCGCCGAGCTGGATATGATCGCCGGTGAGCAGCAGCACGTTGTCGATTCCCAGTGAATAGGCGGTGAGCAGATCGCTCTGCAAGGCGATGCGGTTGCGGTCCCGGCAGGTGAGTTGATAGACGGGTTCGACCCCCTTTTGCTTTAAACCGACGCTGGCGGCCAGGGATCCCAGACGCATCACGGCGGACTGGTTGTCGGTCACATTGACAGCATGAACCCAGCCTTGCAAATATTTGGCCTCCTGGGTGCAAAGCGGATCGATGTTTTTGTCACGGTTCACGGCGCCTTTGATCGGTCCGACTTCGCCGGTGACAACAAATTCGCCTTTATCGAACAGGGTGGTTAATTTCATTTTCCTTTTCCTTTATTCTCGATGGTGATTAGTCTCGGTAGCCTCGAAAAAGCCTCATTTCAGACGGATTCGTTAAAAGCCCGAGATCAAGGCTTGCGGGCCGCGAAAGCGAGCTTAAGCGAGTGAACAGCAAATCGACCTTCCTCCGTACGGCGAACATTCATGTTCCATCATGAGGAGCGAGGCGTACTGATCGTACGTCGCAGTGACGAGAGATGAAGCGTAACGCAGATATCGGGCTTTTAACGAATCCGTCAATCTTGGTTGCTGACCGTGACCCTGCCCGCCTGCGAGCAAAAGGTGGCTTCGGTGGCGCTGACTTTCAGGGTTCGGGG
>NZ_JBFELV010000182.1:0-9355 GCF_041551955.1 Desulfosarcina sp.
ATCCGCGTTGCGGATATTGGCACCTTGACGGCGCTGGATGCCGCCGCCCATGAGGGGTTTCATGCCCCGGGCGTCAAATCGTTCCTCTTTACCCCCCTGTTTTACGGCCGCTACCTGCTGGGTATCATCGGCTGTGACGCCGTCAAGCAACCGGTTGCCTGGTCCAGCGAAACGCAGAACCTGGTCAAATGCGTCGGCAGCACCATCGTCAATGCGCTGATCCGGCGGCGAGCCCATCAGGCACCGGCCAACGTTCGCGAAACGATCCTCCAATTCGTCGCTCCCGGGCCCCCATCCGTGAGCAACGACCTTATCGACTACGACGGACCCATTGAGATCATCGACAATGAGATCGAAACGGAGAAAGCGGAGCAATGGCATTTCGAGGAAGGGGAACCCGACGACCCGGAACTGGTGAGCACGGCACTGCTCAAGGACGGGAAGACGGCCAACATCGCCTGCAAGCACTGCAACCGCCAGAAGCTGCTGGACATTTCCGACATCCGCGCCATCGGCACCCGGCTGAAGGCCACCTGCGCATGCGGCAACGACATGTACATCAAGGTCGAACTGCGCCGGGAGAATCGTAAAAAAGTCAACTTCGACGGCGTGTTCATCCGCGGCCGGGGTGAGCGACTGGCCTTGAAGTCGGACGACTGGGGAAGCATTAAGATCGACAACATCTCCCGCCATGGGGTCGGCTTCAAGGTCTTCGGGAAACAGGATGTGCGGGTCAACGACCGGTTCCGGGTCAAGTTCACCCTCGACAATACGGCCAGTTCGGTGATTCAAAAAGAGGTGGTGGTGCGATCGGTATCCGGAGAGACGATCGGCTGCCAATTCGTGGGCAAAGACGCCTGTGATGTGACCATCGGCTTCTACATGATGACCTGACCGGCAGCGAGGGACAGATGTCTATAGACTGAAGTCGGCGGTTTATTTGCTGCACCACGTAAGTAGAACCTGATCAAAAAAATATCCCTTCAGGATCGGGAAAATCGACATGTCGAAATTATGGAGGCCGGTTGTCTTGGCTAAATGGGTGCTTCCGGTGATGCTTCTGCTGCCGGTTGGGGTGTTTTCGGTCCATGCCGATGATGAATTCTGCCGTTATTGCGGCATGAAAAGGACGCAGTTCGGCCATTCATGGACGATCATCACTCACTCGGACGGAAATGAAGAGATGATGTGCTCGATCCATTGCGCGGCCATCGACATGGCGCTTCATACCGACAGCCCGGTGTCCAAAATTACCGTGGGAGACTACGGCTCCCACAGACAAATTGCGGCGGAATCGGCCTTCTGGGTGATCGGGGGCGACAAAACAGGGGTGATGACCGCCCGCGCCAAATGGGCATTTGAAACCAAAGCCGCCGCCGACCGGTTCATCGACGCCCACGGTGGAAAACACGCCGACTTCGACGCGGTCATGAAAGCCGCGTTTGAAGACATGTATCGCGACACCCTCATGATCCAGAAAAAGCGACAGATGATAAAGCTTCGAAAAGATGCCGCCGAAAAGTGAGGACAAGCCTCCGGTTCGCAGGGAGACGCCACCCGCTATTATCTACCTTTCGGTGGGAAGCATCGGTCTGCTGATTCTCGCCCTTGTATATTACGGATTCTATATTGGCGAGCGCATGACGTCCCTGGACGCGCCGATGATGAACGCCGTCGGCAAAATCAAGCTGGAGGCGGCTATCACCGGTCTGATGGTCGAGGAGATATTGAACAATGGTATCGTCGGCGGGTTGGAGGAAAGCTGGGAGCCACTGGACACGGCGGTGAGCCACCTCCGGCGACTGGCGGAAACACAGGCGGATTGGAAAACAGCGTTCCTTCCTTTTCAACAACCCGGTCTTCTGGCCGATATGGATGAATTGGAAAAAAAGCGCGCCGAATGGAAGGACGGCGCCAACCGCCGGGTTCGGGAAGAGAGGCTTGATTTTGTGCAGGACGACGCCGAGCTGCATTACCAGGCCGTCTTTTTCGAATTCATGGGGGTCGTCAACCGGCTGGAGGATCAGGTTCGGGAGATCCTGACCGAAAATCTAAGGCGGTTTCGCTATGCGCAGGGAATACTTTTTCTATCCTGCCTCGGACTCACCATTCTGGCCGGCATGGTTCTGTTTCGATTCGAACGGCAACGGACCCGGCACTTGAAGGAACTTCTTCTGACCGGGGAGCGCTTAACCATCGAGATCGAGGATCGAAAGCGGACGGCCCGGGTACTGTCCGAGCAGACCGATGCACTGGAACGGAGCAACCGGGACCTCCAGCAATTCGCCTATGTCGCCTCCCATGATCTCCAGGAACCCCTGCGGATGGTGTCGAGCTACGTTAAACTGCTGGAACGGCGTTACAAGGGAAAGCTCGACGCCGATGCGGACGATTTTATCGGTTTCGCGGTGGATGGCGCCGCGCGCATGCAGCGGATGATTCAAGACCTGCTCTCCTACTCCCGGGTTGAAACCCTGGGGCGTCCGCCGTCATGGACTGACACACGCGAAGTCTTCCGTCAGGTGGTCGCCAACCTTCGGGTGGCCATGGAGGAGAGCGGTGCCCGGATCACCCATGACCCGTTGCCGGTGGTGGAGGCCGATCCGACACAGTTGTCTCAGCTGTTTCAGAATCTGATCGCCAACGCCATCAAGTTCCGTCGAGAGATTCGGCCCGTGATCCATATGGCGGCCGTGAGAGAGGACCGTTTCTGGGCCTTCTCCGTCCAGGACAACGGCATTGGATTCGATACTGCCTTCGCCGACCGGATCTTCACCATCTTCCAGCGACTCCATACGCGGAAGGACTATCCGGGTACCGGCATAGGACTGGCGATCTGCAAAAAAATCGTAGAGCGGCACGGCGGATCCATCCGGGTGGAATCCGAACCCGGCCTCGGTTCGACATTTTACTTCACTTTGCCGGCGAGTGAATAAAGTCAGGCCGCCTAGCAAAATGGAACGGAAGGTAATGGACATTTTGCTGATCGAAGACAACCCCGGCGACGTTCGGCTCCTGCAGGAGGCCTTTGGGGACTGCGGTATACATCACCGTCTGGCGGTGGTGACAGATGGGGTCGAGGCGATGCAATACCTCCGGCGGGAAGAAGCCTACCCCGGGAGCATCCGGCCCGACCTGATCCTGCTCGACCTGAACCTGCCGGGGAAAGACGGCCGAGACATTCTGTTGGAGATCAAAACGGATGCGGACCTGCGACGGATTCCGGTGGTGATCCTGAGCACCTCCGGGGCCGAAGCGGATATCCTGGCCGCCTACGACCGCCAAGCCAATTGCTACATTCGAAAACCCCTTGACCTGGACGCCTTTTTTGCGGTGGCCGAATCGATTCTTCGTTTCTGGTCGGACACGGTGAAACTACCCGCGAAGGACGCCTCATGACGGATAGCATTCGCACCCTTTTGATCGAAGACAACCCAGGCGATGCCCGGTTGATTCAAGAGATGCTTTTCGAAGCGGACCCGACCGGTTGCGAAGTGACGGTTTTCGATCGTTTGGAAGAGGGACGGACAGCATTGGAAAAAGGCGTCTATGATGTGGTTCTGCTGGACCTGACCCTGCCCGACAGCGTGGGTTTGAACACCCTCTCCGGCCTCTGTTCCGGAGCTGCAACGGTGGCGGTGATTGTTCTGACCGGCCTGGACGACGAGGCAATCGCCATGGAAGCGCTCCGAAAAGGGGCTCAGGATTATCTGGTCAAGAACCGCATGACACCGGAGGTCCTCCTGCACTCGATTCGCTATGCCATTGAACGGAATCGGGTGGAACAGGCCCTGCTGGACCGGGAGCGGGAGTTGGAAGCCCAAGCCCGGGATCTGGAGGATGTCAACGCCGCCCTCAAGGTGCTGCTGAAACAGCGGGAGGCGGACAAGACCGAACTCGAGGAACGGCTGGTGTTCAATTTTCGGGAACTGGTCAAACCCTTGCTGGAGAGGCTCAAAACCAGTGGGCTCGACCAGCGTCAGAAGGGGTTTCTGGAGATCGTGGAGACTCAGTTAAACGACATCCTCTCGCCTTTCCTGCGCGGGGTTTCTCAGGGATATCTCAAGCTCACGCCCACGGAAATCCAGGTGGCCAACCTGGTCAAGCACGGCCAAAGCACCAAAGAGATTGCTAGCCTCCTGAACCTGTCGCCACGAACCGTGGAGGTCAACCGCAACAATATCCGCAAGAAAATCGGGATCACCAATAAAAAAGTAAACCTCAGGACCTACCTCCTCTCCACCAAATAGTATCTAGAAATTTTAAGTATTCCATACGTGATGTTCTAGTCTTTACTTTTCCCGGCCATCCGTCACAATTAAGATCAAGGATATTCCAGCCGTCCTCTCACGGACCCGAAAAGACTTCTCACCTTCAACCTGGGATCAACATGAAATCATCCTCAATCTTTTTTGCCTTGCTTGCGCTTTTCGTCACTCTCGTTGTCTCGAACCCGGTGACAGCCCAGGAACCGCTGCCCGCCCACGAGCTGGATCAAGTCAGCGTCACCGCGACGCGCATCGAACGCAAGACCGCCGAGGTCCCGGCGAGCGTGGCGGTGGTCGGTAATAAGGCCATTCAGGAGACCCCGATGTCCAACATCAAGGAGGTCATTCGGGGGATTCCGGGTGTTCTCATCGACACCCGCAACCAGGGGTACGACTCGCGCATTATTATTCGAGGAGCCGGTCTCAAGGCCCGGTACGGAGTTCGCGATATCATGGTCCTTCTTGACGGCGTCCCCATCACCGACCCCGACGGCCTGACCCGGTTGGATTTCATCGATACCCAGCTGATCGACCAGGTAGAGGTGGTCAAGGGCCCCAATTCGACCCTGTGGGGCGCCAATGCCGCCGGAGGGGTCATCAACATGACCACCAAAAGTCCGTTTGAGCGTGAGGGCGGCGTAGCCAAAGTCGGGGTCGGAGATTATGACACCCGAAATTATCACCTGTCCTATTCCGACGACATCGCCGAGACGGTCTACTACACCCTGAGCGGCAGCCGGCGGGAATCGGATAATTCCTGGCGGCGGTGGAATGAATTTGAAACCAATCAGGCATCCCTCCAGGGCGCAATGATGCTCGATGACGGATCGACCGTGGAGAGCTATGTCGGGGTCACCAGTGCCGACATCCAATTGCCGGGAAAATTGAACGAAAGCCAGTTCGCAACCTACCAGGCGACCGGCAAGGCCCTGGAGACCGATGGCCCCTGGCAATACTCCGGACGCTACTCAGATATTTTCTTCGTCAACGCCAAATATACCAAGGAGCTGGGGCCGTGGGAATTCAAACCCGTCCTCTATTTGAATAAATGGGCCCATGAACACCCCATCACCGGTCGAATTAACGATGCGGACACCAACACTTTCGGGGCCGATCTACAGCTCAACCGGAACCACCGCCTTGCCGGTATGAAAGGCATCCTCACCTTCGGTGCCACCGGACGGTGGGACGATCAAGAGACCGACTATTACCGGTATGCCGATTTTGCCACGACACCAGGGGGACGGATCACCGAGGTCCTTTCCGATCAAAAAGGCGAATTGATCGAGACCCAGGACCGCCGAGTCGATCTCTATGGGTTCTACGTTCAAGAATCTCTCCGACCCACCGACCGGTGGATCGTCGATATGGGACTGCGCTACGACGACATCCAGATGGACATCACCGGCACGCGGACCGAGGAATACAGTTACAGCTTGGGACGGTATGTCCCGGCGGAAGATCCTGTTGACGTTCGAAAGAACTTCAGCGGTTTCAGCCCCAGGATCGGCCTCACCTATCTGATCTTGGAGTGGTTGAATCTGTACACCAACTTTTCCCAGGGCATCCAAACCCCCACCGAGGGCGAAATCAGCGAAAACCCGGATCTGAACCCGGTGACCGTCCAAAATTACGAACTGGGGCTCAAAGCGCGGGCCCGTTCGTGGATGTTCGATTCCGCCGTCTATTACTCCCCCGTGGAGGATGAGGTGGTCCAGGTGATCGGGTCCGGTGGAGACAGCCAATACGTCAATTCCGGGGAAACGCTGAAACAAGGGTTCGAGTTCTCCGGTGCCTGGTCCGCCCCCTGGCAAACCTTGAAGGGATTGGAATTCGGCGCCGGCTATTCCTACACCAACTATACCTTCGAGGATTTCTCAGAGCCGGTTCGGGCCGGCGCAGCAGTCGTCAATATGGACCGGAGCGGCAACACACTGCCATTCATCCCAAGGCATCAGTACTCACTCTACGGACGCTATCGCCACGCCTCCGGGCTGAAATTCAAGCTGGAAACCTTTTCGTGGGGGTCCTACTACGTGGACAACGCCAACACCGAGAAGTACGAGGGGTACGATTTCGTCACCAACGCCATGGTCGGCTACGAAAAGGGACCCTTTCAAGTAACCCTCAATGTAGACAATCTGTTCGACAAATATTACGCCGTGGAGGTCGAAAAAGACACCCAGGGCGTCAAACGGTATACTCCGGCGGCGCCGCGATCCTTCATCGTGCGGCTGGCCTATCATTTCTGAAGGAGGAAGTCGTGCGCATCAGATCGATGGTCACTTTTGTTTTGGCGGTCCTGATTTCCCTGGCCGCGGCAGCGTACCGCTGGGGGGATTCGAGCCACGCCATCGGGCTCCTGTCAGCGAAAGGGGGCAAGGCCCGCCACCCATCGTTTCTGGTGAGCGGGTGGGATCGTTATACCCAGATTACCACGGCAACGGTGCTGCCGCCTTACCGGGGGGATGTCCGCGTCTTATTGGAGGGCAACCCGCCCCTGGATTACGATCTACGACTTTCGGGACCGGTGGTCGACCTGGGACTGCGGCGGCTGCCTGATTTCCGGGACGACATCCTTTACGGCGTTCAACCCGGAGATCGTCTCGCCATGTGGGTGCTCATGCGTGCTTTCCCAACGGACCCGGTTTGCGGCATGTCCGTCGGTGAGGGAGACCTTGCAACCACGTATCAGGGAAAGACGCGTCGTTTCTGCGGGGAAGGATGCCTGGCGTCATTTCGGAAGGAACCGGAACGATACCACGGAAAAGACACCCCCCGCGGCAAATACAACCTGGCTTTTTACGACACCCGCACCGAAACATCGGTGCTGAAGGTGCCCCTTATCTTCAAGGGAAAGGAGGATTCCCATGCATCGGGCGGACATCACTAAACCGGCCTTTCCGGGCAGACCCCGCTACTGGATCATGGCGCTGGCGCTGGTTCTGTTTCTTCCGCCGCTGTCGCTCCTGTTCCAGTTCACCGGGGACAGTAATTTCTGCGGAACCTGGTGCCCCCGCATGTTTTTCGTGTGGCGCCAAGGCGCCAGCCTGGACGCCTATGCCATGGGGTATCTGAGAAGTTACATGGGGGTGGCGCTGGTCTTCGGCATCCTGCTGACCACCTTCTTTTTCGGTCGCTATTGGTGCAGCCATCTTTGCCCCATCGGTGGCTCCATGGAGATGGGAAGCCGGCTGATACCCCGTTTCCTGAAAATCAATTTTGCCAACATTCCCGCCCCCGCCTTTCGTTATGGGTACCTGTCGGTCTACTTCGGTGCCGCTGCCTTAGGGCTGGGCAGCCTTTGCTGTTCATACTGCAACTTCGCCACCATCCCGCGCTTGATCGGGGCCCCCTTTTCAGGGGCGGACCTGGCCTATTTTCTGCGGACCGCCGGATTGATCAACCTGGGGATGGTCCTTCTGCTCGGGTTTTTCGCCAAAGGCGGCCGGGCCTATTGCAATCTGCTCTGCCCCATCGGGGCCATGGATGGGCTTGCCAACCGCGCTGGGGTCCGCTGGGGGCGGCGCATATCAGTCCAATCCGCCAGATGCGACGGTTGTGGCGACTGCGTGGACAGCTGCCCCACATGGGCCATCGACCTGACAGACCGGACCGCCCGAATCGATGCCCTTTCCTGCATGCCCTGCGGGGACTGCAAAACCGCATGCGCCAGGGGGGCCATCGACTACGGGAAGCCTCTTCTTCCAACGCCTGCGTTGAAAGGAAAGCCCGCATATGAAAAAGGTTAAGCCGCAAATTCTGTATGCGCTGATCGGGGCCTCCGGCGGCCTGGCCGGCATGCTTCCGCTTTCCCGCTGCAGCGGCAACTGCGCCGCCTGTTTCGGATGTGCCGGCGTCGGCCTGGGCATCGTCTTGATCCTGATCGGTCAATCGTTTAAAAGGGTAAAGGAGGGGTCCGATGGAATGGGTTAAAGAACTGATCGACTATGGGGTGATCGGTATGCTGCTGCTGATGAGCGTCGTCGCGCTGTCGGTGGCGGCGGAGCGGTTAATGGTCTACCGCCGTATTCGCGTCGGCCATTTTGCCAATAAAAAATCCCTGGAACTGCGGCTGTCGGGGAAGCTCCATATCATCGCCACCATCGGCAGCAATGCGCCCTACATCGGCCTTTTAGGGACTGTCCTGGGGATCATGATGACCTTCTATTCCATGGGACTGGAGGGTTTCATGGACACCGGGAAAATCATGGTGGGGCTCGCCCTGGCCCTGAAGGCCACGGCGGTGGGTCTGGTGGTGGCCATTCCGGCCATCGTCGCCTACAACCTGCTCCTGAGACGGGTCAAGGTGCTCCTGATGCAATGGGAGATCGAACATGAATGAAAAGGAATTCGATTACCTCAACGTCATCCCCCTGGTGGACATTATGCTGGTGCTGCTGACCATCGTTCTGACCACCTCCACCTTCATCGCCTCGGGGGTCATCCCCGTCGATCTTCCCAGGGCCGGGGAGGCGTCCGCGGGCTCGATGAAATCCCAGGTCATCGACATTGACCGGGAAGGCCGGGTGTTTCTCAACGCGGCGGCCGTATCCCTGGCCGACCTCGGGCACGTCATTGGGGGGGTCGACCGGTCCACGGCGGTGCTGATTCGGGCCGACCGGGCCATCGCGCTTCAATCCTTCGTGGACGTGCTGGATTTGGTCAAGACCCTCGGTTTCACGAAGGTTCACCTGCAAACGGAAACCAAAGTATGAGGACGCAGCTCCTGGGCATCCATATTTCCCTGATGGTCCACGGAATGGCCATAATGCTCGTCTACGCGGCCAGCCAGGGGATGACACCGGTGATCAGGACCGTGGCGCTCGACTTCAGCCTCGACTCAGGCGGTCGAGTGGTAGGGAAAGGTTCGGCAGCAGACGGCGGGTCCGGGGGAGATGAAGCGCAGCTTCGGGAGAAAGCGCCACCGCCAAAGGATTCTGCCAGAGACCGGAAGATCGCCCCCCCAACCAATCCGGAAAACCACCGCTTACCCGGTGTCGCCGAACCACCGCCGCTGGTTTCTGAGGAACGACCGCCGGTATTAGCTGAGCCGACCCCGGTGCCGGAAGAAACGCCACCCGTGG
>NZ_JBFELV010000183.1:0-9324 GCF_041551955.1 Desulfosarcina sp.
ATTACCATCCTGTTTGAGGCTGTACCAGTGCGTCCGTCGACGGCGAATGGTGCCCCCTGATTTTGATGATTTCAGGTTGGTAGCTGGCATTGGTGGAAAGGCGCCGGCCCGTGATGCGAATGACGATGAAGGCCACTCCGAAAAACAGGAACCCGAACAAGGCGGAAAGCCCCGATGGATCGGCACCCCGCATAACACCCACCGCTTGCCCAAGCACGGCACCGGCAATCAAGGCCAGGATCGGAAAGACATAAAGCAGGAAGGTGGCTTTTAACAAGGAAGCCGTCTGAATGTTCAAAACGATCCGATCCCCCACCTGGGCATCGGCCGAGTTGATCGCCTCGACTTCCATCTCTTTGCCGCCGCCACCCTGGCAGGCGTCTTTGGAGGAGCAGGACGCACAGGCGCTCGAGCGCGTGGTTCTTACCCATGCCGTCCCCGCCCCTGAACCTCCCATTTTAAATACAACACCTTCTTCAGTAGCCATAAGCGCTTATTCACCTATCATTGGTTCGACCCGTGCGGAGGATCAGGCGTTGACGGCGTCCCTGATCTTTTCCAACGGCCGCTGATTTTCCACATTCCTGTAGCAAATGAGGCCGCAATTGAGGCACCGGGAGGCCTCTGCCATCGCTGCCGCTGTGTCGAAACCCTTCTCGAGCTCCATCAGCTGTGCCAGGTCTCTGCTGTCGGCCAGGGGCATGATTCGCCGCTGGCTGGTGGCCACGGCTTCCACGTGGTCCACGTTCTGGATGGCCGCATCGGGCTTGAGGACGTTTTCCGGCAAATCCAATGGGATGTCGTAGATGAGTTTATGGATGGCTGCGGCAGCACGTCGCCCGGCGCCGATGGCCTTGATGGCACCGCTGAAATCGGTCAGGGCGTCACCCTTGGCAAACAAACCGGCTTCGTCGGCATGATCCGGTTGTTTGTAAGGAGGAACGGCCGTCCAGGCTCCCGGGCGGCTTTCAGCGTCATCCCCCCCGATGGGTCGGGTAAAAATCAGTTCGGGGAATCTTCCCGAAGAGAAGACCAGGCTCTCGGCTTGAAGCAGGCGCGTTTCACCGGTATCCACATTCAGCACGTCGAGCCCGGAAAGTGACTCCCCGTCACCGAACAGGCGGGTGACGCCGGCCCGCAAGACGACGTTGGCGCCGGCTTCGGTCAGCACCGAAACGGTGGCTTCGTCGAGGCTGTCCCGGAAAATAAACGTAACGGTTTCGGCACCCAGGGACCGGGCTTGGGCCAGGGCCTCCCCGGCCAATCCTTCGCCGCCTACAATCACCGTGTGCCTTCCGCAAGCAACCGTTCCATGCCCCTTTTTGCCGGAACGCAGCAGGTCCAGCAGCAGGCATCCACCGGGCAGCGGCGACTCCACCGTTTTATCGGCACCCCGGGCCAGCCGACTGTCCCAGCCGCCCGATGCGAGAAATACCGCTTCGTAGCCGTCGTCCAGCAATCCGGACACGGTCAGGTCGCGGCCCAGCATCTGGCCGGTTCGGGCGTCTACGCCCATCTCCAGGATCCCTTCGATATCCCAGTTGAGGATCGATTCGGGCAAACGGCACTTGGCGATAGCGGTATTGAGCAGGCCACCCAGACGGTCGGTGCCTTCGAACACCGTAGTCGCATGGCCCAAACGGGCCGCGAAAAAAGCCGCGGAAAGGCCCTGGACACCGCCACCGACAACGGCGATGCGGCGGCCGGTATCCGGCGCCTTGAATGGCTGGATGCGCTCCTTCTGGGTGCGTTCATAGTCGGCGGCAAAGCGCTTCAAGAAATTGATCGCCACCGGTTCGTCGACATATTTTCGCCGACAGTCGTTCTCACAGGGTCGGGGGCAGATTCTGCCGATCACCGTGGGAAAGGGATTGCGCTCCTTGATCGTCTGAACCGACCCGTGGTAGTCGCCTTCGGCAATCTGCTGGATGTAGCGGCTGATGTTGATACCCGCCGGGCAGGCGCGCTGGCAGGGTGTCGTACAATCTTCGGTGGTGTACTCCTTGAGGATTCTGCGGGTGACCGATGACAAGGTGATGATGTGCTTGGGACAAATCCGCTCACAGGTGCCACAGCCGGTGCACTTGACCTCATCCACCACGGGAAGCCCCTGAGGCCCCATGACGATCGCGTCGAAGGGGCAGGCGGCGGCGCAGGTGCCCAGACCGAGGCAGCCGATATTGCACACCTTCATGCCACCGGAAAGCAGGGCGACGGCCCGGCAGTCGTTCATGCCGTCATAGCTGTATTTGACATCTGCGTCAGCTACGCCGTAAGTGCACCCAGGAAGGGCGATGTCCGGCTCCTTGGCCTCGACGCTGACGCCGAGGATGGCGGCAATCGCCAGGGCCACGTCTTCGCCGGCGGCCACGCAGGAGTTGGGTGCGGCTTTGCCCGCCACGATGGCTTCTGCATTGGCACTGCAGCCGGGTAGCCCGCAGCCGCCGCAGTTGGCTCCAGGCAGGGCATCTTCGACGGAAACGATTTTGGGGTCTACGTAAACGTAAAAGACCTTGGAGGCCAGCGCCAGGCCGATGCCTACCACCAGCCCCAGACCGCCCATGAGTATAATGGCTATCGTCATCTCAATGCTCCTATTAAAAAATAGCGTCGAACCTGCACTTGTCGTAGCAGGTCAGACACTTGATGCATTTTTCCTTGTCGATGCGGGCCAGCTCCTTCTTTTTCCAGACGACGGCATCGGCCGGGCAGGCCCTGAAACACATGCCGCAGCGCGTGCAGGCATCCGGCTCCACTTCAAAGCGGAGAAGGGCCACGCAGCGCTTGGCCGGACATCTGCCTTCGTGAATGTGAGCCTCGAATTCATCCCTGAAGTAGCGCAGGGCGGAAAGCACCGGGTTGGGGCCCGTCTGGCCCAAGCCGCACAAGGCGGTCTCGCGGATGGTCTGTGACAGCTCGACCAAGACGTCGAGATCCTCGGGCTTCCCGTGCCCCTCGCAGATCTTTTCCAGGATCTGGAGCTGGCGGCGGGTGCCCTCCCGGCAGGGGGTGCATTTGCCGCAGGACTCGTCCTGAATGAACTCCATGAAAAAGCGGGCCATATCCACCATGCAGGTCTTGTCGTCCATGACAATGGCGCCGCCGGAACCCATGATGGCTCCCACCTTGGCGATGGCTTCATAGTCCACCGGCGTGTCCAGGTAAGCATCGGGAATGCACCCGCCCGACGGGCCGCCCAGTTGAACCGCCTTGAATTTGCGTTTATTGGGAATGCCGCCGCCGATGTCATAAATGATCGTACGCAGCGAGGTGCCCATGGGAACTTCCACCAGGCCGATATTGTTCACATCGCCGGACAGGGCGAACACTTTAGTGCCCTTGCTGGTCTCTGTGCCCACATCGGCATACCAGGCGCCGCCGTTGACCATGATTTGAGCCACGTTGGCCAGGGTTTCCACGTTGTTGAGGATAGTGGGTTTTTCCCACAGGCCTTTGTGGGCCGGAAACGGTGGACGCGGACGCGGCATGCCCCGCTTGCCCTCGATGGAGCGCATCAAGGCGGTCTCTTCGCCGCAGACAAAGGCTCCCGCACCCTGGTAGATCTCGATGTCGAAGGAGAGGTCCGAGCCCAGGATCTTGTCACCCAGCAGCCCGTAATCCTTGGCCTGCTCGATGGCCATGCCCAGCCGTTTAATGGCCAGTGGGTATTCGGTACGTGCGTAGATGTATCCTTTGTGCGCATCGATGGCCTTGGCGGCGATGATCATGCCCTCCAGCACCGCATGGGGGTCCGCCTCTAAGATGCTGCGGTCCATGAAGGCCCCGGGGTCGCCCTCGTCGGCGTTGCAGAGCACATATTTGACCGTATCGGTGCTCTTGCTGGCAAAATCCCACTTCACACCCGTGGGGAACCCGGCTCCGCCGCGCCCCCGCATGCCGGAGGCCTTCATCTCATCGATGATCTGTTGGGGGGTCATGTCGAACAGCGCCTTGGCCACACCGATATACCCGTCACGGCCGATATATTCGTCGATGGACTCGGGGTCGATCAACCCCTTGTTGCGCAGGGCCCGGGGCATCTGGTGGGCGAAAAAGGGAATCTTCGTCTGAGCGGCGATTTTGGTTTTGGAAACCGGGTCCTTGTAGAGCAGTCGCTCCACCGGTTTGCCGTTGATCAGGTGAGACTCGACCAATTCTGGCATGTCCTCAACCTTGAGCTTCTGGTAGAAGATGTCGCCGGGGTGAACCACCAGAAGGGGCCCCATGGCGCAAAAGCCGTTGCAGCCGGTTTCGATCACCTGGACCGTTTCGCCCAGCCCTTTTTCCTCGATGGCCGCCAGCAGGGCATCCTTGACGCGAATGGAGCCGGTGGCATGACAGCCCGTGCCGCCGCAGATCAGCAGGTAGGTCTTGTCCTTGAAGGTCAGCCGCTCCTTGTGCGCCTGTCTGATGCCTTCCAGGTCCTGAATGTTCAGTTTCGCCATATTCCGTCTCCAGCAGGTTTTACCAGGAACCGTCCAGCCCCCTGATGCCATTCATATAAAGTCGGCCGCAAGCCACAAACAACGAATATTCGGTGACCATCAGCGGGATTTCAAAAGATTTGGCCATCTCCACGAATGACGCAGGAGGGGTTTTGCCCCTGACGATGACAATGGCCCCGACACCGACGATTTTTGCCGTTCGCATCACATGATCCGTGGTAACACCCGTCAACAGGACACAACCCTTGGCCGCGGCCGCCAGCACGTCGTCCATCAAGTCTGACGCGCCACCGGCGGGGATGACCGTGTCCATCTGGTCTTCACCGCAAAGCATGGTGCCTTTGAGGATGTCTTTGATTTCGGAGATTTTCATGGTCGCTTTGTCTCAAAATGCAAAAGGGGTAGAGGAATGAATAACCCTACACCTATGAATAGGAATCGAGCAGTTCAAGCACCTTGTCTGAACTCACGTCCCCGTGGGTGTCCTGATCAACCACCATCACCGGTGCCAGGCCGCAGGCGCCCAGGCAGCGAACCGCTTCCAGGGTGAAACGCCGGTCCTCAGTGGTGCCCCCCTCCTTCAGCTGGTATTGATTTTCAATGCGGCTCATGGCCTCCTTGATGCCTTTGACATAACAGGCCGTTCCCAGGCACATCTTGATGGTGTGGCGCCCCTTGGGAACCATGGAAAAAAGGGAATAGAAGGAAGCCACGCCGTAAACGCTGCTGGCGGGCAGGTTAAGGCCCTGGCTGATGTAGTCCAGCAGTTCCACCGGCAGGTAGCCGGCAATGGTCTGACACTCCCTGAGAACCGTGATGACGGCCCCGGAAATGGTCCTGTTTTTTTGGATGACCGCATCGATCTGCGACCACATGTCGTCATTGATATCCGCATGGTGCGGGTGGTGTGTCAGGGTCATGTCTGAAACGCTCCTTGAATCGCAAAAATGCAACATCTTCGAATGCGTGTTGAATTGACCGATAGACGGCCTGCAACGCTATGATGATGGATCACCGGCGACCGCGTGGCAACATTTCATAATTATATGTAAATGTCAACGCTATCATGGCCGTCCACCCACGCCTGACAACGCTTGACGGGGCTGCAACAGCTGGTCTATAACCCAACCGCCCGGATGACGATAAAAAACAATGGCAATCGAATCGATACGGTTTGGCACACCCCGCAAAGTAGACGCTGGAGGCAGCCCTTGAACCGCCTGAAAGAAAAAGTCCACGAAGCGGCAGCATTTCTCGAATCAAAACTGGACGGTACGCCTGAAACCGGAGTGATCACCGGCACCGGACTTGGGGAGGCGGTCGGACCTCTCGATGACGCGCTGACGATTGATTACGCGGACATCCCGAACTTCCCTGTATCGACTGTGGTCGGTCATTCGGGACGGTTGATGGCCGGGACGCTGGCCGGGCATCCGGTGGTGGTCATGCAGGGGCGCGTCCACCTGTACGAAGGCTATGCCCCCGAAACCGTGACCTTTCCCGTGCGGGTGATGCAGGCGCTGGGCGTGCGCTGCCTAATCATCTCCAATGCGGCCGGCGGCATGAGCCCCGACTTTCGCCAGGGAGATCTGATGGTAATCCGCGACCACATCAATCTCACCGGTGAAAACCCGCTGACCGGGGCCAATCATGCCGACTGGGGCCCCCGATTCCCTGACATGACGGCGGCCTACGATCGAACCCTGGCCCGGTTGGCCTACCGGGCAGCCGACAGATTGGGCATTGCCCTGAAAAGCGGCGTCTATGCCGGATTGAAGGGACCGTCTCTGGAAACGCCGGCAGAAATCCGCTATCTGAAAACCATCGGTGCCGATGCGGTTGGTTTTTCGACGGTGGTCGAAACCATCGCCGCCGTCCACGCCGGCATGCGGGTGATGGGGCTGTCCACCATCACCAACATCAATGACCCGGATCAGCCGGAGTCGGCCTCCGTAGATGAGATCGTAGCCGCGGCCAACCGGGCGGCACCCGTTCTCAACCGCCTGATCCAAGCCGTGGTGGCGAAGATCCACGAGGGCGCGCGGCAATGACGACAGCCGCCGATCTGCTGATCACCAACGGTATCGTCATGACCATGGATCCGCATGGCCGTGTCATTGGAAATGGGGCGATAGCGGTCCGCGGGGATACCATTGCAGCGGTCGATTCAGCCGAGGCGGTTGGCCTGATAGCTGCAAAAGAGACGATCGATGCCGCCGGCGGCATCATCATGCCCGGCCTGGTCAACACCCACACCCACGCCGCCATGACCCTCTTCCGGGGACTGGCCGACGACCTGCCGTTGATGACCTGGCTCAACGAGCACATCTTCCCGGCCGAGGCCTTGCTGGATGCGAACAAGGTGCATGCCGGCACACTGCTCGGCTGTGCGGAAATGATTCTCTCGGGAACCACTTGCTTTTGCGACATGTATCTTTTCGAAGATGCCGTGGCCCGGGCCGCCAAGGCCGCCGGCATGCGGGCGGTGGTGGGGGAGGTGCTCTACGATTTTCCCTCGCCCAACTACGGCTCCATCCAAAAAGGATTCGACTACACCCGCCATTTGATCGAGGACTGGCACAACGACCCACTGGTCACCATCGCCGTGGAACCACACTCCCCCTACCTGTGTGCACCGGACCTGCTGACCGAGGCCGCCGACATCGCTCGGAAGCACCGTGTGCCGCTGGTTATCCACCTTTCCGAGACCCATAAGGAGGTCCACGACATCCGGGAAAGGTACGGCACCACGCCGGTGGGGCACCTGGCCAACCTGGGTTTGCTAGCGGCCAACCTGCTGGCCTGCCATTGCGTGGTGCTCAACGAGGGTGACATGGCGTTGTTGAAGCGGCACGACGTCAAGGTATCTCACAACCCGGAGAGCAACATGAAACTGGCCTCCGGCGTTTCACCGGTGGCCGAACTCGTCGAGCGGGGGGTCTGCATCGGTTTAGGCACTGACGGCTGTTCCAGCAACAACAACCTGGATCTGTTCGCCGAGATGGACATGGCCGCCAAGCTGCACAAGGCCAGCCGTCTGGACCCCACAGTGATGGACGCCGCCACCGTGCTGCGTATGGCCACTATCGACGGCGCCCGCGCCTTGGGGTTGGACGGCATCACCGGCAGCATCGAAACCGGCAAGCACGCCGACATCATCGTCATCGATACCCGCAAACCCCACCTGACCCCCATGTACAACCCGGCCTCTCACCTGGTTTACGCCGTCGGCGGCAGCGATGTGTGCGCCACCGTGATCAATGGCCAGGTGCTGATGAAAGAGCGTCGACTCGTGCACATGGATCTGGAAAAGATCATGGCCGACGCCCGGCAGATCGCCGGAACGATCCGAGGAGGCTGACATGGACGTCGATGTCGTCATCCACAATGGAACCTTGGTGACGGTGGACAACCGGATGCGAATCGTCGAAAACGGATGGATCGGCATTCATGAAGGCGTCATCCGGACCATCGAGGCCACTGCACCGGATTCACCGCCGCCAACGGCCCCAATGACCATCGACGCAGAGGGCGGTATGGTCATGCCCGGCCTGGTCAACACCCACACCCATCTGCCCATGACGCTGTTCCGGGGCCTGGCCGACGACCTGCCCCTGATCGACTGGCTCGAGGAACGCATCTTCCCGGCCGAGGCCCGCTTCATCAATCCTGAAACGGTGCGGTGGGGCACGCTTCTCGCCTGCGCGGAAATGCTGCTCTCCGGCACCACCTGCTGCTGCGGGGGTTATTTCCACGAAGACGCCGTGGCCCGGGCCGTCGCTGAAACCGGCCTGCGGGCCGTGCTGGCCCAGGGGGTCATCGACTTTCCGGCCCCCGGGGTGCCGGATCCGGCAAGGAACATCGCCCACGCCAGGGATTATGCCCAGCGCTGGAAGGGCCGCAGCCGACTGATCAGGCCGTCCGTCTTCTGCCATGCACCCTACACCTGCAGCGACGACACCCTCGAGGCGGCCAAGGCTGCCGCCGACGAACTGGACCTGATCTTTCAGGTGCATGTGGCCGAGACCCGGTTCGAGCGTGATCGATCCATCAAGGAGAAAGGCCTCAGCCCCATCGCCCACCTGGACCGGCTGGGTATTCTCGACCGCCGCACCTTGTTGGCGCATTGCATCTGGGTGGACGACGCGGACATCGCCACCATCAGCCGACGCGGCTGTGCCGTCTCGCACTGCCCGGAGAGCAACATGAAGCTGGCCTCGGGCATCGCACCCGTGACCGGGATGCAGTCAGCCGGGGTGACGGTGTCGTTGGGCACCGACGGCTGCGCCAGCAACAACAACCTGGACCTGTTCGGTGAAATGGGCACGGCTGCCAAGCTGCACAAGGTCGCCACCGTTGATCCCACGGCCCTGAATGCGGCCAGCGTGCTCAGAATGGCCACCATGGACGGCGCCCGGGCCATCGGGCTGGCGGATCGCATCGGTTCTCTGGAAGTCGGCAAACAGGCGGACATCATCGTCCTGGACACCCAGGCCCCCCACCTGACGCCCATGTACCACCCGGAATCACACATCGTCTATGCAGCCGGCGGCGCCGACGTGCGCCACGTCCTGGTGGCCGGCAGGCAGCTGGTGAGAGACCGGCGGTTGCTGACGATCGGTATCGGTGAAGTGATCGACCGAGTCAATGCGATTGCCCAGGACATCCGATCAAGCCTCAATATTATTCAGTCTTGGTAGCTTACTTTCGCAATTCATGTTTTTTAGGTCAGAAAACAAATCACAATAACCAAAAACCAAATGACAAATAAATCACAACACCTAAATTTAAAATTCCAAACCCCATAATTTTGAACAAAGAACATTCCAATCGTCAATAATTGTGGCAATCAATATGACAATCAATTGTTAGTTTTTGA
>NZ_JBFELV010000184.1:0-9306 GCF_041551955.1 Desulfosarcina sp.
ACAAATTAATAATGTTTGGTTACAATCTGCAGCATTTATATTAAACGGCCAAAAAAAATGTAAACAGAGGCTTTTATTTCCTAGCAAGTTGGTATATAATTGGCAATTTGCTGCGAGGAATACAATTTTACAATTGGGTCGGACATTTATAGAACCCAAGGCGTAATAAAAACAGGGACTTATGGGGGTTAGAATTTAGGCCTCACGATAGTATAAGTGGAGATGAGGGGGATCGAACCCCTGACCTCAGCGTTGCGAACGCTGCGCTCTCCCAGCTGAGCTACACCCCCATGAAGCGGTGGCCTTGGTTTTAAACCATGGTTATGACTTTTTAGGTCGTTTTTACAGCGGCGTCAAGGGAATCAATGGTCACGGGTCAGCATCACCAGGCTGGTTTGCTCCTTCAGCAGGCCGTCCACAAGCAGCAGCCGCTCGTTGACCACCTCCGTGAAGCTGGCCAATAATTCGCTCTTAAGGGGCTTGCCACGGCTTTTTTTGACCTTGTTGGGGTCGATGGGCTTGCCGCCCACGCGGACTTCGTAGTGCACGTGTGGGCCGGTGGCCACGCCGGTTTGTCCGACCCGGGCGATAACCTGGCCCTGCTCCACCATCTGCCCGCGCTTCATCAGCAGCCGGCTGCAATGACCGTAGTAGGTCTGATAGCCGTTGGGGTGCTTGACGATCATCAACTTGCCGTAACCGGCCTTACGCCCCGAGAAGGTGACCTTGCCGTTGGCCGTGGCCATGATGGGTGTACCCGTGGGGGCTCCGTAATCGATGCCGGTATGCGGCTTGTAGCGTTTGGAAACCGGGTGGAACCGCCGAATGGAATAAGAAGAGGTCATCCTGCCGAATTTCAACGGGGTCCGCAAAAACATCTTTTTCAGAGGCTGGCCGGTTTCGTCGTAGTATCCGTCAAATTGGCCGTCATGAAATAAAAAGGCGGAAAAGGTCTTTTGCTTGCCCACGTATCGGGCGGCCAGGACATCGCCGTACTGCACAAACTCGCCGTCTTTGTAGCATCGCTCATAGACCACGGCGATCTGATCACCCTTTCGCGGATAGAGATAAAAATCGATGTCCCAGGCAAAAATGTCCGCGATCAGACCGGCAACCTGCTGGGTTTCACCGCTGTCGGCAACAGCCTGGTAAAGTGAGGTTTCGATGGTGAACACCTTGGCGATCACCCGACGATCAAGCACGATTTTTCGTTTGTGAACGGTATAGTCGCCGTTGCCTTCCTTTATGGCCTCGTATTCGTCTAATGGGCTGGTCTTGTAAACAAACTTTTGAATCAAGTTCTGGTCGTCGACGCTGACCTCATAGTAATCTTTCGGCCGGGAACAGCGGAAATCGAAAACCGGTTTGAAGGATCTGGAGAGGGAGAGAATCTCCGCCGGCGGAATATCGAAGGCGGTCAGGGCATCGTATAGGGTGCCGTTGCGAATGAGCCCCTCCAACACACTGACCGGAGCCGCTTCTGTCGCAAAGGTCTCATTGACATCGGTGTCGGCCTTAAGTCCGGTAGCCGCGGAAGGCAGGGGGGACAGAACAAAAAGCACCCCCGTCAAGGCGATCAACAACCATACTGCAAGCCTATCACATGTCCAACGCATGTTCGACGTTCCTTTCAAGCCTTCTGCTGATTTCAGGATGTTTTCGGTCGGTTGTATGGATAACTTTAGCTTGCATCACTGCCTCTTTACCAAATGCGTTTCTGGTAATCAACCGTTATTTCAACCATTTTATTCATCATGGAATTAGTGATGACGTTTATTGCGGATAGTTGCCGACGCATCAATCGGAATCTTAGCGGATTTTAAATGTCTCATGCCACCGATCAGATCCTTCGGCCAGCAGCACATCATCCGGGTTGATGCGCACCACGACGATATTGTCCACGGAGCCGCCCTCTTTAATGAGGCGGTTGTTGATGACAACAAACCGCCCGGTGGGTTCGGGCGCCCACACCAGGGCTTGCAGGTCAATTCGCGGGTCGCTTCTGAAAGGTCTATCGGTATCTCGCCTGGCCGCCGGCTGGCGGGTCGCCGCTGTCTCCACCGGGCGGGGAGCGGGGTCTTCGTTGGGGGCAGCTTCCGGTATGGGTGTTGGGGCAGGGTTTTGCCGCACCAAATTCGCCTGTTGCGATGGCGTTGGCTGCACCCTCGATGCGGCTGTTGGCACAGCGGTGGACAGCGGCCGCGTCTCAGGTTGAGCCGACCGGGTCACGGCCATGGCATCGGAATGATCGCTGGAAGCAGGCGCATTGCCTGTGGCTTGGCGCGGGGGGGCACCTGCCTGGGTCTTGACGGGCGGCGTCTGCGGTGGTTCGGCAGCCGGCACACCGGGCTTGGGCGCCTCGGCAACAAGAGGCACGACACCGGGATTGGTTTTGGACAACGGCTGAGGCGGCAACGCCGACATGGACTTCGCAGGGCGTGGGGTACCCGCTTGCCGCACATGCCAGAGGACCACGCCGACGACACACAAACCTACAGCGAGACCCAGCGCCACCCACCACCGACGATGGCCCTTGCGGTCGGGTGATTGCATGGGAGGCGGGGCCGGCCATGGGGTCCCCGCGCTACGATCCATGGCGGATTCTTGTTCTGCTTTTTTTAATGCATCCAGAATAGAACTCAACGCTTGCCGCTCCTCTAACCGCCTCTATTGCCCCGGGCTGCCACCAGCCAGACGGGGACCGTTCAGCGATGGATCTTCATTGTAAAGTGCAATTTTCGTCATGGGGCCCACCATACCGTCCACGTAAAGGCCATTGCGGGCTTGAATCGTCTCGACGGCCAGCCGCGTGGAGGTATCATAGGCGGCGGTCATCGCTTCGATCGGAAACCCCTTGGCCTTCAGGTGCACCTTGAGGGATAAAATGACTTCTCCGGGTGACGAGATCGGAATGACCCCGGTGTAGTTAAAATAGTTTTTCCAGAAGATATGCGCCACCCCATTCCACACTCCAGCCAGGGATGCGGGGACGACGGAAAAGGTGTCGTCACCGTCGGACAGCCGGATGTCACTTTCTTCAAGGCCGACCAGGGCCATGAACCGGACATCGCTGCCGTCCGCAGGGGGAAATTCCAATATGGCTGGCAGGTTCAGCTTTTTTATCAGGTTCAGATTCCCCTTGACGCGAAGGACTTCCATATCGCTGTGTCGGGCGGAAAGACGAAAAAAAGTGTCGCTGTCCACTCCATCCACCGACCCGACACCCTGGAGAGGTTGCGCATTCCATTGCCTCAGGACGGCCGCCAACGCACCGATGCGTGAGTTCAGGGCCTCCGTGGAAGCGAGCACCTGTTCAAGGTCGCGGACCGGTGTCGCCGGTGCCGGATCCTTGCTGATGGCGGTCTCGGCCGGTGCTTCGACCGGTGCCGATACCGGTTCCGCTGAAAAGGGCTCGTGTTCCGGCAACGGCGCAACGGCTTCCGGGTTCGTTTCACCGACAGCCTCCGGAGCAGGATCCGCAGCCGATTCGACAACCGCCGTTTCGATTTTATGATGGACGACCGGCTCAACGGCCATCCGTCGGGTGCGGTTCAACATCATCTGGCCGGCAACCAGCCCGGCCACCAGAATAACCAACACCACCAGCAGGCCGATGATCCATTTTTCCCGAAAATAGGTTGGCTTGCCAGAACGCTTTCTTTTCCCGTCCAATTCTCGAATGGCCCGCCTGACGATGGCCTGGGTGATGCGGTGTTTGCCCATGGCAAAGGCGGTAAGCAGGGTCCGGTCGCAGACGATATTAATCAGCCGGGGGATGCCGTTGGAATAGTTGAAGATGGACCGGTATGCCCCTGCGGTGAAGGCCAACCCCGGTTTCCGGGAGGCGATGTGAATACGATGGCGAATGTATTCCCGCATTTCTGATGCAGTCAGCGGAATCAGGTGGCAGCTCAGGGTGATGCGCTGGTTCAGCTGGCGAAGGGCTTCGGTCTCCAGCAGCGCGCCCAGCTCCGGTTGGCCCACCAGAATAATCTGAAGCAGTTTACTGGTGGTGGTTTCCATGTTGGAGAGCAGCCGCAATTGCTCCAGTACGTCAACGCTCAGGTTTTGGGCTTCGTCAACCAGCAGGATCACTTGTTTGCCCTGGGCTTTTTTCTCCAGGAGAAAGGCATTGAGCCGGTCGATGAGCGTTTTTAACGACGCCGTCTCCGAGGGAATACCGAATTCGTCGTTGATGGCCTTGAGCAGCTGCAGGGCGTCGAGCTTGGGGTTGAAGATGTATGCCGCTGCGGTATTCTCGTCCAGGCCTTCCAGGAACATGCGACAAAGGGTCGTCTTGCCGGTACCCACTTCTCCAGTGATCTCAACGAATCCCTCGCCATAGCCCACGGCATAGTTCAAATGGGCCAGCACCTCTTCATGAATCCGGGACAGGTAAAGGTACTCCGGGTTGGGTACCAGTTTGAACGGTCTCTCTTTAAAACCAAAAAAACGATTGTACATGGGCGTTTGCCAATTGTCTGATCAAGGGGTTCACCAACCGGAGCAAACCGGGGGCGTTCGATCCCCATCACCGGCTGTCCCTCGTCGGGGCGCCGAGAAGCCACCGTCAGCCTTCCAGTTCGGCACCCACACAACCGAAAAAAAACCGCTCGCCCAAGTGGGCGCTGAGGCTGGCCGCTTTTTCCAGCCCTGTGCAGTGAGACACGCCCAGCCGTTCGATGCCATATCGGTCGAGGGCCTTGAGCGTCTCGTCGAACTGGCCGGGCTGGGCAAATCCCAGATGGGTCCCACCGACGACTGCATAAAGGCGATCCCGCTGAAACATCTTCATAACATGGTCGAAGATGTTGATCATGCCCGCATGGGCACAGCCCAGCACCAGAATGAGGCCCTTTTCCGAATCGACGATCAGGGACAGGTCGTCGGCAATGGGATCCGGACGCACGGCCTTGGCGCCTTGGGGATGAAGGGTCATGTTGGGATCCGGCTTTTCAAAGTCGTTGTTTCTGGGGATTTCACCACTCAGATAAACCCCAGGGCTGATTTCAACCGGATGGCGATCCAAATGGAATTGGGCGCCCAGAGATTCGAGGTATTCGCGCCGGTGGCGCATGCCGATGTACCGCGTGGCAGTACCGTCGGACCACGTGCGTGAAGCGAAAATATCGGGATGGCCGTATACAGGCACTGAGCCGGTCTGTTCGAGCACCTGCGGCAGCCCGCCAGTGTGATCGTAGTGGCCATGGCTGATGGCGATGGCCTCAACGGATGCCAGGTTTTTACCCAGCACCGCGGCATTGCCACAGATGCCGAGTCCCTGACCGGTATCGAAAAGCAGGTTACCGGCCTCGGTTTCAATGAAACAGGCAAACCCATGCTCGCCCACAACACCGAAGGGCCGACCCACGGAATTTTCACACAAAATGGTCAGTTTGGTTTGCATATGGCGCATCCGGAAAATAGGTGATTGCCGGCCGCCCTATTGAGCGATTCTACTGAGCCGATTCTGAATGTAAGCGTTGCGAAAGGCTTCATAGGGATCCAGGGCGGCATTTTTCAGCGTTTCGTAATCGCCGATGCGGAAAGAGGTGTCGTTAACAATTCTGACGCTGTATGCGACCACGTTGGTGGTGGTGGAGGTCAATTCACCCGCATCCACATTGACCAGCTGCATGAACGAAACCGGGTTCAAGACCCAGTCCCCGAGACTGCCCACCGTATCGCGCAAGGTTGACGGGCCGAACAGCGGCCAGATGATAAAAAAACCATTGCCGATGCGGTAATACCCGAGAGTCTGACCCAAATCCTCTTCGGGGGGGTTGAACGACGGGTTGTCTCTCACCAGGTTGAATAATCCCAGGCACCCTGCCGTGCTATTGACCACGAACCGGCAGAACTCGCCTTCCGCGGATCTCCATTTGCCTTGAAAGAGGCAATTGACAAAGCGAACCGGTGCCAGAAGATTGAAAAAAAAATCTTTTACGCTTACCCGGGCCGGTGTGGGAACGACCTCCCGGTATCCCGAGGCCACCGGTTTGAGCACCCAGAAATACAGTTTGTCGTTGACGACGAACATGGTCCGGTTGAACCCGACAAGGGGGTCGGCAACCGCTTGCAGCATCAGGTCCTTATCTCCGAAACTATCGCCACTGGGGTCATCGAAGGGATCGAAGGGAACCGAATCCGCCGACGCCGCGGCATCGTCATCGGGCGGGGGATCGGCGCTGGCGGCCACCGGCGGATTGACCCACGCGGTGCTGCCGATCAGCACAACCACCATCATGATCAGGAACAACTGTCCAGGTTTCATCGCCATTGCTTGCTTCGTCGTTTGAAAGTCGCGGGCCCCAATCCGGCCAACCGCTGCCAATGATATATCCGTTGTGAAGCTATCCGTTTTCCGCAAGACGCTTGTTTTGTTCAGCCAGCTTGTCGTTGAGCTGCTGGATCAGTTGGGCCGGTTTGTCCTTGCTCAGGATACTGGCAAACTGAGTGCGGTAATTTTTTACCAGGCTGACACCCTCGACGATGATATCGTAGACCATCCACCGGTCTTCATCACCCTTGAGCATTCGGTAATTGACAGGAATTTTTAATGTTTCTCTGACAATCAAGGTTTTGACTTCGGCGTAGGTGTCCGAGTAGAAATCCTGCCCGAGGTAAACGATCTGCTCGTTGTGGTACTCACCCTGAATTTTATCGATGTAGGTGTTGCCGAGAAACTGGGCGAACACATCGGTGAAGTCTGCCTTTTCCGTATCGTTGAAAGCGCTCCAGTTTCGAGCCACGGCCCGTTGGGCGATCTCATCGAAGTCAAACATCGGCTTGACATTCTTCCAGATTTCGTCCCGTTGGGCCGATTTCGTGCCGGTGGCCTTGTATTTGGGGTCGTTGAGAATGGTAATTACGGCATCGATGGGGGCTTTGATGGTCGCCATGGGTTCCATGGAGACCGCCGCCGCCGGAATTGTCGTCAAAATTAAAAAGGTCATTACGACGATTATCTGGTTAAGGATCATCTCATCCTCCGTAGTCTCTTGTTCCATGTTGCAATCGCGTCCCGCCGGCGCCGCATCGGCAAGGCATTGAACCGCGCTCGCGGTCGCGGTGCAATGCCCGGCAATATTATTTTTCGGCATCTCCGAAAACGTATTTGCTGACCAGTTCCTCGATATCCAAGGCCGACTCGGTTTCGATGATCATGTCTCCGGTTTTGAGTATTCTGTCCGAACCGCCCGGCGTCAAGCGGATATATTTATCGCCGATCAGGTCGGAGGTCTTTACCGAGGCGATGACGTCATCGGTGAGTATCACGCCTTTTTTGATTTTCAGACTGACAATGGCCACCTGCCGTTGATTGTCAAGGCGGATATCGGCCACCTGGCCAACTTCTACCCCCGCCATATCCACAAGGGCGCCGGCCTTCAGGCCCGAAACCGAATTGAAGCGCGCATCGAGCGTATAGTAATCGTCGCCGAACCACTCCATTTTTCCCAGCTTGATGGTGAGATAAGCCACGCTGATCAAGCCGATGAGAACAAAGACGCCAACCGCAGTTTCGACAGATGCTTTTTTCATATCTCCTCCGCAGCCGCAGATCAGATCGATGCGGCTGCCACCGTTAGCCCTCGCTTGGCGCAACGTTGATTGCCTCCGGGTCCTGGCCCCGGATAAACTGCCGGATCACCGGCTCAGTGCTGTTCTGGATTTCCGTCGGGCTTCCCTGAAAGATAACCCGGCCCTGATCCAGCATGGCGATACGCTGGCAGATGTAAAACACATCGGGAATCTCGTGACTGACCATGACCCCGGTAAAGCCGAAGGTTTTCTGGTATTGGGCAATCATGGCGTGGGCCGCATTCTTGCGGATGGGATCCAGGCCCGTCGTCGGTTCGTCAAAAAGCACGATCTCCGGATTGGTCACCAGGGCCCGCGCCATGGCTACCCGTTTTTTCATGCCGCCGGAAAGTTGAGACGGGTATTTGTCTTCGATTCCGGCCAGATCCAGTTGGGCCAGCTTCTCACGCACACGGCGTTGAATTTCACGGTAGGGAATCCGGCCCTTCTCCTTCAGCGGCAGGGCCACATTCTCATAAACGGTCATGGAATCAAACAGGGCCGTCCCCTGAAACATATAGCTGAACTTCATTTTCACCGCCCGGCGCGCAGCGGCGGGCATGGCGTTGATCGCCTGGCCTTGGAACCGGATTTCCCCTTGGTCGGGTTCCAACAGGCCGATGATGTGCTTGAGCAAGACACTCTTGCCGATGCCGCTCTTGCCGATAATGGCCGTGACCTGCCCCTGGTAGATGGACAAGTCTACCCCTTTAAGCACGGCATTGTCGCCAAAACGCTTGAACACCTGATTAAACTCGATCAACGGCACCTTCATGAATAATAAACCCGCAACGCGTTACCTTTTCGACGGATTCGTAAACGGTTCGAGATCAAGGCTTGCGAATCCCAGGGAGTGAGGTTTACTTACCGTACTCCGCAATGACGAGGGATGAAGCGCAGCGCAGATATCGGACGTTTTACGAACCCGTCATGATTGTCTCACAGCAAGAACGAAGTCAACACATAGTCGGACACCAGAATCAGCACACAGGATAAGACCACCGCCGACGTAGTGGACAGACTCACGCCCTTGGCGCCAAAACCTTCTTTGCGCAGGTGAGTCGTGTATCCTTGAAAACAGCAGATCGTTACCACGATGGCGGCGAAGCAGATTGATTTGGCAAACCCGCCGTTGATGTCTTCCATCAGAACGCTTGATTCCACCCGGCTGAAATAGAGCCCCGAATTGATCCCCAGCAGCAGAGAGCCGGTCACGTAGCCCCCGATAATCCCCACCACGTCGAAAATGGCCGTGTGAAAGGGAAAGCTGATCAACGCAGCCCCCAGCCGGGGACTGAACAAAAATCGTATGGGGTTGATGTCCATGGTCTCCAGGGCATCGATCTGCTCGGAAATACGCATGATGCCGATCTCCGCGGCCATGGCCGAACCGGCCCGGGCCACGACCATGATGGCGGCCAACACCGGTCCCATTTCACGAATCAGGCTCAAGGCCACCGCCGCTCCCAACAGCCCCTCGGAACCGAATTTCACCAGCGTGTAATAACCTTGCAGACCTAATACCATTCCCGTAAACGCACCGGTGAGGCAGATCACGAAAACCGATTTCATGCCGATAAAATAGACCTGGTCGATGATCTTTTCCGCCTGGAGGGGAAACGAAAAGAGATGGATAACCCCGCGGAAAAAAAAGATCGCCACCCGGCCCAGTTCCTGAACCGGGGAAATGACCATGCGGCCGAGACCCGCCAACATGTCGATGAT
>NZ_JBFELV010000185.1:0-9288 GCF_041551955.1 Desulfosarcina sp.
CCAGCCATGCAGCAGGCGGCAACTTCGTATTGGACGGACAACATCGATGGAACGCCAATCTCGGCTATTACGATGTTGATAGTGTTTACTTTGGTGGGATGGTGGATGAGGTTCGGGTGTCTAATGTAGCAATTGATGCGACCGACATGCAGAACACGTGGCAGGCACTGTGGGTCCAGAGCCGCTGGCCGTCGGCGGACAGGCAAGTGACGGTGTTGAACCCCCAGGTCAACGATTCCGACGGCGACGGCCTGACTGACGGGTATGAGGTGAACGTCTCGCATACCAGCCCTTTCCATACGGACAGCGACGCCGACGGAACGCCCGACGATGTGGACAATTGCCCAACGGTTTTCAATCCCGGCCAAAAGGATGCCGATACCGACGGGGTGGGCGACCTATGCCAGGGCATGACCGCCCTCTATACTCTGGATGGTCATGCCTGGGACACCAGCGGAAACGATAACCACGGCATTGTCTACAACGGTGTGACTTTCGCGGTTGCCGGCATCAGCCAGGCCGGCAGTTTCGACGGCATCGACGACCGGGTCAAAATCCCCGAAAGCATGCTTTCCGGCACTGATATCAGCCTGAACCTGTGGTTGAAGACCACGGATTCCACCTTCGGGTTGGTGAGCGGGGCCAATGTGACCTGGCCTGACGAATACCTACTCTATTACGACAGTGGTCAGTTGGGGCTGTACTTTCACCACTCCACGGGTCTTCCGTTTCATACCGTCAACGTGACCCTGAACGACGGCCGCTGGCATATGCTGACCGTGGCCACGCGCACAGATGAGACGGATGTTTACCTGGACGGTGTACTGCTGGAATCGACGACTTACGGCTCCGGTGGTGGGTTCAGTGTCGAAGGGCTCTGGGTTGCCGCGGATCAGGATACGGTCAACGGCAGCTTCCAGGATTTTCAGCATTTCGCCGGCCTCCTGGACGAGATAGCGATTTACTCCACCTCCCTTGGCGCCGTGGACGTGCAGGGCCTCTATGCCGCCGCCGACCGCGACGCAGACGGCATGAACGACTATTGGGAGATCAACCACTTCGGTGACACGTCCAGAGACGGAACCGGTGATTTCGAGGGTGACGGACTCAGTGATGCCGATGAATTCCTAAAGGGTACCGATCCTAATGATCCGGACAGCGATGGTGACGGTGTATTCGATAACGTGGACAACTGTCCCATCGTTCCCAACCCCCTTCAGGAAGACATAGACACCAACGGTGTCGGTGATGCCTGCCAAACACCGGTCTGCGGTAATGGCGTTATTGAACCACCCGAAACATGCGACGACAATAATACGGACGATGGAGACGGCTGTTCTTCGACCTGCACCCAATGTGATGATGTTGATGGCGACGGATACGGCGACCCATCGACCGATCTTTCGGCTTGCACCGGCTCGACGACTTTGGTGGACAACTGCCCCGGCATTACCAATCCGCTTCAGGAGGATACCGACTCCGATGGCCTCGGCGATCCCTGCGATCCGGACGACGATGGTGACGGGCTTGCCGACAGTGTGGAGACTAACACGGGAACCTATGTTGACGAAAATGATACGGGTACCGACCCACTTGATCCTGACAGCGACAATGATGGGCTGCAAGATGGCGATGAAATAAACATTTATGACACCGATCCCAATAGCGGAAACGACTTCTCTTTCTTGGCCAACCCCGGGTTTGAGTCTGACCTTGCCGACTGGACGAGCAATGGTGCGGCCATACGCATTGCAGATCCCTCGCCTCACGGTGGCGCCAAATACCTGATGGGCGGGTTGAGTACGGTGGCATCCAGTTATACCTACCAAACCATCGATTTGATTGCCGAAGGGTACTTTACTGCAAGCGAGATCGATCAAGGCCAGTTTACTGTTAATTACGGCGGATGGCAGGCGGGTTATGGGACCCAGACCGACGAAGGAATGGTAGAGATCATACTCAGGGACGGCAGCAACAATGAGATAGCCCGCCATGATCTGGGTTGGTTCACTTCAAACAACACATGGGTCCTGAAGAAAGGGACCGTACTGCTCCCACCGGGGACGCGATACATAACCTACGGGTTTTACGCGCTGCGTTATATTGGTTCTAATAATGACGGATATCTGGACGATTCATTCCTTATCATAAGCCAGATGAACGATTCGGACGGGGATGGCTATTATGACGGATCTGATCTGTATCCGTCAGATCCATCCGAATGGTTTGACAGCGACGGTGATGGCATCGGCGACAACGTCGACCTGTGCCCTTCATCTCCGTCCAATCAAGATGTCGACGGCGATGGGCTGTGCGACGGCTCCGAGGTTGATGACCTGATCTGGTGGCGCACGGCCACTTTCACGCATGACAACGGCGTCGACGACTGGCTGGATGCCGTGGCGGTGCTATCGACGGACAGCGTCGCGTCGGTGGGGACGTATTATAACGGAACCACATGGGATATCGAAATCAGGCGCGCCAATCCAGAACTCTCCAACCCCTGGTACGTGGCCTTCGATTCCGGCGATGACGATTACGCCAGCGGGGTGGGGGTTGATTCGCTCGACAACGTTCTGGTTTCCGGGTATGCCGGGATCAACTGCACGGTCATTAAGTATTCATCCGACCTTGCCAGTGTCGCCTGGAGCCGATCCTTTGCAGCCTGGGCACCTTCCAGCTTGGGTGGTGGGCTTGCCGTGGATGGGGCCGACAATGTCATCGTGGTTCAAAGCGCCAGCGTGGCCAAGTACGACAGCGCCGGCAGTCCGGTCTGGAACGTTACCCTCGATGGCAGCCAGTGGGGGATCAATTCCGGCGCCTATTTTGAAGTCGGCGATGTTAGCACAGACGGCAGCGGTGACATCCTCGTCACCGGCAGAACCTGGCGCGGCGACGGCAGCTACTATTTTGCCACCGCCAAACTGGCTGGTTCAGACGGTTCACAGATCTGGCTGACCCATGAGCCCGATTCGGCATCCGCCAGCGGCGTCTCGCTGGGCTGGGGCGTCGCTGCAGATCCGCTCGGCAACGTTATCGCGGCCGGCAGGGTTTCTGGCAGTCCGAGCGCCGATTATCTGGTCGTGAAATACAATTCGGCCGGCCAGCGGCTGTGGCTGAAGCAATCCGACGCCAATCTGGGTCTCAATGATGTCAGCGTGGATTCCGTTGGTCGCATCTATGCCACCGGAGACGGCGGGCTTAACGTCGTCTATGAACCGGATGGGACGCCTATTTGGAAGTATCTGGCCGCCGACGCGGTGGGACGGGGCATCGCGGTTAATCACAGTGGCAACGTGATCGTGGTCGGCGATGTCCAGGCTGGAGCGAACCGCGAATTCTGGTCCCAAAAGTACGCCTACGATACTGGAGATGGCGACGGAACGCCGGATTATGCAGACAACTGCCCATTCATCGCCAACCCGGATCAGGAGGACACCGATGGCGACGGCATCGGAGACGCCTGCGACAACTTTACCGATTCGGACGGAGACGGCCTGTCGGACGATGACGAGACGGCCATCCACGGCACCGATCCGAACAATCCCGATACCGACGATGACGGCCTGACCGACGGGGATGAGGTCAACCTTCATTCGACGCAGCCGCTCAACCCCGACAGCGACGGCGACGGATTGAGGGACGGCGAAGAGATCAATGCATTTCTCACCGATCCATTAGACGTGGATTCGGACAATGACAAATTGAGCGACGGCTACGAGGTCCATTCAGGGACCGACCCGAACAGCGATGCCAGCACGCCGCCGATTCCGATTACCGGCGTGCTGCACCGGGTGACCGAGTCCGACGGCAGCCTCAAGACATACATCGAGGTGGTCGTCGAAGATGGGTTTGTCGGCGCACTGCCGGGAGAGATCAATCAAATAACGGTCTTCGCTCCCGACAACAGCATCTTTGCACAATATCCGTCCCCCGACTGGGAGTATTTCCCGCAGTGGCGTGATTTCTTTATCAGCGTGGTCGGCGAGCCAGCAATCAACGGGGTTTACACCTTCCAGGTGCAGAGCGGCGCGCTGGGCGGCACCGAGACCGACCACCAGTACACGACTCGCGACCTGCCTATCCCGGATACATCACTTTTCTCGCCGGTCGATGGGGCGGTTGTCAGCTCAAAGACGCCCGCCTTCCGTTGGCAGCGGGTCGACGACGCCGGCAACATTCCGCTCTACTACCGCCTGGAGATCGATGAACTGGTGGGCGCCGACTATCAGCGTGCCTTCGCCACCGGTCGTGTCAAGGATCTCTCTTCCTTCACCTTGCCATTGAATGTATTGAAATTCAACACCACCTACCGCTGGCGTATCCGGTTGACCGACAGCGGCCGTTGGGAAGACGTCCAGAACCGTTCCGACAGCGCATGGCTAAATTTTACGACGCCGGCTGGCTGGGTGGTCCATGCCTCCCTACCGGCCATCGATCTGGATGGGTGGGGCGTCTTGAGCTGGACATGGGATGTCGGCTCCACCGGAACTGAAGCTTGGGTCAGAATTTATGACCATGATGGTATTTCATCCGACGGGTCTTCTCACGCGGTTACCGTTCAATTAGAAGGGGACCCCACCGTATATCCGATGGACTTCGTCCGCTCATATGGCCCGACCTCTGCGGGCTATGAAATCTGGGATGGTAATCCGCCCCCATCCGGCAACTATACGTTCACGGTCACCGATCCTGACGGACACTCGGCGACAATTGTCGAAGCGTATAATCCGACAACTTTGTCACCAATCGATAGGGAGTCGATCACGCCGACACTCAAAGATGAATTTATTACGGCCACGTTTGACAACATAATGGTCAACGGTTCGGCATACGATGATTTCAACAGCTATGCTTCCATTAACGATCTCGATCTGTCCAAGTGGGAATCCTGGTATGGACCGGATGTCTCGATCGTAGGCGGTGCGTTGCGGTCGGAACTGCCCATCGGTGGTGTCGGTCGCAGCAACGGGGGCCTTAACTTTAGTAATCCGCAAAGTATCGATGCCATTCAGGCGGACGTCACCATCGACGGCATCAGCACCGCCGACGGATCGCCCAGGGCCAGGCTGGTGGGCTATTTCTTCCACAACGGCAACGCCGATGTGTGGGCGGCTATCCAGGTGAACGGTAGCCGCATCTATTGGTCCGTGGAAGAGGATTACATCAATTCGCAGGGAACCTGGCAGTGGGAATATTTGGACGGCGGAAATCTTCTGACCGGTATCGATCCGACTCATACCTTCAGGGTTTCGATGACGTGGACCGGCACGCAACTCAATTTCTCGGCTGAAGACCTAAGTACTCTTTCAAGTGCGGGTGCCAGCTATACTCCGACCGGTGGAGTTTACCCCCCAATTGATGCGGCCAAGCATCTCCAAACCCGCATCAACATCGCCACAACAACCACGCCGACCTTTTCCTGGAACGAGGTAACCGATGCCAGCCGCTATCGCCTGCGCATCTATAACCATGACAACAGTGTCAACATTCTAAGCGGGTATAGTGGTGAAGGGACCTATACCGTACCGCCGGGGAGTTTAAAGCCCAACAGCTACTACCGCTACCGATTCGAGGCATGGGATGTGCCCAGTCCGTTGAACGTGGACAGCGTCTCCAAGACGCCGCCATCAAACGACGACAACTATATTTTCTATACCGACGATCAGGAAGCGGTGGATCCTTACATCGAATTTGACAACTCAGGCGTGCGCACCTGGAACGATCCGGACAATGGCGCTTTTCTCCATTTCAGGGTGATTGTTCACGACGCGCAGGGGGTCCCGGATAATATCAGGTCCGTTACCGTGTCTCACCCGTCAGGTGCAGTAACCAACCTTCCAGCGGTCTGTGGGGACGCCTATACATCCTCCACCGCGACTTCCTGTATTTATCAAACCAGCTCTGACCAGCCCCTGGAAAGCGGTGACTACATATTCACCGTTGAGGATTTGGAAGGACACATTTATTCCGTTACTGAAGAGTTGACTCCAAATGTGATCGATTACCCTGCAGTGGCCTCGCTAAGCCCGGCTTCCGGCAGTCTCTTGAATGACACAGCCGTCAATTTCGACTGGGTCGACGTAGTCGGTGCAAAATTTTATTCCATCGACATTTATGACTATGACTACCACCTCGTCGATACCTTCCACACCGAGCAAAGCCACTATCATCTGCCGGCAGGCTTTCTTAAAAACCAAACCTTTTACCGCTGGCGGGTCAAGGCCAGGCGAGAATATTTCAGCGAAAACACGGACAACAATTCATCGAGCCCCGGCTACTGGAACATGCTCACGTTCACGACCACGGCCTTGGCCGACACCGATGGTGACGGCATGCCGGACCATTGGGAGACCCAACATGGCCTCGTGGTCGGTGTCAATGATGCCAATGACGATGCCGACGGCGATGGGCTGAGCAACCTGGGTGAATACGAGAACACAACCGACCCCAACAATCCTGACACCGATGGTGATGGCTATAGCGACGGCCGCGAGGTTGCCCAGGGTACCAACCCCAACCTGGATACGGATTTCAGCGGTATCCCCGATATCGAGCGCGACGCGCTGCTGGCCTTTTACACCAGCACCAACGGTGATGGGTGGCTCAACAACACGGGTTGGAACGGCCCCGCTGGTACCGAGTGCAGCTGGCATGGAATCACCTGTAACGGAGACGGGGATCGTGTTGTTATCATCGACTTAGCCAACGGTAACAAATTAACGGGGACACTACCGCCTGAACTGGGCAACCTGAGCAACCTGGAGAACCTTGATCTCTGGGGCAACCTACTTACCGGCAGTATTCCACCTGAACTTGGCAACCTGACCAACCTCAGATGGCTCAGCCTGCACACCAACCAACTGACCGGGACGATACCCCCGCAGTTGGGCAACCTGGTTAACCTCGATGTGATGAACCTGTGGGTCAATCAACTGACCGGCAGCATCCCACTCGAGTTGGGCGGCCTGACGAACATCCGGCAACTGGCCCTTTCTTCCAACCAGTTGACTGGAACCATCCCGTCTGAACTGGGTAGCCTGGCCAGCCTGGAAGATCTAAAACTTAGCGGTAATCAGTTCAGCGGCGGTATTCCCGTGGAACTTGGTGGCTTGGCTAACCTGCGGATCCTCGAACTCCAAGACAACCAGTTTACTGGGGATCTGCCAACTGAGTTTGGACTTCTTTCAAATTTACAACTGTTGAGGCTCAGCAACAATCTGCTCAGCGGAATCATTCCTTCGTCTTTAGGGAATCTGACCAGTCTCGAGGGCCTTTTCCTGAACAACAACCTATTTGACGAAAGCATTCCAGTCGAATTCGGAAATCTGACGCAGTTGCGCAATCTAGAACTGGATAATAACCAACTATCCGAGCCTATCCCGGCTACACTTGGGAATTTGATTAATCTGCAGGTGCTTGACATCAGTGACAATGATCTTTTCAATGGAATTCCGGCATCCCTGGGCAGCCTATCGAATCTGCAGAGGCTTGATCTCAGCAACAACCGGCTCAGCGGTAGCATACCGAGTGAATTTGGAAATCTATCCAACCTGCAAGCCATTTCCCTACACGGCAATGCGCTGTCCGGTAGCATACCGACTACGCTTATCAACCTGACCAGCCTGATCGACGGGTCCAGCGACCTGCGTTGGAACGTGCTCCACACGTCGGACGACATCCTGCGAACGTTCCTCGATACCAAGCAAGACGGTGGCGACTGGGAGAGCACCCAGACCATTGCACCGACCGATCTTTCCGTGAACTCGGTAACGAACAGTACAGCCGAACTCTCCTGGACACCGATACTTTATATCGGTGACAGCGGGGGGTACGAAATCGAATATGCCGAGACATCCGGTGGGATTTTTAATCCCCTCGGGACGACCGCGAGCAAATCGGAGTCGACGTTCACTATAAACAACCTGGAATCAGGGAGAGAATACTTTTTCCGGGTTCGTACGGCCACCGAACCGCACACGAACAACCAAAATTTCCTGAACAGTGGCTACACCCCCGAGGTGAGCATCACCACGTCAGGATTTGTCGACGTTGACTTCGACGGTTTGCCCGATGACTGGGAACAGCAGATTGTGGATGCAGATCCGGGCGATGGTATCACTTCGATTGCGGACGTGCTTCCTGGGGACGACTTCGATGGTGACGGGCTCACCAACACGGACGAATGGGGAGCCGGAACAGATCCGACAAACACGGATACCGACGGCGACGGCCGCAACGACGGCCGCGAGGTTGCCCAGGGTACCGATCCCTTGGTCGACACGGATTTCAGCGGCATCCCGGATTTAGAGCGGGAGGCCTTGCTGGCCCTGTACAACAGTACCAACGGTGGAAACTGGACAGACAATACCGGCTGGAGCGGTGTCGTCGGCACGGAGTGCGGTTGGTACGGTGTTATTTGTAACGCAGTCGAAGACCATGTTCTCCAGATCTCTTTCAATAACAACAATCTGAGCGGAACACTTCCAAGCGAGCTGGAGAACCTCACTGAACTGACCGATTTTTTTCTGCCATACAATCAGCTCACCGGACCGATTCCGACCACGCTGGGGAATTTACTCAATCTGAGGTCGCTTTCCCTGCAGGCCAATCAACTCACCGGCAGCATTCCGACAGAGCTCGGGAACCTGACGAACCTCACCCGTCTGCACCTGTATCGAAACCAGCTCAGTGGGAGCATTCCTTCCGAGCTTGGCAATCTGAGCAGTCTTGTAGAACTCGTCTTGTGGGAGAACGGCCTCACCGGCAGCATTCCGACTTCCCTTGCGGGTTTGACCAACCTTGAAGTTTTGCATTTGCGCAACAACCTGCTGACGGGAAATATCCCATCGGAGTTTGGCGACCCATTGAATCCGGATGGATACCTGTCGAGTTTGAGGTCCCTCAGCCTGTTGAACAACCAGCTCACCGGAGAGATTCCTGCCACACTCGCTAACTTGACAAACCTGGTGGAAATTCAGCTGAGCAACAACCAGCTCAGCGGTTCGATCCCTCCTGGTCTCGGCAGCTTGTCCAACCAGCAGTTGCTTTACCTTAACACCAACCAGCTCAATGGCTCCATACCGGCTGAGCTGGGGGCTCTTTCAAACCTGACGCATCTTTATCTTTATGGCAATGCACTAATCGGTCAGATTCCCTGGCAGCTTGGAAACTTGTCAAACCTTCAAGCACTTTATCTGACGGCTAACCAGTTAATCGGAAGTATACCACCCGAACTGGGGAACTTGACCAATCTGCTCCATCTGTATTTGGACGACAATCAGCTCG
>NZ_JBFELV010000186.1:0-9287 GCF_041551955.1 Desulfosarcina sp.
AACGAAGGGTTTGAACAGTTCGAGCGCCATCTTTTTCGGAAGACCGCACTGGTGAAGCCGCAGGTTTGGACCGACGGTGATCACCGTTCGACCGGAGTAGTCCACCCGTTTTCCCAGAAGATTCTGGCGAAACCGGCCTTGTTTGCCTTTCAGGGTGTCACTTAAGGATTTGAGCGGTCGTTTGTTGGTGCCGGTGATCACCCGGCCGTGACGGCCGTTGTCAAAAAGCACATCAACCGATTCCTGGAGCATCCGTTTCTCATTGCGGACGATAATTTCCGGCGCCTTGAGATCCATGAGCCGTTTGAGCCGGTTATTGCGGTTGATGACCCGGCGGTATAGGTCGTTCAGGTCGGAGGTGGCGAAGCGCCCGCCTTCAAGCGGAACCAGGGGTCTGAGGTCGGGGGGCAGCACGGGGATGACGTCCATGATCATCCAAACGGGTTCCAACCCCGACCGCATGAACGCGTCCACGATCTTCAGCCGCTTGGACAGTTTCTGCCGTTTGGCCACGGAATTCGTCGCCCGGATATCTTTTCTGAGTTCCTGGTAGAGTTCGTCAAGCTCGATGTTTTCCAGCATCGCCTTGACCGCCTCGGCACCGATACCCGCTTCGAATTTCCCAAATCCGTATGTCTCGATGGCCTCCTGGTATTTGTCGTCAGACAGCAGCTGGCCGCGAGTCAGGGCGGTGTCTTTTGGATCGATGACGATATATGAATCAAAATAGAGCACCTTCTCCATGTTCTTCAGCGTGATATCGAGAAGGTTGCCGATCTTGCTCGGCAGGCTCTTGAGAAACCAGATGTGGGAGACCGGCGTGGCCAATTCAATGTGCCCCATGCGCTCCCGTCGCACCTTTGATTGGATCACTTCAACGCCGCACTTTTCGCAGATCACCCCCCGGTGTTTCATCCGCTTGTACTTGCCGCAGTTGCACTCGTAGTCCTTGGTCGGCCCGAATATTTTGGCACAGAACAGTCCGTCACGCTCGGGCTTGAACGTCCGGTAGTTAATCGTTTCCGGCTTTTTGATCTCGCCATGGGACCATTGCCGAATCTGGTCCGAAGAGGCCAGAGAAACCTTGACGCCGGTATAACGGCGGGGGTCTGTCGGTTTAGAAAAAAAGTCATACAGTGTTTCCATATATATTTTCCTTTAATGGCGTTAAGGATAATCAAAGGGGGTGGCACGCCAATGACGCCGGACTCACCCGATCAGTCCTCCAGCAGGGTCACATCCAGCCCCAGGCTCTGGAGTTCTTTGGTGAGCACCTTGAACGATTCGGGAATGCCGGGCTCCAATACGTTCTGCCCCTTGACGATCTTTTCGTACATCCGGGTACGGCCGGCCATATCATCCGACTTGACCGTCAGGAATTCCTGCAGCGCGTGGGCGGCCCCGTATGCTTCCATAGCCCAGACCTCCATCTCTCCCAGCCGCTGACCACCGAATTGGGCCTTGCCGCCTAAAGGCTGCTGCGTCACCAGGCTATAGGGTCCGATGGATCTGGCGTGTATTTTGTCATCGACCAGATGGTGGAGTTTGAGCATGTACATGGTGCCGACGGTGATCTTTTCCTTGAACGCCTCTCCGGTATGTCCGTCATAGAGTGTCGTCTGGCCCGTAGGACTCATATCCGCCTCGACCAGCAGCCGCTTGATTTCATCCTCTTTGGCACCATCAAAGACCGGGGTCGCCATATGAACACCGTTGCGGTAGAACGATGCCAGGTCTTTTACCTCTTTTTCGCTCATCTTTTTCAGATTGCCGGCAGCCGAGTCAAATATATTGGTCAGTTTTTTGCGAAGATCCTGGACCTTGTTCTCTTCGAACAGCGTGTTAAGCTGATCGCCAAGCCCCTTTGCCGCCAGACCCAGGTGAATTTCAAGAATCTGGCCGACGTTCATTCGTGACGGGACACCCAGCGGATTGAGCACCATGTCGACGGGCCTGCCATCCGAAAAGTACGGCATGTCTTCGATGGGAAGGATCCTGGACACCACGCCCTTGTTGCCATGGCGCCCGGCCATTTTGTCCCCGACGGAAAGCTTACGCTTCATGGCGACGTAGACCTTGACCATTTTAATGACGCCCGGCGGCAACTCATCTCCCTTTTCATAGCGCCCCCGCCGGCCTTCAAACTCCTCCTGGCAGCGGGCCACCTGCGTACGGTATACATCCAGCACCTGGTGGACCTTTTCCGTAAGCACTGGATCGTCGAATAGCAATCCTTCCAGTTCGGCAATGGGGACCTGAACCAGGCTGCCCGGTTCAATGGGGGTATTTTTTGCCAGGTAGACCTTCTTCCCCTTTTTCAGCGGGGCCGAGCATTTCTGGCCATTCAGCAGCGTTTCCAACTGAGACCGGACGCTTTCGCCGATAATTTTGATTTCGTCGTCTTTATTCTTCTCCATTGCCGCCATTTCGGCAGCTTCAATCACCAGGGTGCGTTCATCCTTTTCGACGCCGCGCCGGGAGAATATTTTGGCGTCGATCACGATGCCTTCCACACCCGGCGGAACCCGCAGAGAGGTGTCTTTGACATCGCCGGCCTTTTCGCCAAATATGGCCCGAAGCAGCTTTTCCTCCGGCGACAGCTGCGTCTCGCCTTTGGGCGTAATTTTTCCGACGAGGATATCACCCTGTTTGACCTCGGCGCCCAGGCGGATAATCCCGCTGTCGTCGAGATTTCTTAATGCCTCTTCACCGACATTGGGGATATCACGGGTGACCTCTTCCTTGCCCAGTTTGGTGTCACGGGCCACGACTTCGAATTCTTCAATATGCACCGAGGTGTAGACGCCGTCTCTCACCAAGCGTTCGCTGACGAGGATCGAGTCCTCGAAGTTGTACCCACCCCAGGGCATGAATGCCACAGTGACGTTTTTCCCCAAAGCAAGCTCCCCCTGCTCGGTGGCAGGGCCGTCGGCGATGATCTCACCGGCGTGGACAAACTGGCCTATCTTTACGATGGGGCGTTGATTGAAGCAGGTATTCTGGTTGGAGCGGACAAATTTGAGTAGGTTATAAATGGTCACCTGCTTGTCGGCACCGGCCTCGGAAGAGTCGTGCTTCAAAACAATCCGCGATGTGTCCACATCGACCACTTCACCGTCTCGGCCGGCCACGACCGTGACGCCGGAGTCCTTGGCCACCACCCCTTCGATTCCGGTTCCCACCAGCGGTGCCTCCGCCTTGATCAGGGGAACCGCCTGTCGTTGCATATTGGATCCCATCAGCGCACGGTTGGCATCGTCATTTTCGAGGAAGGGAATCAGTGACGCAGAGACGCTCACCAGCTGATTGGGAGAGATGTCCATCAGTTCGATCTTCTCCCGTTCAACCATCATGAATTCGCCGGCGACCCTGGACGTAACCGTCGGGTTGATGTCCTGGGAATCCTCATTGATGGGCGCGTTGGCCTGAGCGATGGGATGGTCCTTCTCTTCGAAAGCGCTTAGGAATTTGACATCCCTGGATACCGTGGCATTTTCAACCACCCGGTACGGCGTCTCGATAAAACCGAAATCATTCACCTTGGCATAGGTGCTCAAGGAGACGATGAGCCCTATATTGGGGCCTTCAGGCGTCTCGATCGGACAGATCCGGCCGTAGTGGGACGGGTGAACGTCACGGACTTCAAAGCCGGCTCGTTCTCGCGTCAAGCCCCCCGGTCCCAATGCACTGAGTCGTCTTTTGTGGGTGGTCTCGGACAACGGGTTGGTTTTGTCCATGAACTGGCTGAGCTGACTGGTGCCGAAAAACTCCTTGACGACTGCTGAAACGGGCTTCGGGTTTACCAGGTCGTGTGGCATCAACGCATCAACTTCCTGGAGGCTCATGCGTTCTTTGATGGCCCGTTCCATGCGAACCAGACCAATGCGGTATTGGTTCTCAAGCAATTCTCCGACGGCACGTACCCGCCGGTTTCCGAGATGGTCGATATCATCCACCACACCCTGGGTATCCCGAAGTTCGACCAAGGTGTTGGCCGTCAAAAGGATATCCTCTTTTCGGAGGGTTCGGACGTTCACCGGCGTATCGATTCCAAGGCGCAGATTGATCTTGAGACGCCCAACGCCGGACAGATCGTAGTAAGAGGACTTGAAGAAAAGGTGGTCCAGGAAGTCCTGAGCCACTTCGGGTGTTGCAGGGTTTCCGGGCCGAAGCAGCCGGTATATCTCGATCAGCGCTTCTTCTTTGTTGCTTACCTTGTCCAGCAGCAGGGTCTTTCTGATGGAATCACTGCTGGAGGCCCCGTCGATAAACAGCACTTCGAATTCTTTGACGCCGGTATCTTCAAACTGCTTCAACATGGTTTCGTCCACCACGTCATTGGCGTGAGCCATCAGCTCTCCGGTTTCCGGGTTGGCCACAGAAAAGGCAATAGCCTTGTCAAGCAAGTCTTCCCTTTCGAAGGGAATCCGATCGAAGTTGCTGGCGGTCATCTGTTTGAGGGCGCGCTGGGTAAAAATACGCCCTTTCTTGACAAGCACCTCTCCGGTCTCTGGGTCTATGACATCTTTGCTGGCCCGCGTTCCCTTCAAGAGCTCAGGAGCAAACCCCCGGTAGTATTCCTTGCCGTCAAAAATAATCTTTTCGGTTTTGTAGAAGTAGCTCAACAGATCTTCGGTGGAGTAGCCGAAAGCTTTAAACAGAACGGTAACTGGAAATTTCCGGCGGCGGTCGATTCGGATGTATACAATGTCCTTGGGATCTATTTCGAGATCGATCCAGGATCCTCGTACCGGGATAATCCGAGAACTGTAGATAATTTTCCCGCTGGAGTGGCTTTTGCCTTTGTCGTGGTCAAAGAAGACCCCCGAGGATCGATGTAACTGGCTGACCACGACTCGCTCCGTTCCATTGATGATGAAGGTCCCCTTTGCAGTCATCAGTGGAATGGTTCCGAAGTAAATTTCCTGTTCCTTGATGTCTCTGATGTTGGACACACCGGTATCTTTATCTGTGTCATACACCACCAACCGGACCGTTATCCGAACCGGCAGTTCATAGGTCATGCCGCGGTGGACACACTCTTCTTCACTATGCTTGATTTCAGCAAATCGATAAGACACAAACTCCAGAGAAGCACTGCCCGTGAAGTCCTTGATCGGAAATACGGACTTGAAAACCGCCTGCAAACCGATGTCTTCCCGTTTTTCGGGAGGCACGTTCATTTGGAGAAATCGCTGGTATGAATCACGCTGCATACCGATTAAATCAGGGATTTCTACAATTTTTTTAATTTTGCCGAAGCTTTTTCGTATTCTCTTGTTCGCCGTTGGTCTATTCGACATGGCAACTCCGATAGATGATTTAGGAATGAGAAAATGGGATCAAAGGACTATTCACCTTTGTACCCCATTTTCACATTCAATGCTTTTTTTAGTAAAAAAAGAATATTATGGCTACTCATGACGGCTGTCGCCGGTCGGGTTATTATTTGAGCTCCACTTGGGCACCCGCTTCTTCAAGCTGAGCTTTAAGCTTTTCGGCCTCCTCTTTCGGAATGGCCTCTTTGACCGCCTTGGGAGCTTCATCCACCAACGCTTTGGCTTCCTTAAGCCCCAGGCCGGTAATGGCGCGAACTTCTTTGATAACGGCAATCTTCTTGTCGCCGGCAGCGATCAGCATGACGTCAAATTCGTTCTTTTCCTCGGCTGCATCCGCGCCCGCCCCGTCGCCCACGGGACCGGCGGCCATCATGGCAACCGGCGCTGCTGCGGAGACGCCAAATTTTTCTTCCATCTCCTTAACCATCTCGGAGAGCTCAAGAACGGACATATTTGCTATAAACTCGATAACATCTGCTTTGGTAATATCAGCCATTGGTAATTTTTCCTCCAGGTTTAATAATTTTACGGTCGTTCAATTTCGTTTAGTCAATGGACCCAATCAGGCCTGGGCTTCTTTCTGGTCCTTGATTGCCTGAAGCACGTTCAGCATTCGTCTCGGTACGTCACTCAGTGCGGTGACGAGTGATGTCGGAACGGCGTTCATGGTTGAGAGCAGCTGAGCCAACAGAACTTCCCTGGTCGGCAGTGAAGACAGCGCCTTGATTCCTTCAGAATCCACAACCTTGCCGTTGAGCACGCCCACCTTGATTTCAAAGTTCTTATTGTCCTTTACGAAATCGGTGAGCACTTTTGCCGGTGCAACGGGATCGCCATAGGTCAAGGCGATGGCGCTTGGTCCCTTGAACTGATCCTTGATCAGGGTGACGTCATTGCCTTCCGAAGCACGCACGAGAAGCGAGTTTTTAGCCACCTGATATTCGGCATTGGCCTCTCTGAGCTTTCTCCTCAACATGTTCATCGCTGAGACGTCGAGCCCTTTGTAATCAGTCAGAATAACGATCGTTGACTTTTTCAGGCGCCCTTGTAGGTCGTCAGTGATTCTCTTTTTTTCGTTAATATCCAATGCTTGATTACACCCCCTTCCTTGATCTGCAAAAACCGGAGGACACATGATGGCGTTGATTTTAAAGAGGCGCTTCTATAACATCAGCGTTGGTAAAGATGACGTTTTAGGATGACCTCGTGAAACGCTTCAACTCCGTCTCGGCAGGCCGGTATAAACCGATTATACACGCAGTCCCTTTTCTTGATGGGCCTTTGTGAACCTACAGTCTTTGACAGCGTGATTAGACAGGCTGGTTCATGCCTGCCGCTAAAAAAATGGTTCACCAACCAAGGATAGCAGGAGCCCGATGGCGCTCCTATTTTCCCAAATCCTTTACCAGTGCTGTATCGATTTTGATTCCGGGTCCCATCGTGGTGGACACGGCAATCCCTTTCAGGTAGGTGCCTTTGCTGGAAGATGGTTTCAGTTTCATGATTGTTTCTATAAATGCGGAGATATTCTCTATAAGCTTTTGTGAACCGAAGGATACTTTTCCCATCGGCGCATGAACGATGCCCGCTTTTTCAACCCGAAACTCAATCTTGCCGGCTTTGAGTTCCTGGACCGTTTTAGCCACATCAAAAGTGACCGTTCCGGTTTTTGCGTTGGGCATCAAGCCTCTGGGGCCAAGGAGTCGACCGATCTTACCAACGGTGCCCATCATGTCCGGTGTGGCGATGGCTTTGTCGAATCCGAACCACCCTTCTTTGATTTTTTCGACCAGGTCTTCGTTGCCGACGAATTCGGCACCGGCATCTCTTGCCTCCATCTCCTTTTCACCCTTGGCGAAAACAAGCACTTTGACTTCTTTTCCAAGGCCGTTGGGCAGGACGACGGTTCCGCGAACCATCTGGTCGGCATGCCGGGGATCAACGCCGAGGCGCACGGCCACATCGATGGTTTCATCAAACTTTGCGAAGGAGGAGGATATGGCGACATCGATCGCTTCGGTGAAATCGTAACGCTTGGTAGACTCGATCTTGCTTGATGATTCCTTATATTTCTTACCACGCTTAGGCATTTTAACTATTGCTCCTTGATTTTTTTAGCTCGGCGTTTCCGTCTGACCGTCATCTCATCGTTGCTGAATCGCCGCTCGAGACTCACCCGGACAGCTAATTGACATCAATTCCCATGCTTCTTGCGGTACCGCTGATAATTTTGCAGGCAGCAGCCAGGTCGTTTGCGTTAAGATCTTCCATTTTTATTTTTGCGATTTCTTCGACCTGAGCCATGGTTACCTTGCCCACCCGATCACGTTTGGGGTCGCCGGCTCCTTTGGCTACTTTAGCCGCTTTTTTAAGCAGCACGGCAGCCGGCGGTGTTTTGGTAATGAAGGTAAATGAGCGGTCCTGGAATACGGTGATAACCACCGGAATGATCATACCGGCATCGTTAGCGGTGCGTGCATTAAACGCCTTGCAAAAATCCATGATATTGACGCCATGCTGCCCGAGCGCCGGACCGATGGGAGGGGAAGGATTTGCCTTGCCTGCTTCAACCTGAAGCTTTATCTGAGCCATTACCTTTTTAGCCATTTTTCGATCAATTCCCTTGAAGATATAGTTCTATTGAATGGTAAAAACTGTCCAGATGAAACCGCCGTCGGGGCGGTTACAATTTCGTGACCTGGACAAAATCCAGTTCAACCGGTGTTGACCGGCCGAATATACTCACCAGCACCTTGATCTTCCCTTTTTCAGGGCTGACCTCTTCCACCGTTCCATTGAAATTGGTAAAGGGGCCGTCGGTTACACGAATCTCGTCGCCGGTTTCGAAGAAGTATTTAGGTTGCGGCTGGTTCTTACCCGCCTCCATCCGGTTGAGTATGGTGTCAGCTTCTTCCTGTGAAATCGGCGTCGGCTTTTCTCGACCGCCCAAAAAACCGGTAACCTTGGGTGTATTGTTCACGATATGCCATGTTTCATCATCCAGTTCCATCCTGACGAGCAGGTACCCGGGGTAAAACTTTCTCGCCGAGGTCCTCCGCTTTCCCTTGACCAATTCAACGACTTCCTCAGTCGGAACGAGGACCTTGTCAAACTTATCGGGATTAAGCGACGAGGCTATTTTTTCTTCGAGAGAAGCTTTGACTTTATTCTCGAATCCAGAATAGACATGAACAATATACCATTTTTTTGACACTATGAACGCTCCTGCATTATTGCAAAACTGCTCGGATCAATCCGGCAAGGCCTGCGTCTACGATTCCCAGAAAAAGTGAAATGATCGTCACGATCACCAGCACCACCACCGTCGAGCCCATTGTCTGCTTGCGCGAAGGCCAGGTAACTTTTTTAAGCTCTACTTTCACTTCTCTGAGAAACTGGAGCCCCTTGTCTATAAAGTTCTTTTCCTTGACAGCCGTAGGTTTGCTTACCGGCGTATAGGTTTTTTTCACCGCCGGTTGCGTTGCTCCCTGTAAAGCGGGGGAATTCAGATCCTGCCCGACTTCATCAGTCGGCCGCTCTTTTTTAATCTTCTTGCTTGGATCTTTCTTTCGAAGTAATCGTCCCATCATACCCCGTTATCATCAATGACGGACAACTGTTGACCGTTTTAGCCTTCTGCTATCAGCGCCATTGCAAAATTCACCTGAAAATGTGGCAGGCCAGGAGGGATTCGAACCCCCAACACCCGGATTTGGAGTCCGATGCTCTACCAATTAGAGCTACTGGCCTGCATGAAATCCTCAACGCCTGATTGAAGGATTACTTTGTTTCTTTGTGCGGCGTATGCTTTTTGCAAAATCGACAATACTTGCTGAACTCCAACTTGTCAGGCGTTGTACGTTTGTTTTTGGTCGTTGTATAGTTTCTTCGCTTACACTCCGTGCAGGCCAGTGTTATAATGATTCTCACTTGAAGGCACTCCTTGGG
>NZ_JBFELV010000187.1:0-9215 GCF_041551955.1 Desulfosarcina sp.
GCACGGGATACGATGCCATCGTTTTTGCCGGTCAATCCAAAGCACCGGTCTACCTCTACCTCGATCACGAAAAGGCTGAACTTCGCAGTGCCGATCATTTGTGGGGCAAAGATACCCATCAGACCACCGACCGGCTGCTTGCCGAGACGGATGCCAACGCCAAGGTGGCCTGCATCGGGCCGGCCGGGGAAAAACGCGTATTGTTTGCCTCCATCATGAATGACAAGCATCGGGCAGCTGGGCGCTCCGGCGTCGGGGCGGTGATGGGCAGCAAAAATCTCAAAGCGGTGGTGGTCAAGGGCAAGGGCCGCATCCCCCTGGCCGACCCCGACCGCTTCAAGGCCTTCAACAAACAAATTCTGGACACCTTTAAAGCGGGGGTTAAGGAAACCCCGCTGGGATTGACGGTCAACGGCACGGCCGGCGTGGTCATGGCCACTCAGAATTTCGGTGTCCTGCCAACCAAAAACTGGCAGCAGGGCACCTTCGACGGCTGGGAGAAGATCCACGGCGAGGAGTTGACCCGGCGATTCCTGCAGAAAAATTCGGCATGTTATGGCTGCCCCATCGGCTGCGGCCGCAAGACAAAAATCGAGGACCCCCACTTTGCCGGAGAAGGCGAAGGCCCCGAATACGAAACCGTATACGCCATGGGGTCCAACTGCATGATCGATGACCTGGCGGCGATTACCAAGGCCAACTACATCTGCAATGAAATGGGCATGGACACCATCACCATGGGGGCCACCGTCGCCTGCGCCATGGAACTGGTGGAGTGCGGCTACCTGTCGGAAGAACAGGTGGGCCGTTCGCTGGGGTGGGGCGATGCCGACGCCCTGGTGGAGCTGACACGCATGACCGGCAACCGTGAGGGCTTCGGGGATCTGCTGGCCGAAGGCAGCTACCGGCTGGCCGATCGCTGCGGGCATCCGGAACTGGCACCGGTGTCCAAGAAACAGGAATTCCCCGGCTATGAACCCCGAGGTTCCCAAGCCATGGGGCTGGCCTATGCCACCTCGCCCATCGGCGGTTCTCACATGCGCGGCGACCCCGCCTATTTCGAACTGTTCGGTGTTCCCAAATCCATGGACCCCCACCAGTGGGAAGGCAAAGCCAAGGTCACCAAAGCCTTTCAGGATCTGTCGGCCATCATCGATTCGGCTGGTTTGTGCATCTTCTTCGCCGTGCGCAATCTGGCGGCCAAGGACCTGGGGGTGGCGCCGGTGGGCATCCTGGAGTACCTGAATGCCGCCACCGGGGCTGACTATACCCTCGAAGAACTCATGCAGGCGGGGGAACGCATCATCAACGCCGAACGTCAGTTTCTGATCCGAGCAGGCTTCACCCGCAAAGATGACAGTTTGCCCGAACGGCTGACCAAAACGCCCGCGCCCACGGGCCCGGCGAAAGGTCTGGTGTGCCATCTGGAAGAGATGCTGGAGGACTATTACCGTGTGCGTGGGTGGACGGAAAACGGGCTTCCCGGAAAAGAGGTGCTCGACCGGCTTGGGCTGGCTTAACTCAAAGATGCAAATTTTCATCCAATTATATGGTGATCTCAAAAGGTATGCCCCCGGTGTTCAGAGCAAATTTACGCTGATGCTTGAACGAGGGGCTACCCTCGGAGACGTCCATGAGATGCTCGCCATACCTGAAAAGGACCACGTATCATTGATCAACGGGCGACGGTCCGATAGAAATGCGCGTTTCGAAGCAGGGGATACGCTGGTACTGATGCCGCCCATATCCGGCGGATAATACCTGATCCCGTCGGCGACCCACGTCAACCGTAATCGCTATCTGATGCAGGAATCCATCCTGACTGCGACCAAGTAACCGGACTGGGCATTCGCCGGCCGGTTGGACGGGCGCATGATGGCCACGATCATCGCAGTCGAGGCCCAGGGCGGCCTGGACAACGTTTTCTCCCTCAACGCTTCCAGAGTGGGTGCTTTTGAGTATGCGGGTTTTCATCTGATGGGAGGCGTTGGCCCAAATATGTTCCGGGGCAGGATCGATGATGAGGATTAATTTATCCGATCTCACCAATACTTCAGGTAACTTGACAATCCCGCCGGTGGGCCGATCCTATCGCCCATAATAAGCCATTTTCATAATTACATCCCTTTCTTAGACCCTGCCCTTACTATTTTAGTCGATTGAATCCAATCAAACATTGGCATCAAGGTGTTTTGCAATACGTCTTGACAAGACATGTCCATGTCAGTATGATGTCACACATAAAGAGACATGGTCACGCATAGTGAGACACATGTAGGGCCAAGTGAGCCAAAGCATATCAACCAATTCCTTGTAATTGAGAAATGATTGATGCCGCCAAAAGGTGAAAAATACTATTTTGTTGCGTCGCTGGCTAAAGGATTGCGGCTTTTGGAACTTCTTGCCGCAAAGGGCGAAATGTCTGCCTCACGCATGGCAGATCACTTGGATACCAGCAGGGCTGCCAGTCACCGCTTTTTAACTACCCTGCGTGATCTGGGTTATGTCGAGAAGAGAGAGGACGGTCAGTTTCAGTTGACATTTAAAGTCGTCGAACTCGGCATGAAAAAACTAAACGGATTCGAGATCCGCCATAGCGTGCATCCCTTCCTGCAAGAGATGGCCCTCGATTGTGGCGAAACGGTGAACCTCGGACATTGGGATGGAACCGCCATCGTCCATCTGGACAAGATCGACAGTACGGAAATATTGAGATTGGACATCGGACTGGGGGCGCTGGCGCCGGCATATTGCACCGGTCTAGGCAAGGCGGTGCTGGCTTTTCTACCTGGCCATGAGCTTGAGGACTACCTCGAATCGGTGGAGTGGGTGGCGATGTCTCCGAAAACCATTACGACGCCGAAGAAGCTAATAACCGAGATCCAGAAAATCAGAAAACGCGGCTATGCCATTGACGATGAAGAGCTGAGCCTGGGATTGCGATGCGTGGCGGCACCGATTTTTGACCACAAGGGCCGGTCGACATACGCAGTAAGCGTCTCCGGCCCCACCCAACGGATGACCAAAAAAAAGATCAATGCCATTCAGGCAAAACTGCTGCCCCTGTGCAGTCGGATCTCACGGATGATCGGTGCGCCTGAAAAATGAAATCTTCAGTTAAATCGATATGAGAGCAAATCAAAAGGAGGAAAAACAACCATGAACAAAAAGAAGATGACCCGATTCGATCTATTGAAATTAAAGCAGGACGGTCAAAAGGCGGTTTGGATTACCGCATACGACTACTGGACAGCCTCTTTTGCCGAGCAGGCCGGGATGGACATGCTGCTGGTGGGCGACTCACTGGGAATGTGCATTTACGGTTACAGTGGCACGGTCCCGGTGACCATGGACCAGTGCATCTGGCACAGCGAAGCGGTGCGACGGGGCGCAGCCAATACGTTTATTATCGGTGATATGCCGTTCTTGTCCTATCAGGTCAGTGTGGAAGAAGCCGTGCGAAATGCCGGACGATTTCACAAAGAGGCCGGCGTGGACGCCATAAAGTTAGAAGGCGGCGTACGCGTATGCCCCCAAATTCGCGCTATCGCCGACGGAGGGATGCTGGTCATGGGGCATATCGGACTCACTCCGCAGAGTTCGGGTCAGCAGGGGGGGTTCAAGGCCCAAGGGCGAACCGCAGAGACGGCAAAGGAAGTTATCGAGGATGCCAAGGCAATCGAAGCTGCAGGTGCCTTCGCACTGCTAGTGGAGGCCGTACCGCCCGAAGTCTGCGGAATTATTCGCGAACAGCTGAGTATCCCGGTATACAGCATCGGTGCCGGCTGGGAAGCCGATGGACAACTCATGATCTGCAGCGATGTGTTGGGTATTTTTCAGGCCTTTACGCCCAAATTCGTTAAAAAATATGAAAACCTGGGAGAGAAAACAGTTACCGCATTCAAGCAATACGCCCAGGAGGCCCGCAACGGAGAGTTCCCCAAAGAAGAACATGCGTACAAAATGGTTGATGGAGAATTGCCCAAGCTCAAAAAGCTGATCGGCTGATCGATTTCGCCTGTCTGGTTTCTAAGGCACAGCAACGCCAGGCCTGCCGGGCCAGAATAATTTACCCAACAAGTTACATTTAATGGAGGCAAACATGTCTGACGTATTGAAAACAATTCGTGATTTTATGGAAAAAGAAGGTATTCCCGGCCGAGACGGCTATGATTTGGCTGACTCGACCCAGTCCTTTCCGGATGGTGCCCATTGGCGGATCGAGATCGCCGGCGTCGAACGGGCCACAACCATGGAAGCCATGATCGACGAGGCCAAAAAACGCAATGTCGTCGTTCACCGCGCCATCGCCACCGTAGGCGGCTCAACCTACTGCGATTTTGAGGAACTTAAGGCCATGGCTCAGATGGCCTATGACGAGAAGATCGAATTGGTCATGGTGGTCGGCCATCGTAAAGGCTGGGATGCGGGCTCCTAAGAAGCCGCGACCCACGAAGGGCAGATGCAGGGATTTCGCCTGAGGGGTTCGGACAACATCTCCTACCACATCGCCGACATCATGAGAAATATCGAAGCCGGTGTGCGCGGCTTCCTCGTCTATGACGAAGGCGTGTTGTTCATTCTCAACAAGATGCGTGCAGAAGGGGTTATTCCGGCTGAAACCATCTTTAAATTTTCGGTATTCGGCGGGTACTGCAGTGCGGCCGGTGCCAAGGTGGTCGAGTCCATGGGGGTCAATTCCTTCAACCCGCTTTCCGACGTCTCCCTGCCGATCCTGTCGTCCATCCGCAAGACCGTGGATATCCCCCTGGACGTATATGTGATTATCGTCGACGCTTTTGGCGGCATGTACCGTGCCTACGAGGCGCCGGAGATTGCCCGTGTCGCGGCACCGGTCTATTTTAAAATCGAACCGGGCACGAGTGAAGGCGACATTTATAAGCCATGGGCATTCGAGTCTTTCCATCGGGATCTGGTGCGTGAAAAAGTCAAAATGGCCCAGGTGATTCAGGAACTGATGGGCCGTCACGCCCCACAGTTAAAAACGTCCGGGAAGGGACCGGCCGATTTGATCCTGCCAGTGGTCGGTTAATCGTTGGGTCGCTTATACGGGCCCAGATTGAAAATTCGAAGACGACCAACGATCCGAACACGCCAATGGACAGCCTTTGGCATGATTGGCTGAGTCGTTGAGAACGATTTGCCATAGCCATCGGACGTCGGTAAGAAACTAGCATCAATAGTAAATTAAAGGTGACCAAGATGAATAATGTTTTTGAAGTAGCGATCAACACCCTTAATCAAGCCGGAAGGATCGGCGGAATTGACGAACGGGTGATGAAAATCCTTCAGGCGCCCAAGCGGATTCAACAGTTCCATATACCCCTGAAGCTCGATAGCGGCGATTTCAAGGTCTTTCCCGCTTATCGCGTTCACTATTGCGATGCCCTGGGGCCTTGCCGCAACGGCACGCGCATCCGTCCCAACCTCACCTTGGACGAGATCAAAGCCCTGGGCCTGTTCATGACCATCAAACACTGCGCGGCGGCCATCCCTGCAGGCGGCGCCAAGGGCGGCATCCAGGCCGATCCGTCCGAATTGACCCAAAACGACATGGAGCGGCTGGTGCGCGCTTTTGTACGCGCACTCTCCCCCAAGGGCCCCTGGGCCGACGTTCCCGGCGCCGATATCGGTACCGGTGAGCAAGCCATGGCCTGGATGCTCGACGAATACGAGCAGATTACCGGCCATCACTGCCCGGCGGCCATCAATGACAAACCGGCTATTCTGGGGGGCTCGGCAGGTGGTGAAGCGGCCACCGGTCGTGGCGTATTCATTACCCTGAAGGCTGCGGCCGAAGACCTCGGCATGGATATCTCCAAAAGCAGGGCCGTAGTCCAGGGCTTCGGTCAGGTTGGATCAGCGCTGGCAGAGCTCCTCGATGCCGAAGGGGCCAGAATCGTGGCGGTAAGCGATGTGTTCGGCGGCATCTTCAATGCCGATGGCATCGACATCCCGGCGCTCAAAACCCATGTGGCCGAAACCGGCAAGGTGGTCGATTTTCCCGGCACCGAGCCAGTCGCCAATGAGGAAATTTTCGCCATCGACTGCGATATCATTGTCCCGGCTGCCGTGCAGAGCGTCATTCATCAGGGCAATGCCGCCGATGTCAAGGCTAAGCTGATCGTGGAAGGGGCAAATGGCCCGGTAACCACCGAGGCCGATGAGATCCTGGCCGGAAAAGGAGTGACCATCGTTCCCGATGTGGTGGCCAACAGCGGCGGTGCCACCGTCTGCCACTTTGAGCGCACCCAGGGGCTTTCCGACCAGTACTGGGACCTGGACACCGTCAATGCCATGCTGGAAAAGCGGATTCTCGCAGCTTATCGCGATGCGGCAGAAACGGCCCGGGTTCACGACGGGGCTACGTTACGGACCGGCACGTGGATCAGTGCATTGAAGAAGATTGAAAAAGCCATGAAACTAAGAGGTTGGGTGTGATTGAACCGTCGACCCAATGGAGGAGCTATGACCCTGTTTAAAAAAAGCGAATACCTCGAACGCCTTGGCAATACCAAGACTCGGATGGCAGATGCCGGAATTGAAGTGCTGGTTGTCTCGGATCCAGCCAACATGAATTACTTGACCGGATATGACGGATGGTCATTTTATGTACCCCAGTGTGTCGTGGTCAGTCTGGATGCGGATACCCCCATGTGGATCGGGCGGCGAATGGATGTGGCCGGCGCACGGCATACCACCTTTTTGTCACCAACGGATATCATCGGATATCCGGAAAACTATATTCAGACCCTGCAGCGGCATCCCATGAATTTTGTGGGGGATGTGATTGCCGAGCGAGGCTGGGGGGCAAAGACCATTGGCGTGGAGATGGATGCCTATTATTTTACCGCCCGCGCCTACGCCGAGCTGCAGAAAAACCTGCCCAACGCATCCTTTGCCAATGCCGACCTCTTGGTGAACTGGATTCGCCTGGTCAAGTCGGATGCCGAGATTTCTATCATGCGTGAGGCTGGTCAGATCGCCAACCGGGTGATGACCACGGCCATCGAGCGTCTCGAACCGGGCGTTCGCGAGTGCGATGCCGTGGCCGCCGTATACCAGGCGCAGATGTCGGGAACCGAGGCATTCGGCGGAGACTATCCGGCCATCGTGCCCATGATGCCCACCGGAGAGAAGACCTCGGCGCCTCACCTGACATGGACCGATGCACCCTATGAGAACGAGCAGATGGTCAACCTGGAGCTGGCGGCCTGCCGGCATCGCTATCACTGCCCCATCGCGCGTACGGCCTATTTAGGTAAAAACCCGCCGGCCAAGCTGGTGGAACTGGCCAAGCACACCGTAGAAGGCCTCAATCTCACCCTGGACGGCATCAAACCGGGAATGCGTGCAGAGGAGGTGGAACTGATTTGGCGTTCACACATCGCCAAGGTCGGCTTGGAGAAAGAGTCACGCATCGGCTATGCCATGGGTCTCAATTACCCACCGGATTGGGGTGAACATACCGCCAGCCTGCGCCCCGGCGACCAGACCATCCTGGCTACCAACATGACCTTTCACATGATCTTGGGCATGTGGATGGATGACTATGGATTCGAATGCAGCGAGTCGTTCCGTGTCAGCGAAGAAGGCTGCGAGACCTTCGCCGATGTGCCCCGCAAACTGTTCGTCAAGGGATAAGCAAGCGCATGATCTATCAGGCTAGAAAAGGACAAGTCAGCAGCGGAGAGGCCATCGGTATCCTCCTTTTGGATACATCGGTACCCTTCATCCCCGGTGATGTGGCCAACGCCACCACCTACCCCTTTCCAGTGCGTTTTCGCAAAGTCGAGGGATTTACGGTAGCGCGTGCCATCGGTAAGGACCCCTCGATCTACGATGGTCTGCACCATGCGGCCTGTGAGCTGGTGGACCAGGGGGTACGAGCCATTACCGGTGACTGCGGGTTCATGGCTCTGCATCAAAAGCGCTTGGCCCGTGAACTCCCGGTTCCTGTGTTTCTCTCCAGTCTCTTGCAGATTCCGTTTATTCTCTCCATATTGGGTGAGAGCGGCAAGGTCGGTGTGATCACGGCTGATGGGCGCAGCCTGGATGAAGCGCTGCTGGCCGCCGTTGGGGTGACCGATGTCGATCGACTGGTCATCCAAGGGTTGGAAGAACAGCCCGACTTTTACCGGTTTGCCATCGAAGAGTCGGGCTCACTGGACCCGACCAAAGTGGAAGCCGAAGTGGTAGCTGCCGGCCGTTGTCTCATGGCAGCTGACGATTCGGTGAAGGCCCTGCTCCTGGAGTGCAGCCTGCTGCCGCCATATGCCTCAGCCTTGCAAAGGGCGCTTCAAATGCCGGTTTTCGACTACATCAGCATGATTAACTTCGTTTTTTCGGCAGTGGTCAAACAACCTTACGAGGGCTTCATATAAAGTAGCCATACGATTCGTTTTCAAGAGGCCAACGAGACATGGACATTCAGATATCTGAGCAGATCGAAACGTATCGCGATGAACTGGTCGCGCTTCGGCGGGATTTCCATCAGCATCCAGAGCTAGGCTTTGAAGAGTATCGCACCGCAACAGTGGTTGAATCCTACCTACAGAACCTGGGTCTGACCACCCAGCGCATGGCCAAAACCGGCGTAATTGCACTTCTTGAAGGCTCCCGCCCGGGTCCCGTTCTGATGCTGCGGGCGGATATGGACGCCCTGCCGGTTAGCGAAGAGAATGAATTTGAATACAAGTCCCAAAACCCGGGCATCATGCATGCGTGTGACCACGACGCGCACATGGCCATGATGCTGGTGGCGGCCAAGGTCCTGACGCAGAATAAACACGCCGTTGCGGGAACGATCAAATTCGTGTTCCAGCCCGATGAAGAGATCGCCGGTGCCCGGGCCATGGTTGGAGAAGGGGTCCTTGACCACCCCACGGTCGATGCGGTGATGGGCCTGCATGTCTGGACACCAGTTGAATCCGGAAAAATCGGCATCACAGCAGGGCCGGTGATGGGCGGACTGGACGTCTTTAAAATGACCATTTTCGGCAAAGGGGGCCATACCGGCGTCCCGGAGGATGCTGTAGATCCCGTGATTGCCGCGGCCAACCTGATTCAGACGGTGCAGATGATCCAGACCCGGGAGATCAGCAACCTCAAGTCGACCGTCATCATGTTCGGCAAGATTTCGGGGGGCACCAAGAGCAACATCATCCCGGACAAGATCGACCTGGAGGGCTCCA